>JANQHN010000056.1 GCA_028282665.1 Phycisphaerae bacterium | reverse complement strand
AAAACACTTAGCCTAGGCGGTAAGCTGCTGGCCATGTCGGCGTTCGCCGTGGTGATTTTCGTGGCGGTTATGCCCCACGCCGGCGTTGTCATTGCGAGTTTATCTCCCGTAGGTGGGTGGTATCGTTCGCTCGTGCCGGAAACGTGGACGATTGAACATTTCGACGGCGCGCTGAGCCATCCGCTAGCTGTCGGATCGATTCGTAACAGCCTTACGTACTCCCTTCTTTCGATGATCGTGGACCTTTTCCTTGGGTTTCTTATAGCCTATCTAATTGTCAGAACTAGGGTTAAGGGGCGGAGGCTGCTGGATTCACTTGCTATGCTCCCCCTCGCCGTGCCGGGTCTGGTTTTGGCATTCGGGTATGTAGGAATGACGCTGCACTGGCCTTTTCCGCAACTCGCAGCCTATTTTGATGCACATGGTTGGGATCGATTGGCTTCGATGTGTCAAATCACCGGGCAAGCTCCCGATCCAATGCTTTTTCTGGTGATTGCCTATGCCGTGCGAAGGCTACCCTATATAGTGCGGTCAACCGTAGCCGGATTGGAGCAGACATCGGGCGAACTTGAGCTGGCTGCACGCAATTTAGGTGCAAATTCCACAATGACAATGCGTCGAGTTGTCTTGCCACTCATCACGGCCAACCTTATCGCTGGCTCATTGCTGGTCTTTAGCTTTGCCATGCTTGAAGTAAGCGACTCGCTGATTCTGGCCCAAACGGAAAGTCACTATCCAATGACCAAGGCGATCTACGAACTGTTCAGGCGATTGGGAGATGGGCCGTACATCGCCAGCGCGATGGGCGTTTGGGGTATGGCCTTGATGACGGTTACCCTGATTGGGGCATCTACATTACTGGGCAAAAAGTTAGGCGCCATTTTCCGCGTTTGATGCCTTGCTGGATGTTATTGAGAGTTGCCTTAACTCACCCTCTTCCCTACTCTGTTGTTTTTGATTTAATTTTTCCATTATGGATGGACGAATGGCTTGAGTGCGGGCTTGATTTGTTGTGATTTAAATGAGTGTTGTGTCATTGCATTCGATTCTGCAAATAGTTCCAAGACTTAATGGAATTAGGTCGACTAATTCGCATTTCCTTAATCATCAGACAACATATCCGGATTAAACTACCTCAAAAGCAAAGGTAATTGACGGTGCGGTTGCCCGTGTTTGGAGATACGGTGAGGTGGATTGAGTGAGTCGACTTAAAGAAACCTTAACGGAGATAGCGTTTGAAAATGCGCCGCGCGTCGAGTAGGCTATGGCTTGACTGTGCCTGTGCCTTCACGCGGTACACGAGGCGAATCGGGAGGGAAAAACCCTGCGGCACTATTGGGACCGCGTCAGGGGCACACCACTTCCTGATGCACGTAAGGGGTTTTGACGCAGCTCCTTGTTATCTCACGAAACACCTTTTGATTGAGGCCGGGCGGCAGCGGAGTATGGAAGGAAATACAAAGTACCTGATCGTTATTGTGGCAATTGTCGTTGTCTTGGGCGGCTGGTATTGGATGTCACGGCCCGAGCCCGTCGTTGATAACCGTTTGCCGATGATCTGTGTTGAGTCGGGGAAGGTTTTCAAGATTGCGCGAGAGGATTTGGGACCGGTCAGGCCGTTTGATAACCCCGAAACAGGTGAGCAAACACTTTTGCCCTTCATTGAAGGTGAAGATGGTGTTCGACGGATTTCCTCCAGAGACCGTGGATATCTACAGGATTTGGGAGAAAAGAATCGCTATGTCGATGCAGAGACGCTCGTTGTCAAATCGGCCGATTAGAACCGGGTTTACGCTCATTGAGCTGTTGGTGGTGATTTCGATCATCGCTTTGCTGGTAGGTATTCTGCTGCCGAGTCTGTCCAAGGCTCGGATGGCAGCTAAGACCATCGCTTGTGCCAGCCAACTCAAAGGGTTGGGTAACGGCGTTGCTGTGTATGCTGCCGATCAAGATGAGTGGATTCCGGGTTTGAACACTAGCGGTGTCCGGCTTCGTGCGTTGGGCCTGCGTATGTCGGGTGAGCCTGATTTGCTTAGGGATTCGAGTGTTCCTGTACAGGCTTTTGATTGGATATCTCCGATTCTCTCCGAGGAAATCGATCTTCCTAACAATCGGGCGCTCCGAATGAAGGCCGGGACTGAACGATTCAAATGTCCTTCTCAAGTCAATATTGAATCCGTGCTGTACGGGGTTAACAATTCCCCTGACAAAGACGATTTTCTGGCGGAGGATACCTGGACAGCGCTGAGCTATTTGATGCCCGTCTGGTTCCAATACTGGGGGCAGGCGGAAAAGGGCAAGGTCCTCGCACCCATGTACCAGATGCCGGTGAGGAAAGTGTATGCCATTTCCGGCCCTGAAGATTGGGAAGTGCGGGTCAATTCGTATGTGTCCCGCGTCGGTCGAGTCGGTCCTCCCGCTTTGAAGATCATGGCTTCAGACGCCACTCGTTACTTGACAGATACGCAAATTTTGGATCACGACATCAGCCCCCGTGCGGCTACGTTCGGCTCTTATACGACAAGCGGAGGATGGTGGGCTGGTTCTACAGCTTTCGGTGTGCGCAACGGCACACTTAATTGGGACAATCAGCAGGTTCAAAGGGGTTCGCCTGGCGATGGTTTGAATTTGCGTTTGACTTACCGCCACAACACGATTCGCGAACGTTCCAACGGTTCATGCCAAGTGAACAAGGGCAAGATCAACGCCATGTTCTGGGATGGGCACGTTGAGGCGATGACCGATAGCCAGTCGCGCAAAATTGACCACTGGTATCCACGAGGGGCGACGGTGGAGCATGAGGATGAGGGAATGACCGAAGTTCCTATGAACTACGTCATTCGCTAATGTTTTTTGGGCAACGAAACGACAGTTCACCATTTCTGCGTGGTGGAATCTGGTACCTGGTAACTATTGCTACCGCTCACCCTGGACAGAGGGCAGGTGTACAGCGAGACGACAGCCATAAGTCGCATGATGAGGGTCACGGGAAGGAGCACGCCGGGACCAGTGAGCGAAGGTGCTTTCGGGGATGAGAATTGCTTTCTGCGAGTAAGCGCCTCGCCCAAACCAGAGAAACATTCGGATTAGCTGCCGGCGCGTTGCCGGTGTCGCCAATAGATAAGGTCGCTCTATCGCGTCTTAGGCGTGGAGTGCGCGTATCGTTTCGGATTTAGACATTCAGGAGGGATGCAAGGTATGAAGACATTTACGTATTGTACAGTTTTGGTTCTCACATTCGCGGCAGTGATGCCTGCCGTCGCGCAAGATCGCGTTGGTCCGGGCGGGCTTCCCGGCGTTGCGTTGGATCCGTTTGCCACGGCCGATCAGTGTGATTCCTTTGACGTTACGCTCACACCCTTCCAGACGTCGATGGGTTACACCTTCGGTGTCACGCCTTTGGTTCAGTCCAGCAAATCGAGCGTTGATTTCTACAATAGCCTGATCTCGGCGCAGTCCATTAGCCGCTTGCACAAAATTGATGGCGACAACAACCAGTTTGGCGTTGTCTTCGCCGAGTTCGGTGGGAGTTTCAATGGTATCGTGGGTGCGTTGGTCGATTTTTATCCCGACAATCCGACCGCACTTAGCGTCACTCGTGCAGTCGCCGCGATGAACGGTCAGAACGCAAACCAGTCAAACGCTTCGTTTGGTATTGGTTCCGTTGATGCAGACGGGAACATCCTGTTCCGTGCAGATGATTATCAGGCAAACGGCCCGAATCCTGTGGCTGGCAGCAACATCGTCCACGTAGACATGGAGTCGCGTAATTGTGGTGCGCTTAACATCGTGAGCAGTCTGGGTCTCAGTGACGCCGGCGCCGGTCAGTTCGTTCTTAGCAACCAAGGTTCTGCACACGGCGTTCCCAACATTGGCCCTGAGGCGTTGTTTGGAAGTATTCCCCATTACATGGGTGCTAACTTCGATGGGCAGCTTCGTTACGGTCCGGTGAGTGGTTCGATCGGCGCCACGACGAATCATCGTACCGGTACGAGCGACCACCGCGGTGCGGTTGCCTACATGACGCGGAACGTTCCCTGTGTCGCCGGTAGCAACGGCATTGCCGGCGTCCTCAGCAAGAGCCTTGCGGGTGGTGGTGCGACCGAGTCGATCAGTATCTGGGCGGTTGCTCCCGATGGTGGCGCGGTCAACGGCACGCAGACGCTGCTGACACTTCCCGCGACCGTGACCGACAACGGTACGGGCGAAGTCAAGGACAACGCGGCCAATGAGAACGAGTTCGATCATTATCACAGCCAGACCGCATTTCGCGGTGGGGTTTCCCAGGTCGCTCTCGGCGTGGATCAGGCTGGTCGCCTGCTGGCGTCTGCGGTTGTCTATGAGTTCGGTGCCAGCTATGACAATCCCATCAACTACATCGCTATCGCTCGCGTCGATTGCGACAACTCGCTGACCGAATGGACCATCGTCGCTTATACCTCCGGTGGTCCGTTTGCCGACCCGGCTCTCTCGAAGCGTATCTATGATGCCGACGGCGAGGAAATTGGCCGCATTGCCGAGATGTATGAAGTTACCGGCGGTTCGCCGAACGGTCCTTCGATGTCCGCTCCCATGATCGACTCGGTCGGAAACGTCTGGTTCATCAGTGCGGTTGAGCTGTACAAAGTCGATCAGCAGGGCGTGCCGTTCAGCGACTTCGACTCTGCGTTGATTCGTGGCATCTACGACCCCACGACGTTCAGCTACGAACTGGAATTAGTGATGGAACTCGGCCAGGTCTTCCTCGGCCAGGAGTCCGGTTTCGAATACCAGATCGGCTTTATGGGTATTGCTGACAGTGACTCGATCAGTTCGGGCACGGCGTTTTCCTCGAACATTAGTGAACTTGCCTACGACGGTTTGCCTGCCGGTAGTGACTGGGACACCGCCGACCCGCGCGCCCTTGGTGGTTTGATCGTTAATGTCGACATCAACTACGACAACAATGGCGAGGGCGGCCTCCCCGACGGTTTCTTCAACGATCCGACGTCGTCAAACTATGATGCGAGCAAGCCTGCTGACGATTCGTACCAAGTTGCGTTGTATATCGGTTACGTCGGCGAAGAGACCGAACCCTGCCCGTTCGATCTGGATGGCAACGGTGCGGTAGGCCCGGGTGATGTCGGCGTTGTGAAGAACAGCTTCGGTTGTGACATCAACCTGCCCGAGTGTGCTGCGTTGGATTTCGACGATAACGGCGCCGTCGGTCCTGGTGACGTTGGTGCGGTCAAAAACGAGTTCGGTCCCTGTCCGTAGTAGGTCCGAAATGAAGCCTAAAGGGGTTTGTAAACTCTTTTGCGCTTGAATCGACCGGATCGTGAGGTCGATTTGACGGTCCGATCTTGATAGACTTGAGGATTGGGGCATGGGTGGGTGTGAGCCTGCCCATGCTCTTTTTTAGCCGCAAAGACAGAAATTTAAGCGCACTTTGACTTATGCGCCGGGAAGAACGCATGCTGAAGACATACACACCAACGAATGTTTTGGTCGTTATTTTGGTGATTTGCTCCTCCGCCGCGACTGTGATCGCTCAATGGGATCCGGACAACGGTCTTTGGGGCAAAAGCCATCCGGCGGATGTTCGCGTTATGACTTGGAATGTTGAAGATGGGATCACGACTACGGAAAGTAAGATCCTTGGTTTGAACAACTGGCATGCGTTGGTTCTGATTGTGGCGTCCATGCAGCCGGACGTTTTGTTGTTGCAGGAGGCCGCCGACTCGGGCGGCGGTGCGGACAGTGTTTCCGAAATGGAAACCGTCATCGATCTTTTTTGGTATGGAGGAACCGATCCATTCGAAGGCGGACAGGTGACATCGTACGTGCAACTGTTTGCGCCCGAGTACGATCTGCCATATGTTTTCATAAGTACAACCACCGACGGTTTCAATCGAAATGTGATCCTTAGTCGGTTTCCGTTTGCGGATTTGAATGGTGATGGCCGGAGTCTACTTTCGAACATCCCGCTGGTCTTTTCGGATGAGTACGCCCCCGGTGGAACCGGCGGCATTCGCGGGTTCATGTTTGCGGAATTGGATTTGCCGGATGACGATTACGCGGGTGATCTTGTCGTTGGCAATTGTCATCTCAAAGCCTATGGCGATTCCGATTCCATGCAACAGCGCCTAGAGGCATCGCAAAACGTGGCGTACTACATCGACTATTTGCTAAACGGCGCGGGAACCGGCCAGCCCGATCCCCATAATAAAATTAGAGACATTCCTGCTGCGACTAGTATCCTGGGGACGCACACGCCGGTTGTCTGGGGTGGCGACTGGAATGAGGACGAGCTTACAAACGGGCGTAAAGGGCCTGCGGCTTGGTTTACGCAAGCTCAGATCGTGGGCTCGCCGGATGGCACGGACCGCGATCGAGGCGATTGTGTTTACGATGAAGCAGTCCATTATTTTACAGGAAGTCGTGGGACGCGGTCGAGCAGTAAGCTGGACTACATTGCTTGGCAAGACAGTATCGTTTCCGCAAGACGAACTTTTGTTTTCAATACCTCAGGCACACCGTTGGGTGGGTTGCCGGAGATCATCGCCGATGGCCTGCCGAATCCTTTCATTTTAAGTGGTATTGCCTCTGACCATCGCCCCGTGATCGCCGATCTGATTTTGCCTGCTGCTATTTTAGCTGGTGATGGAGACGTTGACGTCGATGGGGATATCGATCTGTTCGACGCGGCCGCCTTGCAGGCCTGTTTTGGCGGTGAGGTCGTGGAAGGGTGTCAATTTGCCGACCTCACTGGTGATGGTCATGTCGAGGGCGATGACTTTGTCGCGTTCTACAGCAATGTGACCGGCCCGGCCGAGTAATCGTCAGTTATTCGAATTGACAAACATTGATGCGTTGCTATCCCTAGAGCAAGTTTTGACAGAGTGTGGCATCCGTTACCGCGCCCTGTATGCAAGGAGCTCACCTTCGGGCGCTACGTTTTGATTGAAACGGTTAATACCGCGCGCCACGGTGAGTCAGCGCGCTGCAGGGATAGTGTGTCGCCCGCACAGCCACGGAGAAAATAGCATGCAATTCGTATCGCCAGTCCGTCGTCCCGGATGCTCAAGAAGACGAGTTTTGTTGTTCATCATGGTGATTTGTATCGCCTCGCCTGTCATTGCCGGCGAACAGACACCGATCAAGCCTGATGAAGCCATTCCGGTAGTCAGTTGGGAACAGGCTGATTTGGTCGTCGGCCGGGTGGCGAAGGTGCGCGGGTTTATTCTGGGGGCAGGATCGTCCGGCAGTTTTGTGTTTCTCAACTTCGACCAGAAGAAGCCTGGCAAGTTTACGGCACTCATTCCGACGGCGAATCTGTCTCAGTTCGAAGGGGATCCCCAAAAGGCCTACCAGTTCAAGTTTGTTGAAGTCCGCGGCCTTGTGACAACGTACCAGGATCGCCCGCAGATCAAAGTCACGGAGCCGTCGCAGATCACGGTTCTTTCGGATGAGTCACAAGCAAAAGTTGCCCCCTACGCTCCGCCGGCGTTCAAAGAACTCAGTTCCACCATCACAATCGCGACGTACAACGTCCTGAACCTTTTTGATCCCGTCGACGACCCGTACCACGATGACGCGTCAACGCCGACCAAGCCTCGAGAACAACTGGAGTTGGTTGCTCGGCAGATCCGCAGGGCGAATGCCGACATCATCGCCTTCCAGGAAGTCGAAAACAGGTGGTATTTGAAGCGATTCGTTGATGTTTTTTTGGCGGACATGGGTTATCGATATTTCGTTCACTTCGAGGGGAATGATCTGCGAGGAATTGATGTGTGCCTGGTTTCAAGGGTGCCGGTGGGACCTGTGACCTCGCATCGGCATCTGAAATTTAAGTCACCTGATGGCAAAGAGCGTAGAATGTCCCGCGACGTTCTCGCTGTTACCCTCTGGCCCTCAAAGGGCGAGCCGTTCGAGGTCTGGGTACTTCACCTGAAGAGTAACTTCGGCGGACGTGAATACGCTGAGTCCATACGGGTTGCTGAAGCGAAACTGGTTAGGCGTTTGCTTGATGAACGCCTCAAAGATGAAGCAGATGCGCGGATAATTGTGTGCGGTGATTTTAACGACGTGTTTGAAAGCAGTACGCTCAAAACGTTAATTGGGACAGGGAAAATGCGGATGCATACATTTTTCGAAGCGATCCCCGAATCCCAGCGAATCACCTACAACCGCGAGCCCTACCGTTCGATGATCGATTTCATTATCGCGAGTGAGGCAGTGGCTAAGCGATATGTGGGTGGTTCGTACGCAATCTTTGACGGCACGGTAGAGTCAAGCGGTTCGGATCACAATTTGGTACTGGCCAAGTTTGAGCTGAACTAAAACGAAACCTGTGTTTGTTTATAGTGCCCGATGAGGTGTCTTACGCTATAGAAGACTCGTTTTCAGATGCTACGTTTTCTATAGCTTCTGTAGTCACGCGGAACTCGATCTTCGTGAAAACAAGAGGCCGATGACGGAACAAAAACTCCGCCGTCGGCCTCTTTGCAATTCTGTTCCGGATTTCGGACGTTCTTCTGACCGCGTCTTTGAACGCGAAATCCGTGTCTGCGCGTAATTGCCTTATTCGGTCCCGGTCGTGAAGAGATTGCCGCCAAAGACCAGGAACAAAGCAACTGCGCCGATAACCCAAATCCACCAAGACATAATCATTCTCCGTAAAGTGTCTAGTTTGCTTCCACTTTCAAACCGGCGGAAAGTATGGACCGAAAACGATTCGAATGCAACCATTTCTTCATTTTTTGCAAAGATTGTAAGCCTTCGAGAAAACTCCCGATGGTGTGAAATGTTGCGGTGTGTTGGAGAGCAAGACGCTTGGTCGTGTTACCGCAGACTCCTTCATCATCGACAAACAAGCCACGTTAAGGCTGGTAAGAAGGTATGACGCAGGCACGAAAAGAACGCAAGTGTCCGGTCTGCAAACGGCAAAGTGCATCTACATTTATCTTGACTGGTTGCTTCTATCGCCCTTCAATTTTTATTGTCTATATTCCCACTTTCCCCATTTTCCTATTCTCGATGCTGCAAAATCCCGTTTGCACGTTGAGCCGCATTGTTCGACTGATGGCGCCGCCCGTGTGTTCGCTGTTGATCAATACGCCGTTTCCCCAGAAGATCTTACGCATGGCGATGTAGTTGTACTTGCCGATATCCATGTTGTCGCTTGTCTCAAACAGTTTGGAACCTCCGGCAACTTTGACGACGAGTCTTTCTTTAACTGCGCCAAGTTCGTAGGCCGATTTGAATAGCAGCGGAATTCCGGTATCCGCAAACATGGCGGGTTTCAGTTCGGCTTTTGTTGGAGAGATGGTCGAGTCGGCGAGCATGTAGTGGAGCATGCCTCCGATTAATACCTGAGGATCCCAAATCGCGATCCCAATGCAGCTTCCTAGAGAGTAGGTCACTAGCTCAGCGCCCGGCTCTTTCGTGACCTTTAGATCAGCAATGTCGACGGTGATGGTCGACGGCATGAATGTTGGCCTTAGATCACCGCGCGTCCTTCGCTCCACGTTTCCGTTACGCGGCGAATAAGACCGCTCACCAAACAAGCGTTTGTTTTCTTTAATCGGCCAAAAGGAATGAATGGGTGATATGGGTAAAATAGTAAAAGTGCGATGAAGTCAGAATGTTCACCATTATGGGACGGACACATCACAATTATCGGTCGATGACCAATGGCGGGGCGGACACATCTCGACCGGCTGATTCGTTTGGGTTACAAGTCAGCGCGATATCGATTGAACCAAGCTCTTTCTTGGAATGGCTTTCTGGCTTTTTGTTGATGTGCCTCCACCGGAACCCCAAGAGGTAGCAACACACGAACGATTTTTTCCGCGGGCAGATCGAGCCAACCGCCGATTTTTTCCGCACGGCCATCGGTTCGAAGCCAACCATCGATCCAAACGGATGCCAGTCCTTTCGCCGTAATCGCAAGAAGCATGTTCTCGACGGCTGCGGCGCAGTCTTCCACTTGAAAGTTGTGCGTTTCGTAAATTGCTACCGGAACCCGATCGACGATACAGGCGATGAAAGCCCGTGCTTGTTGGACCGCTACGTTCGACGTATGTAGCTCATTGATCTGGCGAACAACATGGTTATCGTCGATGATGACAAACTCTGTCGTTTGAGCGTTCTTACCCGAGGGAGCTTTGATGCCCGCCTCCACAATCTCTCGGAGCGTGTTTCGTGGGATCATTTCCTGTGCAAAAGGTCCGCGATAGCTGTGTCTCTTATCGATGACCTCGAATAGATCCATGAGCGAAGCCTTTCGTAAATATGCATGCACTGCGTCGAGCCGGTCCATTTCGATTGCGATTATCTTATCGTGAAATGTTCGATTCGCCATTGCTGCGGTAAGCGTCGCGGGGCGGCGGATGCCGGTCTGCGAAGTGGACTTTACACGAATAAACGATTCAACCGGCGCATTTAATTGCCAACTCGCCCCGTTAAGTCTTGTTGTCTTTTGCGATCTGAAAAGATTGAGAACTCGCGGAACTCGTCCAGTTGGTTGGGCGCAGTGCACCGTTTGTGGCCGGAGTTACGAGTGTTTTGTGTTGGGCGAAATCAAAACGTGAGATTGAGTTGCCAGATGTCCTTATCCTCGCACTCGTCGCTTGTGAATTGTCGAGTGATATCGAGTTTACAATATTCACCGTTGCCCCAGTTGCAGATTCCCCATTGAAACAGAAGCCTATCTCCATCTTCATATTGAGAGCCTGACGGTGACCCTAACATTGGATCGCAGATCTTCAGGAACGGGTACTCCCTTTGACCATTACCGAATTTCGCAGGTCAAGGCGATTTCACACGGAGCGGTTGGATACTCGATTGCTGCTCGATAGCCGCAAAATTCGTCTGGCGTGCGCCCGGCCAGCGTCAAGGCTCGTGCAATCACATGTTCATATTCCGGCAGGCGGGCCGTTTTGAGAACGGGCGGCGAACCAAGTTGCCTTGCGGGTTCGGAATTTTCGGCATTCGACAAAGCGGTAGAGGTTGGGCGTCCCTCTAGAAGCCCGGCGATCGACATGGACATCGGGCCAAAGTGTTCCAATTCTCGATGGATCAGCATGTCCAGCAACACGTATTTCGCCGGAGTACGAACTGCGAGTTTGTAGCGACCGATTTGATTTTCGTCGGATCGAATGGACGGGAGTGCGGCGCGGTACAACTCGCCGCTGACAACCGTGACCGCTCCCCCGGGACCTAGTGGGCCGGGGAGCACCTCGTCATAAATGACGCCGTCGGTTCCTTCGAATTGGTGAATCTGCGGCAATGGATCGCTGCAAAACTCGCGAAGCAGTGGTAGCGTTCCTAGGGAAGTAGCGCCGGCTGGTTCGAGAGGTTCGCGTACGAAATTAAGGCGTTCGCCGCCATCATCGGTTGTAGTCAGTAGCCGACGCACGATCCAAGGCGTGTCGGGTTTAAGTCGCTCAAGACGGACGAAACCGCTTGCTTGCACGACATCCAACATCCCGTCATCACGCTTCGTCGGGCACAAAGCAAGCATCAGGAACTGTGACGAAACGCGAACACCCCAAATTGCGGCGGCAGACTGATAATAGGAACGGCGTTGCTCGAGATCGCTTTTGGAATCTCGCCTCGATCCCACCAGCATAGCCTCGTAGGTTCTTAGATCACCTGCCTGATCTTCAACGAAGCGGCGGAAGTCGTCTTGGGCTTTCGAAACAGTCCGAATCCGATCCGTTGGAGCACCGAAAGTCTCGGCGGCATCCAGAAAAATCTTAAAACCGGCACTCCCCGGCAAGTGTCGCGCAGCACCGAGCGGGTCTGTTTCACGAGCAAAACGGGTTACTTTCCATGCCAGGGTTTTGTCGAGGCCTAACGCTCGGCCAACTTGTGTTGATCGTGCATCGTCCAGACCTGCTCCGAATAGGAGATCTATAACAGAAGACTGTAATTTTCTCAGTACGGCGGATGCTTCAGATGAGAAAAGTGTATTATCGTGCGCATCAGGCTGGATTACTGGTTGATCCATAACTGACCTCTCTGATTTGATACACTGGTCATGGAGTCGATAATCTCCAGAAAAATTCTCCAGAGAATTATTGCAGAGACATTCGCAATTCGATATAGTACAAGCATCGCTCTGAGTACACAAGCTTCAAGTGGAGAGGGCGGCCAGTATTCTAGGAGGAACTGAAGATGAAGAATCGATGCATTGCAGCGTTTACGTTTTTGTTGGTTGCCGGCGCCACTGCGCACGCTGGTACATACACCCAAACAGTCAACTACAGCTTCACCTTCGAAGAAGCGCCATTTCTGACGTTCGATGGCTTCGACGACCAGGGAGGAGCACTTCAGCTCGACGCAATGTCGTTCGACTGGAATCTAAACTACGCGATTGACTATCGCGTTGAAAACACAGGCCCCACAGCGGTGGCTGCGGGGGATTTCTCTATGACGATCGACTATTACAACATCCACCAACTCGGTATCGGTGACGGTTTCCCGGCTTATGGCAGCGGCGGAATGTACACCAGTATCGAAGATGTGGCTCTCGCCGCTTACGATCCGGCGCCGGGTGGTGATGACACCCATTATGGAGAATACGCATTCGGGTATGACCGCGTACTCGAATTCACCGCTGTTGACGATCCGGTTTTTATCGAGGCGATGGTTCAGCCCGGTGAGATTGAAACCGTATACGGCGGGTTTGGCGGCATTCAGTTTTTCTGGATCAACGAACCTATCGGCTGGGATCCACCTTCGGGGCCATTTGGCGAACCCATTTATCCGACCGATGACGCAATCTGGCTCTTTCTCGAATCAACTCGCCACTTCGGCACGGTTACGCTGACCTACGAGTACTCGGAAGTTCCCGAACCGACGACAGCGGTTCTGGTTGGTGCGATGTCGCTGGTCGTATTGCGGCGCCGTAAGTTGGGCTAGTCGTAAACCTGGGCAATTTGCAACAGCATTTGAGATGGAGTCGGTCTATCAGTGGCCGACTTCATTTCGTGATTGAATGATAAAATGACCACCCGCTGCCACCGAGCAGTGAACTCCTCTCACTTTAGGGTTGACAGATTTCCATGCTAGAGTGGCTCTAGCGAGGTGTAGCGTTCGACACCGTGTTTGCATTGTCGGGAAAGTTGACTTTTATAAACGCTACGGTGCGATGTGTATCTACTTGGTTGAGCGTGGGCGTGGCCCGCCAGAACAGTGCTCGGTCCTGTCTCCGAGCCCTCCATGCGTCGCCGGTAACGGCGG
>JANQHN010000027.1 GCA_028282665.1 Phycisphaerae bacterium | reverse complement strand
TTTCACCCATATGGGCTATGTAGACCGTTTCGACACGCTGGGTGCAATCTCTGCGCTCGAACTGACGTTGGGCTTGCTCTAGCTTTGCGAAAAGACCTTCTGTGCCGCAGCGACACCGGCGCCCATGTCGAACTTGAAGCCGAGCTCGCCCAACGTCAGTTCGAGCGCAGAGATTGCACCCAGCGTGTCGAAACGGTCTACATAGCCCATATGGGAGAAACGGACCATTTTGCCCTTCAAGTCGCCCTGGCCACCCGCAATGTGGAAGCCATGCTTTGCTTTCATCGTCTTGCGCAGTTTGCCTTCGTCCACGCCTTCGGGTACGAGCAGGCCGGTGACGGAGTCAACAGGATCCTTCGCGAAAACCTGTACGCCGATCGCTGCCGCGGCTTCGCGCATTGCCTTGGCCATCGAGGCGGTTTCCGCCCAGATATTCTCCAGACCTTGCTCTTTGATTTTGCGGAGGGCCATTCGCGTGCCGAGGATCAACGTATTTGCCGGCGTATAAGGGGCGTCACCCGTATCGACCGAAGCTTTGTATGCTTTGATATCCGTGTAGTAGCAGGCCATGTTTCCGCCTTCGATGCGGTTCCAGGCACGCTCACCGATCGCGGCGAAGCCTAGCCCCGGCGGAAGCATCAATGCCTTCTGCGAGCCGGTGATGTACGCATCCACGCCCCATTCGTCCATCTTGACGGGGATCGCGCCCACCGCAGTGATGCCGTCGACGATCAAAATGGCATCACGTTCGCGACAGAGCTTGGCGATGCCTTCGACGTCGGTGTAGGTCGTGGTCGAGGTTTCGCTGTGGACAACGATGACGGTATCGATCTTCGGATCGGCGTCCATCGCCTGCTTCACGTCATCGACCTTTACGCCATAGCCCCATTCAATGTCCTTGGTGGTGTGTTCGATGTTGAAGGCTTTGCAGACTTTGGCCCAGCGTTCGGCGAATTTACCGTTGCGCGGCACGAAAGCCTTGTGGCCTGGCGAGAGGCAGCCGACGATCACTGCTTCAGCAGCCGAGGTACCGCTACCTGTGACGATGGGGCAGTGTCCTTTGGTTTGGAAGAGGTACTGGAGAAGTTCGCAAACCTCGATCGCCATCTCGCGATGCTCGGGCGTACGGTGGTGGAAGATGGGGTGAGCCATCGCGAGCAAAATGTCCTCGGGCACCATCGTCGGTCCCGGCGTAAAGAGCCTGAATTTCTTCATCGTCAAAGCCTCACTCGGAATGGAATGACAACGGGTCTTGATTGCCGCCAGACGCCCGGCGGGCTCCCGGCTGATGCGCTCCCGAACGCTGTGGGCGGCGCGCACCGATGCCGTTTATCCACAAGCAAACTGCATACCACGAAAAAAGGACGCGCTCCACAGCGCGTCCTTCTTTCATTGGCAAATATTCTTTGATGCGTTGAAGCGGGGGATTTCAACCCCAGCGTATTAACCCGGAGGCGTGACGGTTATCAACATCGTCGTGATGAGGGATAGCCCGAACCGCGAACCCGTGCCGGCCTGTCGTATCGCAGGGGATCGCTCCGGTGAAGTAGTACACACCATTCTCCGGTTTACCTTCGACGCGCATCGGTGTGATTTCGCCTTCCGTGATGTCGCTCGCTCCTTCAATCAACCCATGATAAATTTCCACGGAGACGTCCGAGGGATCGATTCTTCCCAGGTGCACCCTGGCGGACACGGGGACCTGTGCTCCCACAGCACGTACCGGTCCTCCTTCGCTTTTAACGTCTTCGATACGTACCTGGTCCCAATTTTGGGCAATTTGTTTTTTCCAGTTTGCGAGTTCTTTCGCAGCCGAGAAGTTGTCCGCTGACAAGCGAAGCCAGCGTTTCGCGGCCGGTGCGTACAATTCAGTTGCGTACTGGCGCAGCATGCGGTTGCCGCTAAATTGAGGTGGGCAGGTCCGCATGGAAGACTTCATTTTTGCGATCCATTTTCGCGGCATGCCGTCACGACCGCGGTCGTAGAACAAAGGTACGATTTCCCGTTCCAGTTGTTCATAAATCGATGCAGCTTCTACCGAGTCCTGGTATTCGTCGTTTTCGTACATCTGGTCGTCACCAATGATCCAGCCGTTGGTACCGTCGTATCCTTCGGGCCACCATCCGTCGAGGACTGAGAAATTGATGCCGCCGTTCGGCGTGACTTTCATGCCGCTGGTGCCGCTGGCTTCGAGCAGTTTTATCGGGTTGTTCAGCCAGACGTCCACGCCCTGCACCAAAAATCTTGCGATTCCCATGCTGTAGTCTTCGAGGAAAACGATTCGCTTGTACGCATTCGACGTTCGCGAGAATTCTACGATCCGTTTGATGAGTTCCTTGCCCACATCGTCGCGTGGGTGGGCTTTACCGGCAAAGACGAACTGCAAAGGCCGCTTCTCATCCGTTAGCAACGCCTCCAGCCTTTCCACGTCCCGGAGGAACAGGTTCGCTCGTTTATAGGTCGCAAATCGACGAGCGAATCCGATGGTTAACGCTTCCGGATCCAGCATCTCGCCGGCGGCATCGAGTTCGGACGGCGGAGCCCCACGACGCTTGAGCTGCTTCTTCAAATGAGCGCGGGTTGCGGCAACCATTCGCTCGCGGAGACGTTCATGGGCCGCCCATAGCTCCTCATCCGGAATCTCGTTGATCCGGTTCCACACTTCCGAATCAAGCGGATTGCGTGACCAATCAGGGCCCAAATACCGGTCGAAGAGCGTCGCCATTTCGATCGATTGCCAAGTTCGGATGTGTATGCCGTTTGTGACTGCGGAAATGGGTACTTCGCTAATGGGCAATTCACGCCATAAAGGATGCCACATTCGCCGTGCTACCTGGGCGTGAAGTTTGCTCACGCCATTGCAGGCGCTCGCCAGCCTAAGGGCCAGAATTGCCATCGAGAATGGTTCGCCTTCACGCTGTCTGTCCAACTGCCCTAAAGCGAGTAATCCCGGTACGGAAAGCCCTATGTCGTTGGCCAGCGGACCGACATACCGCTCGACGAGGTCCGGCGGGAATGTATCGATACCGGCGGGGACCGGTGTGTGCGTTGTGAACAGTGTGGAACCCGCAACGGCTTCTCGTGCATCATCGAACGAAAGACCGTGTTTTTGCATCATCTGGCGGATGCGCTCAATGGCCAGGAAGGCGCAATGACCTTCGTTCATGTGGCAAACGTCGGGGATGATGCCTACCGACTCTAGTGCCCGTACTCCACCTACTCCAAGAACGACCTCTTGGCGGATGCGCATCCGCTGATCCCCACCGTATAACTTGCCGGTGATCTCCTGTTCCTCAGGCGAGTTTTCGGGGACGTGCGTGTCCAGCAGGTACAATTCGACACGCCCGACCTGCGTTTTCCAGAGCTGAGCACAGATCGAATGGTCACTCATGGGGAACCAGACTTTAAGCGGTTGGCCTTCCGAGTCCATGACCATGCTGATTGGAGTGTTTTGAAGGTCGACTGGAGGGTATTCTTCGAATTGCAGCCCTTCCTTTGATAAGTGTTGGTGGAAGTAGCCGTACCGGTACAGCAGGGATACACCCACGACGGGAACACCCAAGTCGCTGGCGGTCTTGAGATGATCGCCAGCAAGCACGCCCAGGCCGCCTGAATACAGCGGGACGCATTCATGCATGCCGAACTCGGCGGAGAAGTAGGCTATCTTGCGGTCGGCAAGGTCCGGATACTCCCGTTCGAACCAGGTTTTGGAACTCATATCCCGTTTGAGTGTTTCCATGATACGTTCGAGATGGGCCACGAATGCGGGATCTTTCGCCGCAGTAGCAAGCCGTTCCTGATCGATGGCATTGAGGAGTTTGATCGGATTGTTTTCGAACTGATGCCACAGTGTGGGCTCAAGTCTTCTGAAAAGTTCCTGGGCATCCGGATTCCAAGTCCACCACAGATTCATCGCCAGCGTGCGTAACGGTTTGAGGGCGTCAGGTAGCGTAGGCTGAACGGTATATTCGCGTACTTTGAACATGGTCTATCCCTTTCGAGGTTGCAACGCCCATCCTTGAACTCAGTGAGGTCCGGACAATGACTCACTTGCGACGCATAGTCTAGTGTCGAGTTAAACCAGATTGAAGCCTCTGGTCAGTGGCTAATTATCGTTTTTTACTTTACAACCGTCAGCAAACGAACGTTGATGCTGTTCATGTTCATCTGGTATCGGACATTTGGACGTGATCCTATCACGCTTGATTTGTCGGTTGTGTGAATGATGATCAGAATTTCACCGGTTATTAGTGGATGAAGGGCTGTGAGGTACTAACGAGGTTCCGACTGGCGAGGATTGCACGACATCGAGGGTAAAGAAACGCGGATGCAGACTAATGTTTCCCATTTTGCCATTTTCATGGACCGGATAAAGCACTAGTCCTATAAGAGTGCCTTTCAATTAAATTGGGCAGCCCTCCTTGAGGAGAGTTTCCCAAACTTCCGTTCGAGCCCTTGAAGAACTTCCCCTTGCTCGCTATTTTTGTTATGTGAGAGGGAAATCGTGTTGGCCAGCTAGCTGGTACTCGTGGGTAGAAACGTACCGCGACACCGGTCCATTGCGGAAGAAGCACCGCCCCTGCCGGCCTGAGAGGAAAGAGGCATTGCCCCATTTCCGCCTGCACTACAGGTTTTCCTTTCGCAGCGTTCTAACGTCTTGAAATAGGAATAAATCTAAAGCCCCCAAAGCAGGCGGTAGGGGTAGTTGTTTGGAGAGAGGTAAAGAAGAACATGCGAATTCGAACAATATTGCTTGGGTTAATCGCGGTGGCGATGATGTCCACCGCGGCCATGGCGGACCTCGACATGAACGGCTGGACTCGACAGGCCGTGCAGACGGGACACGTATGGCAACCTAATGGAAATGGTTACGGCAACGATGGGTATGATGGTAACGATGATGCCGGCCGCTGGGGTGAAGCTTCCGGTGGTCACAAGTATGCCATCAACCAGCTTTCTGTCTGGACGCGTGGTACTCAGGTCCGCTTCGTTGCGGTTACCGGTATGCGATTCAAGGGTCACAACAATTTCATCATGGGCGATCTTGGTATCGATACCGACGGTGACGGTAGTCTGGACACCGCCTTGTTGCGTCCCGATATCACCTGGAATGCGTCTTCGACTGACTTTACCTACAACGACGCGGGCAACAGCGCGCTGATGGTTTCCGGTCTGACTGACAGCTATTGGGAAGGCGTCTACTACCCGCAGTTTCCTAATGGCCCGTTTGCCGTCGAGGATGCGATGCTCACAACCACCAATGACCTGGGTGTCGACGTCACGTTTGATTACGACTACCGCTCTGGTGGCGCTCCCGGTCCGATGTTCTATGAGGCGACGGCCGGCGACAAGAGCAGCATTGTCAACAAGTCGGACTTTATGTACGCTTGGACATTGGATACCGCGGGTCTTTCCGGCGGTTTCGATTGGTCGATGCTTAGCCTGACGGTTGAGTGCGGCAATGACGGCATCATTCTCACCAATCCGGTTCCCGCACCCGGTGCGGCGCTTCTGGGTCTGATGGGTCTGGGCTTGATCGGTCGCGCCCGTCGCCGGTTTGTAGCGTAAGCAGAGACGATCGCAATACACTCCGCTTTAAGCGAGTGACGTAGAAGAATTGAGGGCGGCATGTGTCACAACGACCATGCCGCCTTTTTTGGTGCGTAACTTTTATTGCATATTGGTCGGAGGTTCCGGCTGTTATGTACCCGGCTTTGGATGCGCCGTCGCTAACCCCGGTTGTGGAGGATGATCCTGACGGTACGTACATTGTTGGAACGGGATTTCCTTTCGTCTGCGCCTTTTTTCGTTTTCCGTATACCGTTCGCGCGTGATGCGTGATCGCCACACCGTATGAACGCGACCGATCTGTTCTCAGATATTTAGTCCAGCGTTTTTCGTGCTGTTAGAGCAGGTTTGCGTTGTTACGTGCATGCTGCGCATTCATTCAAGTATACGTCGTCGATTCCAAGGGCGGCCAACTAACTGCCGATAACATCGATGACGGAAAGCACTGCGGAAGGTCCGCGCGTGGACACCGTGAGCGGAAGTTTGCCTGGGAGGATTGCACGAATCGCATGATTCCATTTATTGCTCGACATTTGATCTGCCCGCTACACGAGCTGCTCGTTGGGCGCAAGACGTTTGCGTTCGTGCGGGCGTTGGAAGCGTCGCAGTGGTTGGGAGGCGATGAACTAAGGTTAGTGCAACGCTCGAAGCTTGGCGCATTGTTGGCTCATGCTTTCGATCATGTATCTTTCTATCGAGAGCGTTTGCAGGCGGCGGGTGTTGATCAGCGTACGGCCAGGGAGGAACCGTTCGAGGCGCTTGCTCGTTTGCCTTTGTTGGACAAATCGACCATCCGGGAAAACCTCGAACGGATGACTTGGTCAGATATGCCTGGCGGGCTTGTGCGGTTCAACACTGGCGGATCGTCCGGCGAACCGTTGATCTTCTACTTGGACCGCAGAAGGCAAGCCTACGATCAGGCTGCCCGTATCCGGACTCATCGTTGGTTCGGTGTGGATGTGGGGGAACGCGAGTTGTACTTATGGGGTTCACCCATTGAGGTCGCGCGGAGCGACCTGCTGAAACGATGGCGTGACCGGTTGTTCAATCATCGATTGCTCAGCGCGTTCGAACTCTCGCCGCGGCGCATGGACGAGTACCTTCGTGTCGTCAAGGCTTACAAGCCTGCGTGTTTGTTCGGGTATCCGAGTAGTTTAGCGCTGTTTGTGAGGCACGCTCGGGATCGCGGTGCGAACTTGCGGCATTGCGGATTGAAAGCGGTGTTCGTGACAGGAGAGGTATGCCTGCCAGGTGATCGAGAGACGATTGCGGACTACTTCGAAGTGCCGGTTGCGGATTGTTATGGCAGTCGCGACGGCGGATTCGTCTCGCATCAATGCGAGCGAGGGCGATACCATATCACTGCTGAGAACATCGTCGTAGAGATCATTGGCGAAGATGGTCCGGTTGCGATGGGGAAGCGGGGCGAAGTCGTGTTAACGCACCTGGATTGTTACGGCATGCCGTTGATTCGCTATCGCACAGGCGACGTTGCGGGCCTGTTAGATGAGGTATGTCCCTGCGGAAGAGGGCTACCGTTGATGCAGGCGGTGGAAGGTCGCACGACGGATTTTATTCATCTTCCCGACGGAACAACAAAACATGCGTTGAGTGTGATTTATCCACTTCGGGAAATGGTGGGGATCTCACAATTTCGGATTATGCAGCAGGCAGACTACGGCGTTGATGTCGAGTTTGTTTTATCAGAGGGGCAAGCGGGCCGGCCGAGTGAACAGCAAGTCGCTGAGGCGGTTACGCGGGTGACGGGGCGATGTATCGCGGTTCGCGCCAGGCAGGTTTCAGGTATTCCTGTCAGCGGATCGGGGAAGTTTCGGTATGTGATTTCACAGGCTGCGCCCGCGTTTGCGGATGGCGATGAACGAAATGAGTGTGCGGCGCGGGAGGTGGTCTGTGTCTAGCACGCACCTTACGGTCGCTGTGGATAGTTTTGGCGTTATGAAGGGCAAAACGAAGGGGCAGCTTCGTGCGGGATCGGATTGCCGTTTCGAGGATCGTATAAGGGTCGAATTGCTGAGTGATCCCACTACGACCGAGTGGGACGAGTACGTTTGTGCGCATCGCGAGGGGACATTTTTCCATCTTGCCGGTTGGCGTGATTCGGTGGCTTCAGTGTTTGGGCACAGGCCGTATTATTTTGCGGCGTGGCGGGGGGCGCGGATTGTCGGTGCGTTGCCTTTGTTTGAGGTGCGCAGCCTGCTCGCCGGTCGAATGTTGGTGAGTGTGCCTTACGGAGTGGGCGGGGGCATACTCGCTGATGACGCTGAGGTAGTTGAAGCACTGGTAAGGGAAGCTCAAAAGCTTGCCGATTCGTTGCGAGTGCGTGTGATAGATTTGCGATCCACCTCCGCAGTCGTGTCTGATTGGCCTTTGGTGGATCGGTACGTTCGGTTTGTTCGGAAACTGCCGGATAAACCCGAAGGCGTGCTGGATTGGCTTCCGAGAAAGGCCCGTGCGGCCGCTCGTAACGGTCGAAAGAAGTTTGGTCTTGAAGTTCGGTACGGTGATGAGTATCTGTGTGAAGTGTGGCGACTCTATGCTTTGAGCATGCGCCGGCTCGGTTCGATTAACTACCCGTTCGCTTTTTTCGAACGACTCGTGACGAACGCACCCGATACGCATTTGACATCGTTGGTCATGTGGCGGGGGAAGCCGGTCGCAGGTTTGTTGTCGTTTTTCTTTCGAGACAGCGTGATGCCATACTTTATCGGCACGAGCGATGAGGCGACAGCGTGCAGCGCGCCGAATTTCATTTACATGACTTTGATGGAGCGGGCGGTTGCGGAGGGGTATTGCATGTTTGACTTTGGCCGATCGCGCGCAGATAACGTTGGCAGCTGTAATTTCAAGAAATTCCACGGTTTCGAGCCCGTGCCGCTTGCTTATCAGTATTTCGTTCCCGAAGGGCAGGCGTCGTTGAATCTGACGCCCAGCAACGGGAAGTTTGCGCTGGCGCGTCGACTTTGGACCAAGTTGCCACTTGTGATGACTAAAAGGCTGGGCGAAGTTCTGTCTAAGCACATTCCGGGATAAGACGTTATGCGTGTTTTGTATCTTGCCCATCGCATTCCTTATCCGCCGAACAAAGGTGATAAGCTGCGTGCCTTCCATCAGATCGCGCGACTAGCAAAATGTCACGAGGTGTGGTGTGCCTGTTTTATTGACAATGCTGCCGAAGGGCGGTTCGTGGAATCGTTGGGCGAGCATTGTCGAGAAGTGCATTCGGTCTATTTGGGCGCGCGTAAGGCGAAGTGGCGTGGCGTCCGTGCGCTGTTGAACGGACAGACCGTGACCGAAGCCTACTTCAATCACCCGGAGATGCGAGAGACGATTCAGCGACTCAGCGGGCAAATCGATTTTGATGTGGTTGTGGCGTTTTCGTCGAGCATGGCGCCGTATGCGTTGAGCGTCCCCGCGCAGCGACGCGTTTTGGATTTATGCGATCTGGATAGCGAAAAATGGCTGGCTTACGCGAAGGAATCTTACCCACCTATGAAGTGGGTGTATCGGGCGGAGGGGCGCCGGCTTGCGGTGATGGAGCGACGTTGGTTGGGTGAGTTTGATGCCACAATTTTGATCACCGAAGCAGAGGCAGAGGCGATTGACAGGCCGGCTGATCTCGACCGGTTGCACATTGTGGGAAATGGCGTGCCTCTGCCTGACGAATCCACTCTCTCCAAACGGTCAGGTGAGAAACGATACGTAGTCGGGTTCGTTGGGCAGATGGACTATAAGCCGAACGTGGACGCGATGCGATGGTTTGTCGAGTGCGTGTGGCCTGGCGTGCGTGTGGGGCATCCGTGCGCGGAGTTTCGCATCGTTGGGCGGAGTCCGGTGAAGGCGGTGCGAAATCTGTCTGCGGTGGAGGGGGTGCGTGTGGTCGGCGAGGTGCGTGATGTGGGGCAAGAACTGGTGAAGTTCGACGTAAGCGTTGCGCCGATTCGCATTGCGCGCGGTTTGCAAAACAAGGTGTTGGAGGCAATGGCTTATAAGAAGCCGATTGTGCTTACACCTGCTGCTGCGGAGGGCATAGCAGCCCATGGCGGATTGCAGTACCTGCTCGCCAGTCAGGCCGATGACTTTGCCGCGAGCGTGGTTCGATTGTTGCGCGATCAGGCTCTCGCGGATACGCTTGGACGGCGGGCCCGCCGGTTCGTGGCGACTCATCACCGATGGGAAGATGAACTGGCTAAATTCGAGGCGGTAGTCACCGGCACGATGTCGCCAGGGAAAAGAGTGATGGCGGAGGCGCCTCGGATGATCGGCGAAAACCGTGCTGATTGCCACGAATCGGATGCGGTTACGTGTTCCAGGTAGGCCGGGTTGCGGCCAAGAATTTCAAGCGGCGAAACAAATGGTGTCGTTTTCGGATGAGTCGTTCGAGCGTGCGGATGTTCTCTTCGTCGACTCGCCCTGAGTACTTCAGATTCCTCACGTCTTCTTCCAGTTCAAGCCAACGATGAGAGCCTGCGAGCTTTCGTTTGCGTTTGGGGTCGCGGGCTTCGAGGAGCGTGCGGACGCTTTTTTCAATGCGTTTCAGTTCGACGGCGATGCGACTGACGGACAGCTCGTTGTCCCAGTCGTGCTCGAAAGCGACCTCTTGCGATTCGGCGGATTCTTCGGCATCGTCCACGATGGCATCGGCGTCTGAGACGTCGTCGCGCTGCCGTGAAGGAGCCTTCGGCGCGGTAATTTCGATTTTGGCGATCCGTTCGGAGCCGATCGTTTCGACAACGTCATCGTTTATGGCTGGGAGCTTGTCGATCGGGCCATGTTCTTCGTCGACGAACTTCGCCTCAGGAGCTTCGTTTACACCGCGTGGCGCATCTGCATCCCGGTGCGGCTCTGCCTGCGATTGAACCGGATCATCCTGATGCTGTTCTTTGTCCGCCATACCGTCTCACTATCTTTTGAGGAACGG
>JANQHN010000396.1 GCA_028282665.1 Phycisphaerae bacterium | reverse complement strand
CCAGTCACGATAAAAGGGGCGTACCCGCGTCAATTCCGTGTACTGGCTAAACGCCTGGCCAAGCGCATGGTGAATCGATCCTTGAAGCTCATAACTGAGGCGGATACCTGCCTTTTGCAGCCATTCCCCGAATGGTTCGAAGGCATTGGCAACCGCCACGTGTTCGCTTACCCCCCTGGGGTATTTGTATTTTTTCACCTTCGGGTTGGACATTTCCGCCCATCCCTCACTATCCCAAACAATCCGATCGGACAGATAGAGATAGGGAGCGGTTTTCAGCGCGTAGGCGTGACATTTCTTGAATCCGACTGTGGCTGAGGCGTACAAACGCTTGCTGAAGAGCGCCTCGCGATTTACGCCACCCCAGTGCGAAATAAGAAAACAAAACCGATAGCCGTGAGCGACAGCCCTATCGACCATTTCACGCGTCGCCTGCACGCCACCCAGCTTGTCGGTTGTCCGCCACTTTCCATCGACACACGGATAGTAGGGAATGACGAGTACGATTCGGTTCCTCGGCCGCTTAGCGACCTCGGCGTTGCGCATGTAGCGTCCGATCGTAGCGTAGGTGCCGACGATGTACGTGTCGTGCTGCCGCGCGTAGAGAGCCGAAAGATTGTCGTTGGTTTTCGATTCCTGCGCAATGGCGGATTGCCGTGCCTGGCCGATGAGACAGGTTGCAAACAGCAAACACAAAACCAGCGTGTTTCGGATATTCATCGATTTCCTTCTTTCGTGTTTCAGTCGATCCAGTACTAAATCGTAACGAATCAATGGTTCGCGGGCAGCAACTGACCGGCGCCCTCCTACAGTCGTTTCAAACACTGCGGCATGGCGCAGTGCATGCGTCCGTTGATCTTGGTTTGCTTGCTTTTGGGCGCCCGCCCACGCCATGCCCATAAGCCTGGTTCGCGGACCCGTCTCTCCGCCGACGATCACCCACCGGAGCCGCCGCAACGCGCGAATGCCGAGGCCTCTGAGGTCGGCCGGACCCAGGAGCGGTTCGAGCGACAAACCGTTGTGGTGAGCGGGGATTTTTCGAGCAGGTCCAACGCGCAGGACAGCGACGTCTGCGAGGCCACGCTGGTGAGCAGCATGATGTGCTCGCTACCGCGGCCTTGCACCATGCGGTGTGTAAGAAGCCATTTCTCGAAGTCGTTGGCAACTTGGCGCAAGCGTTTGGTAAAGAGCAGCCATGCGAACTCTCCTAAAAGCGCGGTAGGTTTACCGCGCTATATTAGCTGGGCTCACATGTCTTGGGAAATTCAGGAAGGGAGATTAATCCTTCTATACAGGGGTTAATCTCGATTCGAGGCGACCCGCGTTAAGCCTGAAAAGATACCTGAATGTGTGATTGGGCGGTTTTTGATCGTCTGACGATGGTCATCATCCCCTGGCGAACGAGTAGAATGAGCATTACAGGACCCGAACCAGAGCACGCAAGTGCTTGTTGGCGAAGGTACTTATGAATTTGGCAGCGCAAAGCGTTGCACAGCCCACGACTCAAAGGACTCTCAACTCTCGTTGCGATTACAGAAATGGACGCGTCTGCCCAAACATCGGCACGCTATAACCCTGCAACTCGCGGGACTACTGGAACCTTGAGGTCGCCCTTGAACGATTCGGGAAAATAGAGGTCACGCTTCAATAAAAGGTTGATTTCGTCGCTACTCGGAAACCCCAAATGCACTCTTTACCCGTCGAACCAATAAACGAGGTTTCACTCAGCGCACAAAGTGAGGGACGGCACGCCGGATCAATTCATCGCACGAAGGAACACCAACAATAATCGCGAGCTGAACGCCTTCGATTGTACCCGTATCGAGGCCGCTAACGCACATCCGACTGCGCAGCCCAGCTAATGGTTATCCAGTCATGAGCCCTATCGTACGATAGCAATCCCTGAGCGACGGTGCATGCAGAATCACCGAAAACCGCCCATTCAGTCATACTGAACCATCGCTCTCAACCATTTAAGAGTGTTTGTGACGCTGTCACCCTAGACTCTTCAGTGTAAACGCAAGGCTGAACACCAACACCACTCTAAACTCCAAATAGGAACGCTACAAAGGATCGAGCGAACCGTCTCGCAAGACCGCTCGCTCAACACACACCGGGAGGAGGAGCACGATGCACATCAGGATGCAGGCGAGTCTATTCACACTACTGCCCCTGTTACCGACGCTCGCCTACGCGGGCGGTACGTTGACTGTCTATGTTGAGCCCAATGGCCAAGGCGAAGTGGCCGTCCAACCTTCCAATGGGAACCCTATCGAAGTACTGACTATCATCGACAACGACGGCAACGGTCAGGAAAGCTTCCCGGTTCCTGACTGGCTGGCGTCGTGGGGCGTGATCGAGTTCAGCAACGGTGCACGGATCATGTGGTGCGACGGAACCGTGTCTGTGCTTCCCAGCGAAACGGAACTGCTCTCGTTCAATTCGGATGAGCTGCATTTGCTTGTGCGGGTTGACCTGGACGCATTGCACGATCAGGGAATTAGCTTTGTCGAAGGGGAGGTTGTGGAAGTACTCGACGGACATATTCCACAAACCGACGCAATTCTCTTCAAGGACGGCACGAATGTTACGGACGTCATGCAACTCGGGGACAGTGATTTCATCGAAAGTCTCCCGAATTACAACGGTCCGGCTACCTACAGAACGGCGGCGATATACGTTCCCGATGTAGCAGTTCCGGCGGTCTCGGATGTCGGGTTAGCCGTGTTGGCGATGCTGCTTATGACGGGTGGCGCCTTGGTCATGAGGCGGCGACAAGCGACTTGACCAGACTAATTAGCATCATAGCTTTCGAAGCCAGTTGTGTTCACCGGCGGTAGATCCCTGGAATTCTCCAGACCACACAAGCAGCCCAAGGATTTGAACACAACACAAAAGTGTTTATACGAAAAATACTTAGCGATGGCAGCCCGGTTAGGCGTTGCACTGATTCCCTCGTGGTGCCCCTTCAATTTACTTCGTGGTCCAAAGCTGGGGATAGCTTTCAGAAGTATGTCCGCACCGCGATTGCGAGGTTTGTCGATTCAATCGAGAAGCACCGATACGGCTAAGGTGATAGCGCCCGCGAGATACAGTAGCTGGGCAGTTCTTCTATTAACGATAAGGGCCGCATACCCTGCTCGTTTCATCAATTCAGCACAGAAACAAGAAGCGCACTTCGCTCCCCGGCGATCTCCAATAGGCGTGGAATGCTCTTCCTGGCGCGGACTGAGCTTTTGCTGCGACCGGCTTTCGCGGCATTTTCGGGAGCATTCGCTTCTTTCACTTCGACTCCTGCGGACCTATCCGCCAAAACTCACGCTCCTTGCTCTGCGAATCAAATGTGGACTACGACCGGGACAATGTGTCGAAGAAGAGGACCCACTTACCGCCGACGCCGCACACCGTCATACATTCGTTCTCTTGTTTCTTTGATGAGGCTACCGGTGAGCTGCCTTCACGAAGACCGCTTTGCATGTTTCTCCCACCAATCGCGCGTCCCGAATGTCGAACTCATTCGTTTCAAGCATTCGTTTGGTCTTCTCGACCGTTAGCGTCTGCGCTGTCTTCGGCGGTTTGCCATAGGTTCTCAGGTAGCGATAAACCATACCGAGTTTGCCTAGGAACGAGATACCCTCCATGGTGAAGCTGATAACGATCAGTTCGCCGCCCTCTTTGAGTACGCGCCGACTCTCACGAAGCGCCCGTTCCGGTTCGGGAATGACGTGCAGGAGATTGACCATGGCAATCGCGTCGAAACGCCCGTCTGGGTACGAAAGGTCCAGGGCGTCTTGTTTCTCCACCCGTATGTTGCCAAAAGACCGAAGACGCACCCCGGAAGCTGCGACCATCTCGTCCGAGAAATCCGTAGCAAGAACATGATCTGCCGTTTCGGCCAAGACCCGGGAGTACGTACCGTTGCCGCAGCCAAGTTCCAGTGCGTCGCCCGTCACGGCGCACCTGCGCAGAGTCTCGCAAATGGCGTTGATGTTCTTCACTCCCGCAACGTAGTTATTGCGTTCCTCGAAGTCGTCGGCGAACCGTGACCAGTAGACTTCTTTCTCCATACCTATCTTTCCTTTCTGCCAATGGTCATCTCCACCGGCCCGTGCGCCTCGAGTTCTAGATCGGCCAGCGTTCGCATTTCCGTGGAAACGAATCCAGCCTCCGACTTCCTTTCTTCTTGGTGTGCAATGAAGATGGCGTTTTTGTGTTGTCTTTGCCGAATGCAGGCGACAATCCAATGTGAGGCAAAGGAGAGGTATCGCAGGAAGTAGGCATCATCCGCTTCGCATTCCCCCCTTTCCCATCTGTAGCGTGCTTGCAAGGTCTGCATCGTCAGAGGTTCATTGCCCTGGCCCCAAACCCCGTACCAAGACCGCTTCGAGGTCGTGGAAGAAGCATTCGTCCGCGGCGTCCGGGGTGTCCGTCTGGTCAAGATCGCGCAGCATGTGATCGTGGAATTCCCACCAGACGTGTATTGCGCCAGTGATGATGATCAATGCCCGAAACGGCGAGATGTCGTCGCGGATCTCACCCCTCCTCTGCGCGGCTTCGATCTGGCCGACGTAACGATGATGCCAGTCCGACTCGCCTCCCCATGCTTCATGATCACCTTCAAGATTGGCCCAGTTGGCGATCCTCACCATAGTGGGATTGTTTCGATAGTAAGAGAACATCGCACGCATGAGGTTTCGCAGGATGCCGTGCAACCCTTCAACCTCTTCGATCGGCTCAGGCAGGCACGCCGAGTAGCGCGCAACGATAGATGCCTTAACTGCCTTGTACAGAGATTTCTTGCTCTTGAAGTGGAAGATCACAAGAGAACCGGACTGCCCGCTCCTCTCGGCGATCTGACTGATGGTGGTACCGGCGAAACCCTGCTCCGAAAAGAGCTGCTCGGCCGCCTCTAAGATTGCCTCCCTGCCACTTGGGGACACAGGCTTATTTGCATCCATCATTGCATACTTTCCATATGAATGCCGTCGCTTTGACGCGACAACCAGATCCGTGAGGTGGCTGCCCACAGCTACTTGCCTTTAGCGACCATGCGGACACCAATACTGCTGACTAAATGTTTAGTCAGTTCTGGCCGATGGAATTGAAACACATAAGAAGGCGATCGTCAAGCTCAACAGATTTCAATCTTGGCTTACGAGCTGTATCCACCCTCTGCAAACAATCAAAACTCCGTCCTACCTCTCGCAGCGAACTCGTCATGTTGCAGCCGTTTCTCAACAAACGACTCGAAGCGCGGCAAGCGAGCGACGCATCGCAGGAGTCTGTTCAGACAACGCGAATGCGGCGAGTTGGACAAAGGCGTTGTAGGCCGGCCCGGCCCAGGCCGAAACACCGCTCGTGGGCTCGTGAGGAGCTAAAATCTCTGGCAGTCAATCCACAACCGGAGAAAGTAGATTCTGCAGCCATCGTACTGACGCGAAGCACGCGAACTAATGGGAAACGGCGGATCAAGAATCCGTAACGTTGATTTAGGCCAAGGTGACATGCTCCAAGTGACTGGACAACCAGACCAATACACATCGATCGATAGATTATCCAGGCCGCGGCTAGTTCTTGTTGTTGATGGCGGCTTCGATCTGCTCGATCAGGCCCTTAAGATTGCCGCCGCAGTGCTTCTGGGCGAAATGCTCTAGTGGCACAGGCGGCGGATTGACTTTGCATTCCCGGCACATGCCGTGTGATACGAGCACGTCAAACGCGCCGGGATAATTCGTAAGCAGGTCTCTTACTGTCGTAGCACCGTTAATGTCCAACATCATGTTGTGAACTCCGTTACTGATGCCTGTCGGCGGCCATCATCACGAGGTGGCTATCAGACCAAACTTCACTTACTCTCCCCGAGCGAGAGCGACCCTCGTGACATTCGTCCAAGAACCTCGAATTAGCAAGCTGCGGGCGAAACCCAACTCCACACAATCACAAATTGTATTGGCTGCATAGGCGGCTCGACAACGTCGTGCCCATGGTCGAGCAAACTTCTGCCGACATCATAATCGCCGAAATTGTTGCCGAGACCCTGCCACATTTGCCGCTGTGCAAAACGAGCCCGAAGCAACCAGCCCGGCATTCGCGCAATGATTCACGGTAAAGCACGTAGCGAACTGGTTGCACGACAACCGATTCGACTGAGTTCATCCGCAACAGTCGACGCCCTAGGGCGTCAAACCGCATTACACGGGAAACCTGCATATCCAGCGGGCGGCAGGCGAAAAATCCCAGAGTTGATATGGATCAACGCAGCGCTCGCTAATGGGAGCTACAAGAGTTCTAAGCAGATACGGTACACAAGGCGATATGTCATGGCCGCCTCACTCATAGGCAAAGTTGACTGCTAGGAGATTCGATGGAGCGAGAATCAGATTCGACAAACAATGAGTCCGCCGCCCCAGCTACCGCCCCATCGTCTTCCTACCAAGCCATCATTCGGCAGACGGCGCACTAACGGGCTGCTTGGATCTGCTACTTGAAGGGGCATCCGGGTAGCGGATTTTGATACGGCAACCGACGTCATGACCACACTGTATCGATTATCGAAATGGTTACATAAGTGGGTTGGCCTACTGCTCCTCGTGTTCGTCGTGTGGATGAGCGCGTCGGGAATTCTGCTCAATCATCCGGACGCGATCAGCAATGTATCGGTGCCGCGTTGGCTTGTGCCGCCGCAGTATCGTATTCAGAACTGGAACCGTGGCGCGTTGCGCACCGCGGCTTTCTCGAAGATCGACCCACAGACCGGTTTCATCGGCGGCACACAGGGCGTCTGGCGGATCGGCGATGGCGGACGGACGTTCCAGCGGATGGCAGAAGCCTTTCCGGAGTCGTACATCGATCGTCAAACCTATAGCCTCTTGCTGTATGAAGCAAATCCACCGCAGTTGTTTGCCAGGACGCGCGGCGGACTGTTCGTGTGTGACATCAACTCGGCAGCATGGCAGCGTGCTCCGTTGAAACAAAAAGTACAAATATGAGTGTTTCTTCTGAGGTGCATGTGGAACGAACCAAATCTCGAGGAATTGCAGAAACTGCTGCCTCTCTATTCGTCGACCATACGCTTGAGTGTGCGATACACGGTGGTCAGATTGCCCGAGAGAACTTGTTCCCGTGCCGCGTCGATAATCTCCTGTGGAACCAGTGGGCGACCCGCTGAAACGAAGGCAGCTTCGATCGCAACCCTTTGTGACGTCTGACGTTGCATGATTCGCTCCCCGGGAGCAACGGATCGCGGCGTGCAAGCCCGCCGACGCCAATTACTATATGCCGTCAGAGCGCACTTGCAAATGCATTCGCATTTGCTATCCTGCACATGCAAATGCGTTTGCATTAGGGCCGGTTGGTGCCGCAGACGACCAGTGACGTGATGCTGCTCGCGCGGCGGCCGGTTTTCATATTCCGTAAGAGAGACAAGGCGAGCCGTGAACGCGGCACGGATCGCTCTCGATCTGTTCAGGAGGATTTGGTACATGAGTCAGTCTGCGGCTGACACGCGACTTCCCGTAACAGTTCTGTCAGGGTTCCTGGGCGCTGGCAAGACAACCCTGCTCAATCACATTCTCGCCAATCGCGAAGGACTGCGCGTCGCAGTGATCGTCAACGATATGAGCGAGATCAACTAATACGAAGGCATAACTTATCGCCC
>JANQHN010000377.1 GCA_028282665.1 Phycisphaerae bacterium | reverse complement strand
ACTTTGTAGAAGTTGGCCGCCAGCGAAACACCTGATCGCATGACGTCCATCATAGGCACGTTTTTTGGGACGCCGCGGATCGCTTCAACAACGACTTCGGGCAGGCCGTGGCCGGCGAACAACTCGCGCTTGAAGCTGGCGAGCTGATCTTTGTTCGGTAAATCACCAAAAAGCAGAAGATGACAGACTTCTTCAAACGTTGCGTTGTGAGCCAATTCCTCGATTGGATACCCACGATACAGCAATTTTCCCTGGTCCACGCAACAAATGTCCGTATCGGATACAACCACGCCGTCCAAGCCTTGATTGATAACTGACTCATCCATTAACACCATGGTGTGTTCTCCTTTGCGTCGAGAAATGTCCTGCCCGGCTTTTCACAGATGGAACAACACCCCCGACGCATTGGTCCGAATTGCGCTCGCGGGTTAGAAGTATTCGATTATGCAACAATCGGGGCAGGCCCTATTTGACTTCGTAGTTTAGCAGATCGTATAGCGCTTGACGCGTTTGCATGGAATCGACCAGCGATTCTTGCGTTCGATCGGCTGCGAGCGTTTTCAACGCTCCTTCGATCGCCCCCATCGCGATACGCTGCAGCGTGACGGGATAAATCGCAATATTGTAGTTGAGCGCCCCAAATTCGTCCGCTTTAAGATATGGTGTCTTGCCGAACTCGGTCATGTTAGCCAAAAGAATGGTGTCCACGTCCTTGGCGAATCGCTCGAATTCACCCTTGTCTTTCAGTGCTTCTGGAAAAATTCCGTCCGCACCGGCCTCAAGGTAAAGGTGAGCCCGGCGAACAGCTTCGTCGTATCCATCGACGCCGCGGGCATCCGTGCGTGCAAGGAGAAGGAAGTCTTTGCTGCTTTTTGCTTCGGCTGCCGCAGCGATCTTTTCGCACATTTCCTCGGCAGGCACGAGTTTTTTGCCCGGCAGGTGGCCACAGCGCTTGGGGAATTCCTGATCTTCAAGGTGTATCCCGCTAACGCCTACGGATTCGAGTACATGGACGGTGCGGGCTGCATTTTCGGGTCCGCCATAACCGGTGTCCGCGTCCATGATAATGGGTATCGAGGTAGCACGGGCAATGTGGTCGGCGTGATCGCGGGCTTCGGTCAGGGTCATCATGCCCGTATCGGGTACTCCTCCGACGGAATTCGCCAACACCGCCCCGGAGAGATACATAGCCGTAAAACCGGTCCGCTCGATCATCCGCGCCGAAAGAGCATTGATCGCCCCGGGCATCATGACAACGCTCTCATCGATAAGTTTCCGCAAATTTGCACTACGTTGTGCATGTGGGATCATGATACGTTGCCTCCAAGACTACTTCTCGTTGTGTACAAATGCCCTCATGGGAGGATAGGCCCGAATTATACTTGTGGTGTGGATCACTGTAGCAGAGAATGAGGAAACTAAACAGGAGTGATGCCGCTTGAGAGAACTTTGGACTGAATTGGTAGGCCGGGACGACACGGCCGCGCAAGCGATCTATGCGATCATCGAGTCGCTTTATGACCGGACTGGGTACCACACGCTGACGCACATTCGGGAGTGTTTGAATCTGTTACAGACTATACGGGAGGACTCGCCACGGGATCGAGCATTTGAATTCGCGATCTGGTTCCACGATGCGATCTACATTCCTGGCGACAAAGCGAACGAGCGACGAAGTGCGGCGCTGGCCGAGGTGATACTGAAGGGGTTGGGTGAGGCGGCGTTCGTGGAACGCACGATGCGTCTGATTTTGGCCACAGAACATGAGACCGGCCGGGAAATCGGGCCTGACGAAGCACTGATGGTGGACATCGACTTGGCGATTCTCGGCGCAAATATCATACGCTATGACGAATATGCCAGGCAGGTACGTGTCGAATTCGCTGAGTATGACAGTGCGGAGTACACACAAGGGCGACTGGCGTTCCTCAAATCGATGCTGGACAGGCCCGCGATCTACACCACGTCGGAAATGCACATTCGCTTTGAACAACTTGCTCGGGCGAACCTGCAACGGGAGATTGGGATGTTGGAACCGACAATGCAGTAAACGCCCCGAGGATGGCGTATCCGGGCGTTTTTTCGGATCGGTTAGGCGGTGAGTGAGTTCGGTAGGGTTCCGCTGTGGACCTTCATTATTGCGGGACGGCTCAGTTCCCGCCGTTGTCTTGTTCCGGTTCCTTTTCGTAAAATGCTTCCCAGATGCAGTCTGCGAACAGGGCGTTAGCCCGTTCGTTGGGGTGGTAGTCGCGATTGTTAACCACGAGTTCGGCGGGATCGATGCCTTCGATACAAGGCAGGAGGTTAACGACAGGGACTGATCGCGATTCGAAAAAGTCCGCGACACGGTCATGCACCAAAGCCGGGTCATAGTCGCCCTTTCCATGTCGCGGCATCGGAAGCAGCGCCACGCGGAAGTCGATGTCGTTTTCGTGGCATAGCTGAATGATCAAATCAAAACGATAGCATTGGATGCTCCAACTCTCCGGGTCGAAATAGGTTCGCCCCAAGCGGTCGAAGTACCCGACCATCCCTTCCGAAGGTCTGGCGATTAACTGCACATACAGAAAGTCCAGCAAAAATGAAGACTCCAGATTCGTGAAGGTTCCCGGCGGGGGATAGGGCGGACGAGGGATTTCGCCGGGTGGGGTTAGATCGTCGATGTCGTTGATGCAGTAGCACAGCACGACCTCATCGACGTCAAAGCCCTCGATCATCTTGCGGATTGCGTCGATGTGTTCGCCGGTTTCAGTACCGGGTCTGCCGACATTCATAATTTCGACCCGCATGGGGCCGCCAAACTCAGCGAAACGACGCTCGATTAGATCCGTGAAACGATCGCCGGGATTGTTGATGCCCCAACCGAAGGTGAACGAATCGCCGACGAAAGCGATGCGGTGTGTAGTGGCGGGCTTGGCGACCGACCAGGATTCGTCGCGATACCCTATCGGATTCCGTTGAGCGCACACAGCGAGCCAGCGACGTGAGCCGAGAGTGTGCCCGATTTCGTGGGTCTCAAGATGGAAATACCGAAACCATGTTTCGCCGAGCGCGCCTGCGATAAGCAAAAAGGTTAGTGTAACGAGTGCGTTTCCTGCGATTAACCGCTTTTTCCGGGGCCAATCGTGTGACAGCCTGAAGAAGAACCAGGTGTGCAGTCCGACGCTGGCGGTGATGATCCACCACCAGAGGTAGTGCATCAAAAAACCGTTCGGTGGAATGGGCGGTACGAGCACCATGGCTTGGCGATGTTCCTTTTGTAATTTCAGTCAATTCCAGCGGTGAACGCGGTTTCGACTCCGAGGGATAACCTGTGAATCGGGCGTCGCGGTCTGGATCACTGTAGCAAAGATTGCGATGTTTGACTAAGGTTTCCAACCGGCGGTAGACGGTTCCGTTTCCGTCATTCCTTGTTTTTCCCGCGCGTAGAATGCTTCCCAGATGCACGCCGTGAACCGGGCGTGAGCCAGTTCGTTTGGATGATAATCCCGATGGTTGACCACAAGCTCATCCGCTGAGATGCCCTCGATGCACGGCAGCAGGTCGACGACCGGTATCGAGCGCGATTCGAAGAAGGCGCCTACTTGCGCGTGCAATGCGGCCGGTTCGTATTCCCCCTGCCGGTAATGGGGCATGGGTAAC
>JANQHN010000356.1 GCA_028282665.1 Phycisphaerae bacterium | reverse complement strand
CTGCGAAAAAACGCCGATCAAGTCCATCACACCCGGCCTGTTTACTCGAATTGCAGCGGCAGAACCCCATTTCGTACGAACTGCATTGGTTAACTTCTGATTTGCGAAAATAAGCTGGTCCACTGTTTGGATTAGTGCGACCGTCTGAATGCGCTGGGGTTCAACGATTAGCGACTCGAGTTTTTCCCAATCGCGTTGATGCCGCAAGTAATGGGCAAGTTGCGCGACCGCGAACGGTGTAATAGTTTGCGCTTCGTTCGCCTCGATCGATAAGGTGGCAGTTGGAGAAGCGCCGGCAGAGGTTGAACGACTTGGAGAACGGTCACAGGAAGCAAGCATCACCGACACGCCGACCACCACAGCGCACACACTCAACCCGCGATTCGCTTTTTGCTGATAAGTTCGATCGACAACTAGCATGATGATCGAAGAGCGTGATTAGTTCGATGCTTGCGTATCACCCAAATGCCCCGTGTAGAGCTTCATGGCAACGATGGATCATTCTTCTATTCTGGGTACCTTAAGCCGCCTGGTCTGGGAGCGAATCTCATAACCATCCGGCGCCTCGTAAATTGTTACGATGTCAATTTCCTTACCAACTACATTCTTATTGTGGAATAACAACGCAACTTGATAGCCTGGCCCCATCAGCCCCATTTTTTTGATACGGTGTATATCGGAAGTCGGGTAATGGTAATCGGCGTGAAGCGTACGCGTTGCGTTGCCTTCTTTGTCACGATCGACTTCGTAGATGGAGATATGAAATATTCCATCACGCAAAACGCTTGTGGTGTCGCCCGTCTTGAGATACACCTTGTACGTGACGCCTTCCGGATCGAGGTCGCCCGCCCGATCGAGATTTAACCAAGCGTCATTCTCGTAAAGACAGATAACACTTCGCACTCGGCCATCATCCGCTGTCCTTAATGATTGGCAACCGGAAATTGTCACAGCGGATGCAAAAGCGCACGCACACATTAGAATCGTCTTGAGCATTCGACCACGGTTCACAGAACTTTATCTCCGCTCGGCGACCTTTTCTGTCTTCACGAATGGGCCATAGACTTTACCGGAGGATTTGCGGGTAATGGTCTTCCCGTCCGGGATTTTCGGCCCGTATACTTTGGGCTTGGGGCCGAAAGCATCGCCGGGCGTGGGTCGTTGATTGCGTTTGAGCCGATCACCTTCGCCGCGTGGCTGCGGGGCAGGTGCACCCTTCGGACCAAGCACCGGATTCTCTTCCGCACGAATGCGCAAACTTTCCATTAGCGGGCTTTGACGAATTTGGGGCGAAAGCTCGTACTGGGCAAGCTGCTTCTCCGAAATCCATTGCATGCCTTCAGCATCATCTAGAATATCCACAGTCAACACAACCAGAAGCTCCGTCCGATTGTATGATTTTTGCGTACTGCGGAACAACACGCCCAAGTAGGGAATGTCACCCAACAGCGGGATTTTGGATTCGCCCTCGGATTCTCGTGTGGTGATTAATCCACCAATAACGACCGTGTCGCCATTTCGCACCGTCACATTCGTTTCAACGGTACGTTCGGAGATAATAGGCTGGCTCAGACCCTCGGTGAGCTGAATATTCTCGCCGGAAAAGTTTGAAATCTCCTGGGAAATCTCCATCGTGACGTAACCGTCGGGACTAATGCGCGGCGAGGTAGTCAAAATGATACCGACCTCTTCTCGCGAGACGTTGGATTGCAAGTTGCCGCTGTCCGAGACCGTAGTGTTCGTGACGACTGGAATCTGATCCGCGATTCGTACCTCGCCATCCCCGCCATTGCGAACGATAAGCAGCGGGCGCTGGAGAATCTCAACTCGGCTATCCTGTTGCAAGGCGTGGAGCAGGAAGCTGAAGTCCTCCCCCGTTACGGTGAAGTTAAACCCCTGGCCTCTGCCGATCGCACCCAGGTCCGTACCGGCAACGATGTCGAAGTCGCTACCTTCAACGATGCCGTTCGGGCCCAACACTGCGTTGCGGGAGAAATCGAGCTCCTGGCCAGCGATTTCCACGCCCAGTTCGATATCGTTCGTAAGCTGTACTTCGGCAACAAGCACTTGGATCGCGACCTGCGGCTCGGGTCTGTCCAATTCCTTTATGAGTTCCATCGTGCGGGCATAATTGCGGCGACTCGTACCGACGATGAGCTGGCTACTTCCGCCTTCCTCGCCTTCGAGGCTCTCGATCGAAATCTGACGCTCACTACGACGCATCTGCGAAGTCTCATCATCTACCTCCCCCAGAACGTCCTGTTCCTGCTGGTTGTAGTTTCGCACGGCAGTCGCAATCTGATCCGCCGGCAGAAACTTTGCGGGAACCACAACCGAGATTCGTTCTTCCACCTCGAGCGAGTCCAGGTAGCGGACCAATTCCTCAACAATGTCCAGATCCATCCGCGAACCCGCAGCGATGAGAATGTTGGTTCGTTCCTCAGCGACGAATCGCAGATCCTGCCCTACCCCCCCCCAATCGACGTCACCGATCCCGCCGGCGGCATCGAGCGTCAACTTGGTGAGCATGTCCTGATTCGCACCATCTGCGTCGAATAGCTCGGTCAATCGTTCCTGCATAGTCTGCGCATCGCTGTTCACCAGCGGAAACATACGAACTTCATTGGTCACAGGCCTCATGCGATCGAAATCCTTGATGAGCGCTTCAAGCATCGCGATGCTTTCTTTTGGAGCGACCACCATCAGCGAGTTCGTCCGCTGATCCGCTTTGACGTTAATATCCTGACGGAGCATTTTACGCTCGATGACTGTGCCGTCGTGGCGTTTTTCTTCCCACGTGACAAAGATGGCTTTTTCATTATCTTCACCTGGATTATCGCCAATGAGCGCTTCTTCCAGGACGGAGGCGAAGTCCTCCGCAAGCGCCTGTTTGAGTTGGATGATCTTCACCACCTTGGTCACGCCGGACTTGGCGGTATCCAGCTTTTTGATGACCTCATAGATGTTCTCAAGTTCCGTGGCTGACGCCCAAACGATGATGGAGTTGGTCCGTTCATCAGCCTGCATCGAAATGGTATCGGCACGGTCCAGGCCATCGCCATCGACATTCGTCTGAAAAAGTTCATCAAGTTGATCCGCCACTCTCGTGGCGGAAGCCTTTTCGAGCGGGAAGATACTCATTTGCCGCGCGAGGCTCGATGGTTTGTCCAGCAGTTCGAGCAATTCCGCGATCATCGATTGATCGTCGCGGGATGCCGAAACGATAATCGAATTGCTCGCTTCATCCGCCATAACCACGATGGGCGAACTTTCTTCCTCTTCACCCTCTGCTCGCTGATCGAACAACTTCTGCATCTTCGGGGCGAGGCGGGAAGCGGCGGAGTGCATGACATTGTAGACCTTAAACACTGCGGTTTGCGAGCCGGCTTGCACGTCGAGTCGAGAAACCAGATTCTCCACCCGCTCCATGGCATCGCGTGTCGCGGCGACCAGCAAAGAGTTACTACGCGAATCCGGAATGACCGTCGGCGATTCGAGCGTTTCGGAAATGCCTTCCAAACCATTGAAAAGTTCTTCCAATTTCCATGCGAGCGCTTTTGCGTCAGCATGTTCAAGCTCGAAGAGTTTGGTGCTTTCGATCATGGGCTGTTTTTCGAGCTCTTCGATAATGCGCTTGATTTCGTCGTAATCCTCACCACTCGAAGCAACCAACAACGTGTTGCTGCGTTCGTCGGCAACAAGCACGGGTGTGTCTTCGAGATTCTCGAACTCCTGATTCAGCTCTACCTTGCGTTCCCACAGTTCATCAATCTTCTCCTTGATCGTCTCCGCCTTGATGCGTTCGCAGGCGATGAGGCGAATGTTTTGGAAGACCGTGGCAGGCTCGACGTCGAGTTGCTTGAGCATGGCGTTGATTTCGCCAACGTTCTCCTTAGACGCCGAAACGACTAATGAATTGGTCCGCACATCCACCGATAGATACACTCGCTCGCGCTCGATGGCGGAGCCGTCCGCATTGGTGTTTTCAAGAGCTTCGATTCGTTTCTCAACCAAGTCGTTAATGAGCTGCCCGATGCGCGACGCATCCGCGTGCTTGAGCGGAATGATGGTAAGTGGAAATTTGAGCGCAACGGCGGGCTTATCCAGTTCGCTCACAATCTGCTCGACAAGATCCATTTGCGGGCCACGCCCGGAAACGATCAGCGTGTTGCTCCGCTGATCCGCCACGATGCCAATGTTATAGGAAAGTGCCTCGCCGGGCGCACCGTCAGGCACTGCGCCGACATCGCTGCCGTCCGCTTCTTCCGGCAAATCCTTGCCCTGTTCGAACATTTCTTCGAGAACGTCCTTGAGCGTTTCCGCGTCGGCGAATTCCAACGCGAACAAACGAATGTTCACTTCCTCCGCAACCGGCACACCGTCCATCAAGCGGATGAGTTCGCCCATCGGTTCGACGTTTTCCTCGACCGTCGCGACAATCAACGCGTTGATACCGCTGTCGGGAATGATCTTAATTGTCTTCTCGAGATCGATCGGCGGCAGGTCGCTGATTTCGCCGGTGATGGGGTCAGCCTTGTTGACGATCAAGCGGTAGATCATAGCCTCCGCCTCGTCACGCCGTTCAGGTGTCGCAAGCAATTCGTTGATCGTATCCGCCAACTCATCGGCCTCACTGTGCAGCAGTGGGAAGAGCGTTAACTTAATTTCACCCCATCCTTTGACCGGTTCGACGTCGATCTGATCGATCAGCCTTTGGAGTTTTTCTCGCTCCGTCTCGGCGGCGATGATGAGCAGACTGTTGTTGGCGTCGTTTGGAATGATCTGCACTTCGCCTTCCGCGCCACTCGCGCCTTGGCGCTCTTGAATCTTTTGCACCACCTCGCTGAGTTGTTCCGCCACATCACTCGCCCGGCGGTTCTTGACCATAAATGTCATCTGTTCGAACTCCGCGATGAGTGGCGGAACCGCGTCAACCTTTTCGATGACATGCACGACAAAGTCGATCTCACCCGGTAGTGCCGCAACGAGCAAAATGCTTGACGACAGAGCGGTGATCGTTACTTCGTCTTCGCTTTTTTTGTTGGGGTAAGCCGTCGCCTTGCGTATTGCCTCCTGAGCAGTGCGGGCAATTTCGTTGGCGTCTCGCTGCTTGACCTTTACGACGCGCAATTCTTTCTGCTCGGTGCTCTGATCCACCATCGTAATCAGCATCTCGAGCATGGCGACGTCTTCCTCGCTTCCTTGAATCAAGACCGTGTCGCCAACGACCTCAACTTCCAGTTCGGAGCCCGACAAATTGAAAAACGCGGGGTCAACACCTTCGAGCAGATTCTGAATACTGGGCGTCTGCATCTTGGGCGCAGGCATCTCTTCGTCATCCTCTACCAAACCAGGCTTCTCGTCGGATTCCGTTAGAACGGATTCGGACTCGGTCGCCACAGGCTCGGTTTCGGAAGTCTTCGATTCGCCAGCAGGTGGATCGCGGAAAATGGGCTTCTCTTCTTGCCGCTCACGGCGCGGTCGTTGAGCGGGAGCATCATCAGCCTGAACAGTGGCCAGTGACGCAAGGCGGGCAAGCGGAGAAACTCGTTCGCGACTCCGCTCTTCCTGAACATCTGCATCAAACGCCTTGTTGGTCCGGTGAACGAATGCCGGCGAATCCGGTTTCCCTTTTTCACGCTGGACAGCGACGAACGAAGGAACGGGTTGATCGTCCGCCACAACCGGCTTTGCGATTTTAAGGGAGGTCGACTTAGGCGTTGCTCCTGCAAAAGGCGCCGAAACCTTCAGTACGGGAACTTGGCGCGCAGGCTCTTTCTGCAGTTTCATTGCCGGTTCGTCCTGGATCATCAACATGGCGAGTCGAGTCAAAGTCGACGGCGTACCCAGTGGAGCAGCCTCTGCTGACACCGGATTTGCCCCAGCCCGCACAACCGGTGCATCGGATTTACTCTGAGCAAGCGCGGGGGCTGCCGCGAACGATAAACACGACCCCACGATGATCGCCCACAGCACCAAGTCCGTTCGCATCACGCTGATGTCACTTCTCATGATTTCATCCTTGGACTCGCATCGGTCGAGAGGTTCGACCGACGTCGCACCGCACGGAGCACAACGCCACACTACCGGCGATGCCCGTGTTACTAATCAGTTGTGATCTGGTCGCGTCCTGTGCGACCGCACCTCTTCACACGCCCACAGCTTATCCGCAAACCAAGCCGTCCGCACGCGCAAAATACCCGCGTGAGGCGGAAGCAAACGACGCAATCGGCATCGTCAACCTGTTATTTTCTTTTACCGGCGACGCCGACTTCGATTGCGGCTTGACCGGGAAGAACTGCTGCCTTCTTCCTTCATCTGCTCGATCATCGCCTGAACCTCTTCCGCAGTCATGTTGGTAGGCCGGATAATCTTAGTCACTTTACCGCCCGGCGGGCCAAGTCGCTCGAGCTCCCGAACCACTTGCTCCACTTGCTTGGCAATGGCGGGCGAACCTGCGACCAGCAGGGAATGGGTACGTGTATCAGGCGTGATAGAGATGCTTTCGTTCGATCCTCCGCCACGACCGCGCCGGCTACGACTGCTTCCACCGCGGGCAGCAATCACCTCGCTGAACTGATCCTCCAGTTTCTCAGCAAGGTCGGTCACATTGACACCAGGAGCGACCTGGATGATCCGGATCATCTCTTCCGGCTTCGCCTCGGGAATGTCCAACGTGTCCACCATCGACTCGATCGCAGCCAGATCCGTCGGTGCCGCACGCACGATCAGCGCATTTAGCGATTCATTGGCCATGATGATCGGGGGCATCGTTGCCCCACCGCGACGTCCACCCCGCCGCGATCCGCCATCCGCGAACATCTGCTCAATGGTCGGCAGAATGAGCGCTGCATCCGCATGCGTCAGCTTGATCAGCTTGGGCGTCATGCCTTCGGTCGTGCCGTCGATTTCCTCGATGATGCCCTCGATGCGATCGACTTCGTCTTTCGCACCGGAAACCACCAGCGCATTCGCCTGCGACAACGCGCTGAGTCGCACATTGCCGACGAGATCGCCGCCACTACCTCGACGACCGCGCGAACCCCCCGTCGGACGCAGGTATTCCTGCATCACTTCGAGCATTTCCTGCGCATCGCTCTTGAGCAGCGGAACGATCTTGATCGCTTCACCAACATCGAACGCTTCCTTATCCAAGTCGTTGACCGTCTTGAGAATACGTTCCATGTCCTTGTCGCTCGCTTTGACCAGGATGGATTTCGAGCCGCCGATCTCAGAAATCGAAATGGGCTGCCCTCCACCACGCGACCGCGGTGCGGAACGCACATAGATATCGTTCAACGCCCGCGCGACTGAAGACGGATCGGCATTTTCAATATTGACAACGCGAACATCGCCCGTCGACTGATTCTCGCCATCAATCTGACCAATCAACTCCTCGACGCGTTCCATATTCTCGGGCGAGGCGGAAACGATCACCGAATTCGAGCCCCACTCCGCCACTGCGGTCACTTGGTCGCGCGGATTGCGGCTTGTTGCCCTGAAGAGCTGCGTGATTGCTTGCTGGACACTGCCCGGCTGGGCGTAGGTCAGGTCGAAGCTGCGCATTTGTCGTTGTTTAGCTATCTCCGGTTTGACATCGAGCGTTTCGATCAACTCCGTCAGTTCGACCATTTCCGTTTGACTCGCCATGATAAGCAGGGTGTTGCTTTGTTGATCGGGCGTAATTTGAACGGGCTGCTCGCCACGACGTGTCCCGCGCTTGCCTCGATACAACTGGCCGACCGAACGAGCGACGTCATCCGCGTTGGCGTATTCCAGCTTAACGGTGAACATCTCTTTCTTGAGGGTTGATTCGACGTCCACCTGCTCGATCATCTTCGCGATCACGCCGTGGTTCTTCTCAGACGCGGTCACAATGACGGATTGCGTGCCCCAATCCACGGCGCTGGTCACCTGCTCCGATGGGCTCTGTCGCGAACGGCGGTCCCACCGGAACATGTTGAGAATCACTGCGTTCAGTGAACCGGGATCGGCGTACTTCAGGCCATACGCCCTGGTTTGCCTCTGCGTATCGAGAGTCGGCTCCACATCGAACGCTTCCACCAGTTCGCGAATGTTGGTGATGTCATTTTCGCTGCCGCGGACGATGATGGAGTTACCGCGTGTGTTTGCCGCTATGGAGACCGTCGCCTTCCCCTGCCGCGTGCCGCGCCGTTGTCGCGTGTACAGCGAGTTGAGGTAATTGACAACCTCATTCGCATCGGCGTGCTGGAGTTCGAACACCTTCGTCTGCTGATCGAGGACACCTTCCTTATCGATTTGATCGATAAGCTTCGCAACTGCTTCATGCTTCTCGGGTGAGGCTGTCACGATGACCGATTGCGTCGCCCACTCGGTCGTGGCTGTCACTTGGTCCTCAGGTCGGGTGCGTGTGCCCCGTGTCGGCCGGAAAGACTGATTGATTGCATTCACAATCCCATTGGGGTCGGCGTATTTGATCTGGTATACCATCATGGACCGTTGCGTCGAATCCAACGGCTCAACGTCCAGCTTTTCGATCAGCAAATCCACTTCCACCATCTCGGCGGTACTCGCGAGCACCAGCAGCGTGTTGCTGCCCGCGTCTGCCTGAACCTGCACCGGCTGTTCGCCGCGCTGGCTGCGCCGCCGACCTCGATAGACATTGGCCAACGATCTGGCGACATCATCCGCGCTGGCGTTTTCCAATTTTCGTACGAATAGTTCTTTTGTCAGCGTCGATTCGACATCGACTTGCTTGATGAGTTCTTCAATGACTCCATGGTTTTTCTCGGAGGCGGTGACGATGACCGACCGCGTGCCCCAATCCACGGCACTGGTCACTTGTTCGGACGGGCTCTGCCGCGAACGCCGGTCCCAACGGAACATGTTGAGAATAACACCGTTCATGCTGCCCGGATCGGAGTAACTCAGGGCATACGCTTTGGTTTGACGTTGCGTATCTAACGTTGGTTCGACATCGAACGCCGCGATCAATTCCTCGACGTTCTTGATGTCCTGTTCGCCGCCCCGCACAATAACTGAGTTACCCCGCGTATTCGCTGCAATGGAGACCGTCGCCTTCCCTTGCCTCGTGCCCCGGCGCTGCCGGGCGTAGAACGAATTGAGGTAGTTCACGACTTCGTTGGCGTCCGCGTGATTGAGCGAGAAGACTTTTGTGATCTGATCGAGCATACCTTCCTTGTCGATCTGCTCGATCAGCTTCGCGATCTCCTCATGCTTGTCCGCGGAAGCCGTAACGATCACAGACTGCGTCGCCCATTCGGTGACTGCAACCACCTGATCTTCAGGTCGGCTACGCGATGAACGGTTCCATCGATAAGTTTGGTTGATCGCGTTGACCACGCCGTTCGGATCGGCGTACTTGATCTGGTACACAAGCATCGACCGCTGTGTTTCTTCGAGCGGCTCCACATCGAGCTTATCCAAGAGTATCTTTACATCGTCGCATTCTTCCGCGTTAAGGCTGGCCACAATGGCGTTCGTCTTTGCGTCCGCGATGAACGCAGGTCCACGGTCGCCCCGCGCCCGCCTTTCAAATCGATAGATTTGCGAAAGCTGTTGTGCGACTTCCGTCGAGTTCGCATGGTTGAGCGGCAGCACGTAACGCTCGCGCCGTCCCGTCGCCAACTTCTCATCATCCAATTTCTCGATCAGACCGCTGATACGATCGTGATTTTTGCTGCTGGCGGTCACGACGATCGACTGCGTACCCCAATCCACCACTGCCGTCACCAAGTCTTCCGGCTTGGGTTGGCTGCGGCGATTCCAACGGAAGGTCTGGTTGATTGCGTTCACCACGCCGTTCGGATCGGCGTAGCGAATGTTGTAAACCTCCATCGACCGTTCCGAATCTTGATCCGGCTCGACATCCAGAGAAACGAGCAATTCGCGAAGGTTCGTCAACTCCTCGCTGTTGACCGTCGCAATAATACCGTTCGTATTCGCGTCCGCGATGAACGACGGCCCCTGATCGCCGCGACGCTGACGCAATCGGCGATAGACCTGGGTAAGCTGATTGGCGACCGTTGTCGCGTCCACATACTTCAGCTCCAAAACATGCGTTTTGCGCTGTCCTTGCGCGAGCGACTCATCATCCAACTCACCGATCAACTGCGCAATGATCTCATGGTTCGCGTCACTCGCGGTGACCACCACGGTTTGCGTACCTGGTTCGGGGACCGCACTGATAATATCCCGCGCAGCCACCGTACGGCGCCTACCTGCACTCGTCGTTCGCGCCCGCGACCATTCATTGATGATCCGCACCACCGAATTCAAATCGGCGTACTTGATCGGATACGTCTTAATCGAAGTCGCACCGCTGGCGGCGATCTCTTCCTGATCGAGTTCCGAAATGCGTTTCTTTACAATTTCCATGTTCGCGCCACTTGCCTGCACGATCACCTGACCGGTGTTCACTTCGGGCGTGACGACGACTGTAAACTCAAGCGGCGAAACGTTACTTTGACGGCCAAGCCTGCGAAATGCATCCGCCTTGTCCTGGAAGATTTTGTTGATCGATTCCGCCACCGCCTCAGGCTGGGCGAATTCGAGCGTAAAAGTCTCCGTCGCCAAGGCAGGCGGCTTGTGCTCCTCGAGCGGATTGATGACTTCCTTTTGGATCTCCTTAATCTGCTCCTGCGTGCCGCGAACGATAAGCATATTCAGCGACCGGTTCGCTTCCGCTTGTGGGGGTGTTTGCCCCGGCGGAAGGTTACGCTGATTCCAGAGCCGCGTGATATTCTGAGCAACTTCGGTCGCGTTGGCGTTCTTCATGGCGACCATGAGGAAGCCGGGTTCGGGCTTTTTGTTTAGCGGGTTGTCGATCTTGCGAATGTTTTCTTCGAGAAATTCGAACACCGCCGGCGTGCCGAGCACGATAAGCGAATTGCTCTTATCATCCACTTCGACGCTGAACGATTCCGTCACCGCGCCGCGACCTGCCGTACGAATGTACTGCACCAGCAAGCTCTGCATGGTCTCGTGGACTTGCCGGGCGCTGGCGTGCGTGAGCGGAAAAATCTTCACATCAAAACCGAGCTCTGCAGGCTTATCCATCGACTTCACCAGTGACTCGATTTCGGCAAACGTCTCGTCGCTGGGCGAAATGACGAACAACCGCTTCGACGGGTCGTGCGCGGTGATTTGGAAATTACCGATGCTAGGCCTGCCTCGACGACGACCGGTCGCGCCGTAAGCGATTTGTACCGCCTCCGCAATGCTCGAAGGCTTCGCATGTTGCACCTCGATAATTCGAGGTTTGTTTGCAACGTTGAACTCCTCTTCAATCTTCGCAATCGCTGTGAGAATCTCGTCCTTCCTCGATGCGGGAGCGGAATAGAAAAGCAGACTACTGCCCTCTTCGCCAATGAACTTCGGAGCGATGCTGCTCTCGCCACCCCTGCCGCGACCTCGTTCGCCACCGAACATCTCACCAAGCTTCTGCGCGACCACGCCCGCATCCGCGTTCGACAACGTAATCGCTTCAAATCCGCCGTCCGATTTGTTCACGTCCAAACCGGCAATCAGTTCGTCGATCTTCTGAATCTGCTCCCTGGTCGCCTGCACGGTTAACTTATTCAGATGCGGATAGGGCAAGAAGGTCGGCGTATTCAGGCTGACACCACCACTGCCTTTCCGGTTGCGACCGCGACGATTCGGGCCGCTATCCACGAAATAACCGTTGAGGTATTCCGTCACTTGGGCAACGTCCGCGTACTGGAACTCGTAATGCCACGTAATGCGCTCTTCGACATCCTGGCTCTCGAGTTGCTTCACGAGATTCTCGACCATCGCAATACCCGCCTTGGGCGCAATCACCGTAATGGTGTTCGACG
>JANQHN010000299.1 GCA_028282665.1 Phycisphaerae bacterium | reverse complement strand
TACCACGATCGCCTCAATGCATTTACAACCATGATGCGTGAATGCCCTCTTTTCCCTCTGCGAAATAAGATCGAGAATCTAAGCGTGGCTGCCCATACTCAAGTTCTCAACGCGACGAATTATCGCGTGCCAATGTTGGCGTAGGATGTGGAAATCACGAATACTTCGTTAAAGAAATGCTGGTAGAAAATGGGTAAGCCTTGAAAGGAGGACAGGGCGATTCGCTATTGTGAGAGAGTTTTATTCTCTACCCTCGCCGTTGTAATCGATCTTTAGGCGTTCATCATGTGATTTGATCCGGATCGACTTTGCGCCCAGGAGAACGTCGTGAACAAGCCGACCCACTGTGTCGCCTCGCCAGCCGCTGAGCAGCACAAGCATTTCACTATTCGAACGTCGTTTGTCAGTGTGGCGACGAATCATTTCCTGGATATCGCGTTTGGTTGCCGCCAAGCTGTACGCGATGTGCTCGTCCATGCAGTACGAGCGAATCACTGCCGTCACCAACGCGACAAGTGATGCTTCCTCCGGTTTTTCGCTGTAGTGCGACCGATTTCGTTTAGGCCATTGTTCGGAAGGCAACGCGAGCGCCTGCTTCACGGCGTTGCAGAGCGATTGCAGATTTTTTGTGCTTAGGTTGATGCCGCGAAGGTCACGGACTTCACTTAAAGAAGTAAACCCGTGCCGTGCGATCTCCACCAAAAGGTGATCCTTTAAGATGGTGCGGGCGGGGCGATTCATCTTGCGGGCGGTGTGTTCGCGCCAATGAATCAATTCCTGCGCGATAGCCAAGTGCATTCCGTCCAAAGAGCCCGTTCCTTTGACGCGTTTGATCGTTTCTTCTTCGGCCCGCCGATATGTGGATTCTAGTTCGAAAATGGCAAACTCTTCCCGCGCCCAACTAAGGCGCCTACGCTTTTTCAGTTCACCGTACAGCTTGCGTCTGATGGGCAGCAAGTGGGCGACATCTTCGGCGGCGTAGCGAATCTGTGAATCGGTTAGCGGTCGCTTCCGCCAATCCGTCAGTGTTTTGGACTTGTGCAACTGGATATGCAGTTTATTTTTAACCAGTTTCTGGAGACTTAGCGGGTAATCGTGGCTGATCAGACCGGCGGCGATTTGTACATCGAACACGTTCTTGGGCATATCCTCAGTGTGCTGGTAGCAAAGCGCGAGATCTTCCATGCCTGCGTGAACGATCGTTTCGATACTCTTTTCTCGAACTAAATCCCAAATAGGCGAAATGTCGAGTTTCAAAAAAGGGTCAATAATGTAAACTTCTCGGCTTGTCGCGAGTTGAAGCAAACAAACTTCAGACTCGTATCGATCCTCCATTACGAATTCCGTGTCGAATCCGAAGCGCCCTTCGTTTTCGATTAGGAGAACAAGATCGTTGAGTTCGTTCTGCTGCGTGATCAGAATGGGCTGTGAATCGCTCGCTCCCTTGGCCACTGATCAGATACTCCACACCACCGCGCCACGGCGCTCATCAAGTCGCTAAACAAACATCATAACCCCAAAACGCTCCGGTGGATACGAAAATCCGAAACGGCTTTGCCGGTCTCGCGATCAGAGAGGTTTGTTGCTCATTCGCCCGCTGCGCGTACAATCCGGGTTTGGTTTCGACAGCAGGGAAGTAGTCTGGAAATTACGCGCCGTCGCGGGTGTGGCGGTGGTGTTGTAGCGATCGGAGAAGTCGCCAAATGGTCGAGGATGCACCAAAACCGCAAGAGCGGATTATCGATCACCCTATCATCGAGGAAATGCAGGATTCTTACCTGACTTATTCGATGAGCGTTATTATGGCGCGTGCGTTGCCTGATGTGCGGGACGGTCTCAAACCCTCGCAAAGGCGCATTTTGGTCGCGATGAACGACCTGAACCTCGGTCCTCGGGCAGCCACTAAGAAGTGTTCGAAGATCAGTGGTGACACCAGTGGCAATTACCACCCGCACGGGGATGCGGTCATCTACCCGACGCTCGTTCGACTTGCGCAGGACTGGAACATGCGCCAGCCGCTGATCGACGGACAGGGTAACTTCGGTTCGATCGACGGCGATCCTCCAGCGGCGATGCGATACACGGAAGCGCGCATGACTACCGCCGCAGTCGCTATGCTCGACGACCTGCAATACGAGACCGTCGATTTCATCCCCAATTATGATAACTCCCGTGAAGAGCCAACGGTTTTGCCGGGCAAGTTCCCGAACCTGTTGGTCAACGGTGGTACGGGTATTGCGGTAGGTATGGCTACGAACCTCCCGCCGCACAACGTCGGTGAAATCTGCGATGGTCTACTTGCGTACATGGACAATCCGGGAATTACGTTGGTGGAATTGCTTCAGCATATACCGGGTCCGGATTTTCCGACGGGCGGTACGATTTGTGGTCGACGCGGCGTGGTCGAAGCGTACAGGACGGGCCGCGGCAGTGTTACAATTCGCGGTAAGCTGCATGTGGAAGAATCCAGGCGTGGTAAAAAGACGATCGTCATTGACGAGATTCCATATACGGTTCTACGAAGCACCGTGACCGAGAAGATTGCCACCGCGGTCAAGGCGGGGCTGATCAAAGACGTGGTAGGCGTGAACGACGCATCGGATCGCAAGCATCCGGTACGTATCGAGGTTGATTTGCGCAAGGACGTCAACGAAGATGTCATTATCAACCAGATTTACCGATACACGCCGCTTCAATCGAACTTCCACATCATGAATATCGCGCTGGTGGATCGCCAGCCCAAAACGTTAAATCTCAAGCAGCTTCTCGGTTGTTACGTCGATCACCGTAAAGATGTCATTAGGCGTCGTACACAATTTTTACTTCGCCGCGCGAAGCAGCGGGCTCATGTTCTGGAAGGCCTGATTTTGGCGGTCGGCGATATCGACGAGATCATCCAACTCATCAAGGAGTCGCCCGATCCGCCAACCGCTAAAGAGCGTTTGATGGTCAAACCGCTCACGCTTGCGGAATCAGCGACTATCCGGCACTTGTTGCCTGATAAGTTCGTGGATGCGTACGGCCGTGAAACGCACACCCTCACCGGTGTGCAGGCGGGCGCGATTCTTTCTATGCAGCTTCAGCGACTTACGGGCTTGGAGATGGAAAAGCTCGCCAGGGAGTACGCCGAGCTTGTGGTAGAGATCGAGGGCTATGAATTGATCCTTCGCGAGGAGGGCAGGGTGCTCGACATCATTCGCGAGGATCTCCACGAGTTGAAAGCGAAGTTCCCGAGTCCGCGTCGTACTATTATCGACGAAGAGGTCGGCGATTTTAGCATGGAAGAACTCGTTCCTGACGAGACGGTTGCGGTTACGATTTCGCATGAAGGCTACATCAAGCGTACCGACATCGATGTGTATCGTAAGCAGGGTCGCGGCGGGCGGGGCGTGCGAGGAAGTAGCGCGAAAGAGGGCGACTTCGTCGAACATCTTTTCGTAGTGAACACGCACGATTACTTGTTGATCTTTACGAATCAGGGGCGTGTCTATTGGGCTCGTGTGTACGACGTACCTGCGGCAGGTCGCACATCACGCGGCCGGTCGCTCGCGAACCTGGTGCAGATGCGTGAGGGTGAGGTCTACAAGACAGTTTTACCGGTTAAAGAATTCGAAGAATCGTATGCGTTCTTCGCGACGGCGAATGGAACGGTAAAGAAAACACCCATGGCTGCGTTCAGTCGGCCTAGACCTAGCGGCATTTACGCAATCTCGCTGGATGACGATGATGAACTCATCCACGTCGAAATGACCAGCGGTAATGACGAGATTGTCATGGGTACGAAGCAGGGCATGGCCATTCGATTCGAAGAAGAAGACGTTCGCGCGATGGGGCGGACGGCGCGTGGCGTCAAAGGTATGTCACTTGCGGGGGGCGATCGGCTGGTTGCCATGGTTCCGATTCGTGTGGGAGAATCGGTGCTGACGGTTTGCGAGAAAGGGTATGGCAAGCGGACAAACATCGACGAATACCGCAGGACGAAACGCGGCGGCAAGGGCGTAATCAACATCAAGACAACTGAGCGCAACGGGGAGGTTGTGGCGCTGACCGCAGTACGCGATGACGACGAGTTGATGTTCATCACTGCCAAGGGGATAGCTCTGCGTACTGATCTGTCCGCCATTAGAGAAATCGGACGAGCGACCCAGGGGGTTCGCCTCATTCGCTTGGATGATGAAGATACGGTCGTTGCGGTTGAAAAATTCTCTCCAGAGGATGAGAGCTTGGAGGGTGGAGAGGCTACCGCTGCAAGGCCTGTGAGTGACGATGATGCGACGGACATCGCAGGACCGGCGGGGGAAAGTGATTCCGCTGCCGAATCCTGATTGGCTATTGTGGGAGGCTCGATCATTGCCTCTCCTTGCGATTTTTTTGGGTGAATTAGCCGTGAGAAAGACCTATTGAGCCTGAGTTGAGGGTTCTTTCGGATTTTTTCGTTGGCGGACGCAACCTTCTGCCGAATAATGCTATACACAGTAGAAAGCGAACACCTCGTGCTGCGAGCTTCTCGCCATCGGTGATGGGGAGCGTTGCCTTTCGCAAAACGGGCACGGTTGCAAGGAGGACAGATATGTCGCGGAATTCAATGGTAATGAAGTGCATGGTGGTATTGGTTGTCCTGGCTGTGGCCTTGCCTGCCGTGGCGTTTGTTGTCGCTTCTCCTGGCGGATCTCGTGAAAACACCCGGGCAGGCGCAATGGCCACTCGCGCTCCTGGTAACATGGTTGCTGACGGCTTGGGCCGACTTACAGACGTACGCCCTCGCCCCCTGCAAACCATAGAGATCACCGAGACACGGCAAACCTCCGCCCGCAATGAAGTGATCGCGGAGGGCATCCAGGACATCTTCGATGATCTTAACGCCATGATTGTTGCATTGAACAATGCGATGCGTCTCCGCGCCGGTTTCTCGCCGATGCTTCCCGCGACCCGTGGCTTCTCCGACACGACGACTGGTGGTACGTCCGGTACTGATTTAAGCGATTTGTTGAATTTGCTGGACAGCTTCAGCGGTTTGCTTCCGGGATAGCTTGTTGTTACCTCTGCGTTTTCGTTAGCAGTCGCCGACGTCCGCCAATGGTTTATCCGTCATCCTTCTTCTCTCCTTATCGTTAGCCCGATAATCCATGTTGCCTCTCCGTTGTTTTGGGACGGAAAGCCACTGAGTTTTTGCGGGTCTGTGCAAACAGACGAAGCAGGCTTCATCAGCGATGAGTTGGTTTTTTCCATTTCACCTATTCACGCCGCAAGGACACGCTAGTCGAAGTTGATGGCGCGTTGTGTATCCATTCCTCTCCAGCTTGACTGCACAATTGCGGACAAAATAAAAGCGAGTGTACAAAAAAGTAAGGGATTGAATTCGCCCTGAGTTTAGCGCAGAATAGAGACGGTAGGGGGATGAGAGGCGTAAATACTCGTCACTGGGGTGTGGAGTTGAAGGCGATTACCTTTTTCGCAATCACTCCCGAGCGATGCCGGTTGGGCTAATCGGCTAGCGCTTTCTCGAACAGTCCACTATATCTCCTTTGCGAAGTCTGTCTAACTTGAGATTCTTGACTCACGGGTGCACTTTCGCGAGTACAAATGCTTTTTACGGTTTGTCGTTAGTTATGCGTTGTGTAACAGGGGACGCGTGATCGAGGGCATTGCCCATTCTTGTGATCCATAACTTTTAGGTACAAGACGCCGTCTTGCCTTTGTTTTGTGGCTGCGCATAGCTGCGAGGCGAGCGGTGTTGTTGGTTTTTGAGGAGGTGGCATTGGTATGAAATGTCTAAAAATGTATTGTTGTCTGAACATCCTTTTGTTGTGTACGGGCATCGCCTTGGCGGGTAGCCCCACATCGATGGACGCTTCGATGGTTTTTCCGGAAAAGGCGGTATCATCGAAATCGGCTGCGTCGAATGTTCCCCTCGAGGAGATTGCCCGAGATGCCAAACCACATCAGGGGGGAATGATCCTGCAGGGAGGCGACACATGCAATGATGCCATCGACTTGGGGACTGCGTTGCCGATCTTTGTAACCGGCAGTACGGTCGGTTACACAGACGATTACGACGAGGCTTGCACCCAGGCATCGACCTCGCCGGACGTCGTCTATTCGTTTACGCCGACGAGTGATATGTATGTAGATTTGACGCTGTGCGCCGGTCAGACGGACTACGACACAAAAATGTACATCTATGAGGGGGTGTGTCCTGGTGAGGCTTACTATGTGTGCAGCGACGATTCTTGCACCTCGGCCGCAGGTCAGGACTATGTTTCCGCGCTGTCCGCAGTTTTCTTGACCAGTGGTACGACCTACTACATCGTCATCGACGGCTATGGTTCGAATGAGGGCTACTACGAACTCAATATCGATGAGGTCTTTCCCATTCATTCCTGCCCGCAGGACAACACTCTGTTTGGGCAAGCACCAGTTGGCCCCAACGATGACTGGTCGCACGGCATTACTGAGCTTGATTGGAATGGCACTGAGCTGAAGCTCTTTGAATCGTTTAGCGGCTTGACGAACTCGATCGAAGGCATGCACTGGTGGGGGGTTATGGCGTTTAATAGCGGTTTCAGTTGGTTGCCCTGCACGGAATCCAACCCTGAGGTCCTGATTGAGTTCTGGGCGGATGCGGGTGGTCAGCCGGACATCACCAATGGGCCGCTTTACACCTACAACATCGTACCCAGTATGATGTCGAGCGACTTCAACTACAATAGCTTTGAAGGTCTGTACTTCGAGGTGGATTTTGATCCTGTCGTGCCGATGGCGAGTGGATGGGTTTCGATTCAAGGTCAGGGCGATACTGATTGCTGGCACCTTTGGACGAATTCCTTCGATGGTGATTCGAGTCACTACGTTTATGACAGCAGGATTCCCGGTTTGGAGTCACAGGAAGATGATCGGTCTTTCTGCTTGACGGGTACGGTCGAAGAATTTTTTGGTGCGTGCTGTGACGATTCGACGGGGCAGTGCGAAGACAATGTGTCTAGCTTCACTTGCACGGGTCGTTTCATGGCTGACACCTTGTGTGCCGACCTCGATCCCGCGTGCGGTCGTCCGGGTGCCTGCTGCAATGATGGCACCGGCACATGCGATGACGGTGTGTTTGAGGTGAATTGCGATGGTACGCGTTTCCTCCTTGAAGGCCTGTGTGCCGACTTGGATCCCACGTGTGGTAACACCTGGGGAGCTTGCTGCTACGATGACGGCACTTGTGCGGTCGTGAGCCCGGATGAGTGCGAAGGCGGCGCGTGCCCGTTCGATCTGGACGGTAACGGCGCGGTCGGTCCCGGTGACGTCGGTGTTGTGAAGAACAACTTCGGCTGTGACATCAACCTGCCTGAGTGCGCTGCGCTGGACTTCGACAGCAACGGCGCGGTCGGCCCCGGCGACGTTGGACAGGTCAAGAACAACTTCGGTCCCTGCGCCGGTCCTGCCGGTTGGTACCAGGGCGATTGGACGGAATGCGGCGAGGGCGTCTGCCCGTGTGCGGTTCCGTGCCCTGAGGGTGGTATTCCCGAGGCTGAGGAGTGTGGCGAAGACGCTAACAGTGGTTGCAACAACGAACCTCCGACATTCGAGACCATCAACTGCGGCGATACGATTTGTGGTACTCTTTGGATTAATCCTGACGCCGGTCAGCGCGATGTTGACTGGTTCACGGTTACCGTAACCGAAACCACGGTGTTCACCATGACGGGTTCCTCGGAACTCGACACAAACTTCGGCCTGATCGTTCCGAGCGGTGTGCCCGGTTCGCCTGAATGTCCGATTAGCGATGTGACACCGTTCGATAATCCGGCACCGTGCGGTGATGCGTTTGTGATGACCGAATGCCTGGTCCCCGGCGAGCATTGGTTCCTGGTCGGTGCTGGAAACTTCGATGACAACGTTCCTTGCGCCGTGGCACCGGAGTATGGCAATCGTTACACGTTTACCCTTGACTGCGAGCCCTGCGTTCTACCGCAAGGTGCTTGCTGCGATGGGGATCTCGTTTGCACCGACGGTGTGTACGAAGGGCAGTGTGATGGACAGTGGTTCGAAGCCCAGCTCTGCGCTGATGTTGAACCGTGCCCGGTGCAGTACTGCACGCCATGCTACACGGAAAGTGGTGCACCTGATGACTACATCAGCCTTATCGACTTTGCGGGTATCAACAACGTAACCGGTACCGAGCCTGAGGGTTGCCAGTACATCACGTATTTGGATCAGGTTGGTACGGTTGCGCAAGGTGGAACCTACACATTGACCGTCGAGATTACGGTGAACGGTTCGTACGATCAGTACCCGGCGATCTGGATCGACTACAACCAGGACGGTACGTTGGATGAGACCGAGCGTACGGATCTGGTTAATATCGATCCTGATGGAGCGGGTGCTTACACGACCACGGGTGATGTGACGATTCCCGTCGATGCCCTTCTCGGTGAAACCCGCATGCGTGTTTCGGAACGCTTCAACAGCGCCCCCTCAGGGCCTTGTGAAGAGCAGACTTACGGTTCCGCTGAGGATTACACGATCAACATCGTGGCGCCGTAAATGCCTTAAGTATCGATTCGTTTGATAACGGGTCTACATAACGTCGGAGATTGACTTTTGCCTCCGGCGATCTGAAAGCACAACAACCGAGGCCCATTCGTCTTCCGTGGCGGATGGGCCTTTTGTGCTTACTTCCTCATTGCTTGAATCACACATCCAAAGTTCTGGTCGCTTACAGTTAGACAATTTATTGCCGGTAGATGGTTCTTGTTCCGTTTGAGAGCTGAGGAGGTTTCATCCCAAAAAGATTCGGGATTTTTCGGACGGTGCATTCGCAGAGTGACTATAGAGGGAGACAATTTCGGGGAATGACGTGGCGAATTTTCGAAAATGGACCGCAAAGGCTCCCGAGGATGGTTTGGGTTCAGTGAAAATGTATGATTCGCCAAGTTCTTGAACGAGCGTATTTGGGACAGGCTTGCAATTATCGACGATCCTGCGCAAAATGGAGGCATGAAGGGGTGAGGAATGACGAGCGACACCTTCAATCACGTTTCGTTGCTTGTCCCGTTCTTCTTTTGGCCGGAAGGCTGACCGGCTTATAACCCCCATCAGATCATGTACTCCCGCTGGGAGGAGGAAGGAAATTTGAGCTTTTTATTTTCATTTGCAAGTGCGCGTGCTTATCGCTTTTGGGATTAGCTTGCGGTTTTGCACTGCGCTCGCGGGGTGTATTCGAGGGCTTGGTTAACCCTCAGATTGATAACCTAATTGCAAATTGCCGTTTTACTGTCGTTTGTAGCTAGTTCGAGCTACGGGGTAGGCGGCGCTGTTGGTCCTTTTAGGAGGAGGTATTGGTATGAAGTGTTCCAAAGTGTTTTGTTGTCTGAGTGTCGTGCTTCTGTGTACGACTGTCGCTCTTGCAGGTGGCGACAAGTCGTTGAAGGCGACCGAATTGAATCCGGCGTCGAACTCGGATTCGATCAGCGATCAGATGCGCTCGATGGAGCTGAAATCTGATAAGCAGGGCGGTTCGATCATTCTTGAGAGTGAGTGCCCGGTTAACACGCTGTTCGGTCAGACGCGTCACCTCGAACCTGATCCCTGGACTTTCGGTGTGAGTGAGATTGATTGGAATGCTCGGGACGTCAAGCGTTTCGAGTCTTTCGAAGTGATTGGCCAGATCAACGATTTGCATTGGTGGGGCGGTATGCTGGCCAGTGGTTTTGCCAACTGCATTGATAGCAACCCTCAGTTTCTGGTCGAGTTCTGGAATGACAACGGTAGCGGCCAGCCGGACGTCGCTGGTGGCCCGGTCCACACGTACACGCTAACGCCGACCCTCACGCCGCTCGGCGAGTTCTACCACCCCACCTTCCAGGTTGAGGCCATTTTGTTCGATACTGCGTTGGTTCCGGCAATTACGATGTCCAGTGGATGGATTTCGATCCAGGGTCTTGGCGATGCGAGTTGCTGGTTCTGGTGGCTGAGTTCCGGCGAAGGTGATCTCCAGTCCTGGCTGTATGAGCCTGCTGCGGATCCTGCGTGGACTTTGGAAGAATACGATCTGTCGTTGTGTATCACTGGTGTGGTTGAAGAAGAATTCGGCGCCTGTTGTGATGATACTACTGGTGTCTGCCAGGACAACGCGTCGAATCTGGAGTGCACGGGTCGTTTCATGGCTGACACTTTGTGTGCCGACCTGGATCCCGCGTGCGGTCGTCCGGGTGCCTGCTGCAATGACGTCGCCGGCACTTGCGATGATGGTGTGTTCGAGGTGAACTGCGATGGTACGCGTTTCCTCCTTGGGGGCATGTGTGCCGACTTGGATCCCATGTGTGGCAACGTCTGGGGTGCTTGCTGCTACGATGACGGCACTTGTGCGGTCATAAGCCCGGGTGAGTGCGAAGGCGGCGCGTGCCCGTTCGATCTGGACGGTAACGGCGCGGTCGGTCCCGGTGACGTGGGTGTTGTGAAGAACAACTTCGGCTGTGACATCAACCTGCCTGAGTGCGCTGCGCTGGACTTCGACAGCAACGGCGC
>JANQHN010000204.1 GCA_028282665.1 Phycisphaerae bacterium | reverse complement strand
AGCTGAGAATCTCCGTCCCCTTCGTGCCTTGAATCTGTAGGGTGACGGTCGCGCTGATTACGTTCATCAGGCCAGTGCCGTTAGCCGCCCCGCCCATCGCAGAAACCATCGCGAAAGTCGAACCGGTCACAACATTTACGTTGACCTGTTTGAAACTGCCCTCAGGGATATCCGCAGCGTTGACCTGAACATTGTCGATGTGATTCAGCGTCGCTCCCGTCGGTTCATTGATGTTCACGCCGGAGGTTGTAAAATCGAAGTCGCCATTGAGGAGTTTCTTGTCACCAAACGCCGTAGATTCAGCGATACGGTTAATGGACGCAAGGATCGAGTCAATTTGCTGTTGATTGGCCTCGATTTCGCTCGTGGTCAGACCGGCCTCGTTGGCTGTCTGGTCAACCAGACCCTCCAATTCCAGCAAAAGCGAGCTAATTTCCTGCAAACCGCCTTCCGCGATGGCGACGATGGTGTCCGCTCTTGTGGCATTACCGATCGCCGTACCGATGCCCACCAAATTGGAGCGTAGCGTTTCGGAGGCAATCAGTCCTGCGGGATCATCCTTGCCCGTGTTGATCCGCAGACCCGTGCTGAGCCTCCGCAAGGATTGGTTCAACGAGTCATTGTTCGCACTCAGCGCTCGCCGCGCGATCAAGGATTCGACATTTGTGTTGATACGAGTCATACCTGTTCATGCCTCCAAACGCGTCGTTGAAGCCTATGGCTTATGCTCACCCGCGGGCCCAAAAAACCGTCCGACTATGTCGAGCTCGCCGCTACGAAACTTGCGACGGCACCGCTGAGTTATCTTCACTCCGCGTCAGACCAGACCGGTTAGCGATCGATCCGTCGACCGCGTCCCCACTCGTCACTGCTTTTCAACTTCCATCAAGGAGTGGATCCTTGCGGCGAACTTGGCTGGGTCCAGCCTTGCCTCGCAACGGTCCGAAAGACCGTTTCGCGACAACCAAGAAATCGTCTTGCCGATAAACGCCCTTTAGCGAATTCGGACCACACATCGGGACCTTGCTCTTGCGTAGGTAAAGTCCACCCCGAGCGGGGCATCCGATAACGGCGGACGTGCCCAAACGCCCCTTCAAACCAGGCTTTTTATTGGACAATCCACAGCACCGCGGCATGATCAGGTCCCAGTATTTTTTTAGTGCCATTCTATGGCACCTCAAAAAAAAGGCATACCTATCGGACGCAGGCATGAAAAGTGGACGTTGCCGCAAGAAAACGGGACCGGTTATACGTACCTTGGAGAGGGGCTATGGGGCATCCGGAGTTGATTTGGCGTCATAAAACAACCCAGTTAACACGCGTAATTCACTCGACAGAATTATCTCGCCCGAAACGGTCGGCTTGGGTCAATCAGTCTTATTTCACACGTTTTATCCTTGACAATTCCGGCGAGCAATCGTACGCGCGCCCAACGTTGCTGCCGTCAAAACGTAACGGCCGGCGACGAAGTTTCGATAGGCAACTGACGTATCGAAGCGGTACTCGGCCGGAACTTGTTCCAGCCCGCAAAAAAGCTGTAAACCCCACGCCTGCTGCGCACAGACCAGGGCACTTCGAAACGGACTATGTTTATAGGCTGGACGAGAGATAATGCGAAGTGGTCTGATGCCTAATAAGAAACCGCCGGAGGTCTTTATCAAGCCAGCCGGCGGCTCGTCGATTTCGATTCAGACGCAACGTACGCTCGACACTGCAGGGCTACTGCTCTGCGGTACTGTTTGAGAGTGACTCCTGAATCGTCTTGGCGATGAGGGTGTAAACGTTGCTCTGGATGACGTCGATGCGCAGGATCTCCGCGAGTTCTTCAATGTCGCGCTCAACGCCTGCAAGCATCTCTACCAGCAGCTCCACATCAAGGCCAATCATGTTCACGGCATTCGTGCAGATAGGGGCTACTTCTTCGACGTCCGGTATTTCGCAAAGCAACTTGCCGATGCGATCGGAGGCGTTGATGATCCGCGCGATGGTCGCTTCCTCCCCGTCACCCGGATTGGAAGATTGATGAAGATTCACAGCGGTCGTCACTGCATCAGGCAGCGACCAGTGATGGAGCACCATGGCGGAGACTTCCGCGTGCGTCGCCCCTACCGCTTCCAGTTCCTGCTCAGCTTCGATAAACCGCCCTTGAGGAGTAAATTCCCGGGCAATCGCCGCATAACGCGTCGGCAATGCCTGCGCGAGAATAATCACGCCAATATCACCCAGTAGCGCGCTGATGAACGCCTCCTCACGCCACCGCGGTGCGATCGCGTTCGCGAAATTCGTCGCGATGACGGACGACGTCAACGATCGCCGCCAAAAATAGGACATATCCAACCCTTCCACAGACTTCGCGCCCAGCGTGTCCACCAGGTAACGTCCGAGAAGAAGGGATCTGGTACGCTTCGGTCCAAGAAGCGTGAGCGCCTGCCGAAGCGACACGACTTTTTGGCGAACGCCAAACAGCGCGGAATTCGACAATCGCAATATTTCGCTGACCGTACCCGCGTCCGCCGACAGGCCTTTGACTACATCGCCATAGTCAAACTCAGGGTCCTGCATGATCTGAAGGACTCGCGTCACTACTTGCGGTACGGACGGTACGGCTGCTGAATTTCGAATGATCTCGATGACTTGCGCATTCATTGCGGCTTCCTTGAATACTCTGTGTGGACGAAAGCCGACCGGCTCCCTCCGGGGACCGGGCACCTCGTTTTCTTGCATCGGAGTAATTCACGTCCGTTTTTAGTAGAAAGGCCCGTGCACGGTGCGCATCACGACTTTATCCGCTCTTTTGCGGCCAAAAGGGCTTTTTGTAAGCAATTTCCCTATATCGGGCGCTTTCCGTGTATTGACCGGAGGATCCTTCGGGTGTACTTAACCATTGTCGCTAGGTGTGCCCGTCGAATGGCGGGCTGAGATAAAAGCCTTCGAACCTGATCAGGCCAACCCGGTGCGAGCGGTGCCACACCGGGTACGGGGACCTGCGTAGGGAAGCGACACCACGCAAGACGCCAACCCGACGCTCTGACGTGATGTCGCACGCACACCCCACCACCTGCGGCATCAGCGCCGACCAGGAAACAAAACGACGATGAATCCTTTTATACAAGGCAAAATCGCAAGCGACGAGCCGGACTCCTCCACGCCGATCGCAAACCGGAACGAGCCGATCGAACTGCTGAAATCATTCCCGAATTCCCGCAAGATCTTTGCGGCCGGGATGATGCACAAAGATGTGCACGTACCCATGCGGGAAATTCAACTTAGCGCATCCAAGCAAACCGGCGGCATTACCAAGCCGGGCGTTAACGGCGAATCACCCAAAATCGCCGTGTATGACACTTCCGGACCTTACACCGACGAAAACGCAACCATAGATTATCGGACGGGTCTTACACCGCTGCGCGCGGACTGGATCGAAAGCCGGGGCGATGTGGAGCGTTACGAGGGCCGAACCATCAAACCGGAGGACAACAGCCGGAGAGGCCAACAAGATCAAAGTACTTCCGAAGAATTCCAGCAGAAAGCAGGCTTTCGACCATTACGCGCCAAAACCGGTACAAATGTGACGCAGATGCACTATGCCCGCCGAGGCATCATTACGCCGGAGATGGAATTCGTCGCCATCCGCGAAAACCAACGGCTCGAAGCCTGGGCCGACCTCACCGAACGACAACATCGCGGCGAAAGCTTCGGCACGAGTATTCCAAGACGCGTCACGCCGGAATTCGTGCGCGATGAACTGGCGAGAGGACGGGCCGTGCTGCCCGCGAACATCAACCACCCCGAACTCGAACCCATGATTATCGGACGAAACTTTCTCACGAAGATCAACGCCAACATCGGAAACTCGGCCGTCACGTCCTCCATCGAGGAGGAGGTCGAGAAGATGGTCTGGTCGATCCTGTGGGGCTCGGACACGGTCATGGACCTCTCGACAGGCCCGAACATCCACAACACGCGCGAGTGGATTCTCCGCAATTCACCGGTCCCCATCGGCACCGTCCCCATCTATCAAGCACTCGAGAAGGTCAACGGCACGCCGGAAGAACTCACTTGGGAGCTGTACCGCGATACGCTGATCGAACAGGCGGAACAGGGTGTGGATTATTTCACGATCCACGCGGGGCTCCTTTGGCGTCATGTGCCGCTGACGGCAAAACGAGTAACGGGAATCGTTTCACGCGGCGGATCGATCCTCGCCAAGTGGTGCATGACTCACCGGCAGGAGAACTTCCTCTACACGCACTTCGAGGAAATCTGCGAGATTTTGCGTACTTACGATATTACCGTTTCGTTGGGTGACGGCCTGCGTCCCGGCAGCATCGCCGACGCCAACGACGAAGCCCAGTTCGCCGAACTAGAGGTGTTGGGCGAATTGACCAAAATCGCTTGGGAACAGGACGTCCAAGTCATCATCGAAGGACCGGGCCATATCCCGATGCACATGA
>JANQHN010000176.1 GCA_028282665.1 Phycisphaerae bacterium | reverse complement strand
CGCCGGTTTTGGAAACCGGTGCTCTGCCAATTGAGCTACGCTCCTTATAAATCGAACCCGTGAGAGTAAACCGGGTCAGGCACCATCAACCGCGTTGATGCGTTGGCTGACGAAACGCAGCGTCTAGCATCGCTTCGTCCCGTCAGCCAAGGTCGCCGTCGAGCCATATCGCACTCACCCCCACCAATCTGCAGAGGGAAAGGGCGAAAAGCCACATTACTTGCGCTTGATCTTGTGCAGTGTGTGCTTGCGCAAACGCTTGCAGAACTTTTTAAGTTCAAGCTTGGGCGTGCCGCCCATAACGTTCACGTTCGTACGGTAATTCAGATCCTTGCACTCGGTACACTGAAGCCACACATACTCTCGCTTTGCACCTTTGGCCATGGCTTGTTATCCGTACGAAAAAACTTAATGGTTCACTGGACACGTCCGTCGCACAGGCACGTTCCAAACGTTTACTCAGTCACCTTCGAAACAACGCCGGAACCGACTGTACGTCCACCTTCACGAACTGCGAATCGCAGTCCCTGCTCCATAGCGACAGCCTTACCCAACTCGACCGAGATCGTAATGTTGTCACCGGGCATACACATATCCGCCCCCTGAAGCTGGAGTGAACCCGTCACGTCCGTCGTGCGGAAGTAGAACTGCGGTCGGTAACCACTGAAAAACGGCGTGTGACGACCACCTTCCTCCTGCGTCAAAACATAAACCTCAGCCTCAAACTTCGTGTGGGGCGTGATCGCGCCGGGAGCTGCGAGCACTTGACCACGCTCAATTTCGTCCTTTTTAATGCCACGGAGCAAACAGCCAACGTTGTCGCCTGCCTCACCGCGATCCAGCATCTTATTGAACATTTCGACGCCGGTAATCGTCGTCTTCTGCGTTTCGGTCAGACCAACGATCTCGACTTCGTCGCCAACCGTAACGACACCGCGGTCGATCCTACCCGTCGCCACCGTACCGCGACCTTTGATCGAGAAAACGTCCTCGACCGACATCAGGAACGGCTTGTCAACTTCACGCTCGGGCAGCGGAATGTATGAATCCAACGCATTCATCAGTTCCTGGATGCAAGCGGTCTTTTCGGGATCCTCGGGGGCCTGTGTCGCGGGGAGCGCCGAACCGCGAATCACCGGAGTATCTTCGCCGGGGAACTCATATTTATCGAGCAGTTCGCGAACTTCCATCTCAACAAGATCCAGAAGCTCGGGGTCGTCGACTAGGTCGACTTTGTTCATGAAGACCACCAATCGAGGAACGTTTACCTGACGAGCGAGCAGGATATGTTCACGCGTCTGCGGCATCGGGCCGTCTGCGGCGGAAACCACGAGAATCGCGCCGTCCATCTGGGCGGCACCGGTAATCATGTTCTTGACATAGTCCGCGTGACCGGGGCAGTCAATGTGCGCATAATGACGCGTGTCTGATTCGTATTCGACGTGCGAGGTCGCGATCGTCAGAATCTTAGTCGAGTCGCGACGGCCCTGAGACTCCGAAGCCTTAGCAACTTCGTCATAGGAAATCGCTTTGCTCAAGCCCTTCGCTGCCTGCACGAACGTAATCGCAGCCGTCAGGGTCGTTTTGCCGTGGTCAACGTGGCCGATGGTGCCAACGTTCACGTGAGGCTTTGTTCTCTCAAAAGTTTCCTTGGCCATCCGTACCGTTCCTCCACTCGTCAATCGGCGCTCGCACCGAACGCGTCTGCTAATAACGAATCCGACGAACGCAGGGGTGCCTCCCCGCGCCAAAAATATACGTTTACCCTCTAAACAACGTAATGTAATCGTTCCTCGCAACTGCTCCCAATCGCCTGGGCAGGTAACACTCCCAACGAAGGGAACGCTACAAAACCGGCCTGGAGCTGCTCACGATGGAAAGCTGCTGATGGGATTCGAACCCATGACCTCATCCTTACCAAGGATGCACTCTACCGACTGAGCTACAGCAGCGGAATCCTTGGTGGACCCAACAAGCCTGGAACAGACTCGCAGACCCTACCACGGAGCAGGAACTACCGCTCCATACGGAAAGACGAATCCTCTATGGCACTCGATCCAAATACAGGAATTCGGTCCCACATCACAGCGCGCAACTAACCTTAGACTCTCGGTTTTAGCGAGAGCCTCGCGAGTATAAGCATCCGTGTTTCATTGTCAAACTCAAAAATGCCCCTGGACCATCGTCCACCAGGCCATGAACTTATCCTGCCCATGCCGTTTAACACTCAGCCAAACCAAGTTTTGGCCGATATCCACACACTCAACTCAAAAGTGTGGGTGAAACCCAATTAAGCAAAATCGACAAAAAAATAAATTAAAGATTTATTTCGTTCCACTCTCGCCAACATCGATAGTTTTGTCTCGGCTGCCAGCCGATGTCCCAGTTTTCCGACAATCAACAAGCGGGTCCCATTCCTCGCTAACGACAGCCAAGATCAGCAGACCTAACCGCAGCATGATAAAACACTTAGGCTTTCGGAAACTTCATGGCTTTAGGAGGGAAAATCCTTTGCTCGCTTGCTACTGGGCGGGTGGGTTCTTACGATAGATTTCCTTGCGGCGCGGCCCACCCTACTCGTGGGAATAAGACACTCCTTAAATGGAATGGAACATCACCGCCATGCAGCGAAAGCCTTTAGGCGAAACCGGAATTTCGGTCTCCGTGGTAGCTCTGGGAACGTGGGCGTTGGGCAATGATCAGGCCTGGTGGGGCTTGGTCGATGATAACGAATCCATTGCCGCCATCCAGCAAGCGTTGGATTTGGGTATCAATCTGATCGATACCGCCCCCATCTATGGTCAAGGTCACAGCGAACAGGTTGTCGGCAAAGCTATCGCCGGTAGGCGTGATGAGGTCATCGTTGCCACCAAGTGTGGCCTCATCTTTCCAGAAAAGCCTGGGCAAACTCCCAAACGGTGCCTTTCGGCAGCCAACATCTTTGAAGAATGCGAGGCGAGCCTTCGCCGATTGCGCGTAGATGCCATTGATCTTTATCAATGCCATTGGCCGGATCCAGAAACGCCCATCGATGAGACTATGATGGCGATGCACCGACTCGTAGAACAAGGGAAAATACGGGCAATTGGTGTGTCCAACTTCGGCGTGGAACGACTCGCGGCCGCTCGCGAACATGCGGACGTTCATTGTATTCAACCGGAATTCTCAATGCTCCATCAGCGAGCGAACGATGATCTGATTCCCTACTGCCGCGAGCACCGCATCGGCGTGTTGGCATACAGCCCGCTTGCCAAAGGCCTCTTGACGGGCAAGTACGATACGGATTCCAAATTTGATGATTTACGTGAACGGGAAAGCGACTTTCGAGGTCGTCGCTTTGAAGAAAACCTTGCAACTGTCAAGCGAATCAAACGAATTGCGTTGAAGTATGATCGCACGACCGCCCAACTCGCCATCCGTTGGGTGTTGAATCAAGAAGGGGTCACATCGGCAATCGTCGGCGCCAAACGTCCTTCGCAGGTTCGCGAAAATGTCGCAATTGAGGACTTTAAACTATCATTGGAGGACTGGCGCGAGATTGATAGCGCTTTGAAAGGCGACCTTGGTGGACTCGGATAAGACAACCCCTATTTCGTTCAAACCTCGTGACGGATCGGCGATTAAACCCAAACCTAAGGGTACAGTCGAACGGGATACCACTGCTGCGCTGCGTGAATTGTCTCAGGCGGCCAAGTCCGCCAAGCAAACCACCACCGATACGATGACCGCTTCACGGGGCATCAGCGTAGGTTGGGTGGCGATCATCGCCCTGGTAGTCGGGCTTGCTACGTCACTGGTTGTTCCGCTGCGCTATGCTTGCACTGCCACCATTAGCCTGACTGGCGAAGCGGCGGCCGAGTTTACACCGGGGTACCGAGACAAACTCTGGGCCCATGCGGGAAATGCCTTCAATGACACCGGGAACCTGAGCGCCAGACCAAATTGGATCGTCGAATCAACGAATGCAGACCAATTGCGAATCGTGTTGGTTACAACCGACACCGACCAGGGCAAAGAGAAGATCAAAGAAATCGCAAACACTTTCTTAGAGCAAATCGCCAATGAAAAAGAGCGTCTTCGCACAACTCCCGACGAGGCGGAGCGGGCTCTTAGCGAGTACGTCGCCGCGTTGAAGGCACGGCTCGAGGACGCGCAGTCACGTATCGAGGAAGATATTCGTACGAACAGTTCGGACGATCCCAGGTTTGCTCGGGATGAGATGTTAAATCGCTGGCGTGAAATGTCGCGCGAATTTACCGACGTGCGATCAAGATTGGCCGCCGCCCGCGAGACCGTAGATGAATTAGAACAATCACCGCCCCCCACGCATGGCATCGTCCCTTCCCACGTTCGACGTGAGGCGTTGGCAGAAGACGACGCCCTGAAACAGGATCTTAGCGAACTCGAAGTTCAACTTAGTGCAACCAAGGCACAAATGCTCGCAGTCTGGAAAGAGACAAAAGGCCGCCTTGATGAACTGCAATCGGCAGCACTTACTGCGAAACAACTAACGGACGGTCAAACCAATCACCGCAACCGCGATCAAACCGGACTTCGCATCGCCTCGTTCGTCGCTGAAGCAACGCGCTATGAAGACGATCTCACTAAATTCAACAACGCCTGGAGCGACGAGTTCAATAGGCTGGAAGCTATGTCGCCCGACGCACACTCCGCGAAAATTCTCGATCTGTATGAGGATATTCGCTCCGAGTTGAGTGAATTTCTGTTTCAGGCGACAGAGCGACTCGCTTCGCTTCGCACGTACACTCAAACCATGGGCGAAAGGCTCTCTGATAACGCGCGGAACCACGTTCTTTATTCTGAGGTAACGCGAATATTTCAAACGCTGCAAAACGCTCACCACCGGTTCGAGTTTTCTGCGGGTGGTATTGAGGCGAATTCGAATTTTCGGCTGGATGCGGCGTTACGATCGGCGCGAGGACTTCGCAGGCGGAGTGTCGCACGTATTCGCGCGATCGATGAACGCCTAGAAAAGCATGCCCACGAGCAGGCGATCGAGCGACAACGCCAAGCCCTCGCTAACGCACGCAATAACGTCAAACAAGTGCGCAATCAGGCCAACTCGAAAGTCAACGAAATCATCTCTTTGCAGGAAGAGCTTAACGTAAAGAATCGCCTCAGCGAAGAATTCCTCACAGCGGTCCTCCGGGCAGAGTATGCGAGCAGCCTGGCTGACTTGACCCAACAGGACCTCGCGCTCACGGAAGAAAAGCTCGACCACCTGCGCTCCATCCGCCTCGCCTCAGTGGATAACGTCCAACTCGAACTCGCCTCCATCACTGCCTCCTCCCGCCCGATCAACATGAACGACCCCATCAAACTCGCCCTCTTCGCAGCCATCGCGACGTTCGTCACAATTTTCGGGGCGCAGTGGTACCTGGGAAAATCAGGTTGATTCTGAACATTCCCCAAGTCACTCATTACTGTTCGACTATTATTAAAACCTAGGGTAGACCCATCCCAGTAATTTTGATCACTTTTGTAATCTTATATAATCTTTGATCTGAGGTTGATATGTTTGATCGATCCGAATTGGAATATGTGCTGGACGTACAGCGACGTACATATGAATTGCTCGCCTGGCTGAAAAAAGTACTACCGGGACGAAGCAGCGAAGGAATCGGCAAGCATGATAGTCGTACCGCTTCCGAAAGTCTCGCAGAGTGGATCAAAAGTCGATTTGATCGTTTTCCGCCTAACGCCCGCCCCACACACGGCACTGCGCAGGAGATTACCGAATTCGCGAATATGCTCGCATCGTATCTGCTCACTTCATTTGACGTTACAGCTGAGACGAAAATCCAGAGCGGGTGCGGTTGCTATTGCCCTCTGTGCGTCAGACTCGTTCCTGGCACTCACTTACAAACCAAAAAACTCACGAAAACGGACAAACTTCGCGCGACTAAACTCAAACACCTATACATCCAGCGTTTTGCCGATGAATGCGGTGTTTCGCTTTGGAAGGAAGACGTTGTATAAATTGTATCCGATCCGGCACTCTCGGAAAGAATAGCGCTATGCACATATACAAAAGAACTTTTCAAACGCATGCGCGGTGAGCCAACCGGACCGGAAGTACTGGCGCTTTGGCGTGAATTCGCCTGGTTGCCTACTGGCTCCCCAAAAAAGAAATTCAAACTCCGAACCAAGGACATTTTGGCGGCGGAGGACCGCTTGAGAGTGGCTATTCTCGCAAAGTAGGGCGGATTGAAACACGAGACTGTCGCGCCCTGTCGATTGTCATCCCCGTTTATATCCGCTCGCCACATTCCGGACAGCGAGGCTCCATCAGTCCCCGCAAGATATACCCGCAGCGCCTGCAATGCACTTCGCCACGCAGTCCATAACGCCTATATGTCAAATTGTGATAAACGATCAGACTAATTACATTGCAAAAAACAATCGCAATGACAAAGCCAAGCAGGTACAGCCATTGCGACCTACCCCTGCCCGATCCTATCAAAAAAGGAGAAACAAATCCCCATATGAGCAAAAATGGAATACCGCTCAACACGGCAATGGGTATACGCCACCACCATAGCAGCCGTTGCTTCATCGCTAGGGTCTTCACCTCAAAAGAAAGTTGCTGCACTGAAAACACGAAAATACATGTCAATATTAAATATTATAGTTGCGTATTGCAAATACTGCGATATAACATTCTAATTCAACAATATGAAATACATATTGATTCCATTTGATGGAGATATAATAACATGCTTGAAGAAAAACAGATTTATTATGCAGTCGACCTCCAGCATCGCACGTATCGGTACTTGACTTGCGTCAGGGAGTGGATTCCCGACCAGCACGCCCCCAGCATTCGCTCCCACGATTCAATGACACCGTCCGAAGCGATGGCCGATTGGGTCAGGGCGACCACTAAAAGCCAATCTCACGATTGGCGCCTCTGCAGAGGTACGCCGCAAGAAGTGAATGAGTTCGCAAACATGCTAGCTTCTTACTTGCTGGTTTCATTCGATCTCGTGGCGGGCAACAGGCTTATGGGTAGGTGGGGATGTAGCTGCGAAATCTGCGCCCGGCTGATTCCTGGTCCTCATCTGGTATCTAAAAAACTAACCAAAGCGGACAAACATCAGGCATCCATGCTCAAAGAGGACTACCTGCGAACGTTGGCCTGCAATGTGGAATGCGAACTAAAAGAACATGGCTTGGCGGAAATCTTGTCCACACCCGAACTCGACCAGGCAGCCGCCCTCGCGACCTATGGAGTCCAACTTCTACGGCGAATGAATGGCGACATTGTAGGTCCGGAAGCTCTCGCATTGTGGCGCGAATTCGCCTGGCTACCTACTGGCTCCCCGAAGAAAAACTTCGAACTCCGAGCGGAGGACATTTTGGCGGCGGAGGGCCGACTAAAGAACTACATCCTGAACACAAAGCAACAAACTTGAGGTCCGCCAGTTCTTCCGAGACGAACGCTTCAATCACGATGCAACTGATTATGCTTTACGCACTCTTTCAATTTTCAATGATGCTTACATGGAGTGTCCTTACAATGGACTAGAGCAAGCTCTAGCCAGGCGTAGCGCCCGACACCGTGTTTCGTGCTGCCGGAAAGTCGACTTTGAACGCTACGTTTGGATTGAAACTGCTACAGCGACATCACAGTACTCCAG
>JANQHN010000140.1 GCA_028282665.1 Phycisphaerae bacterium | reverse complement strand
GCGGTTTGCAGGGCGCGGATCGCGTAGGCTGTAACGAGATGCGGATTGCCTTCGTACCATCGATCTTCCTCGTTGAACCAGCTTCCATCCGGCTGTTGGAGTGAAACCAGCCTGAGGCAAAGTTCTTCGCGCCACGAATGCGCTTTGCCCGATTTATCCACGATCACTTCTTCTCCCCAAGCCTGCATTGCCCGCGAGAATACATGGTAAAAATAATACAGGCCTTCCTTTGACTGGCCTTTGGGCATGTTTGGGTTACTGTCCAGGGTGTAGTGTGTGCGAATCCATTCATACGCACGTTTCACGCGGGCGTCGTTGCGATCCACATTGGCGTAAAGCAAACTCTTAAAACCGGCGTAGGTCATCGAGCCGTAGCTTCGCAGTTGCACCTTGCCCTCAATAACGACGTTGCCTGCTTTCGATTCGCCGTCGTTGACGGGTGTGTAAACAAACCCACCGTCATCACTACCTCGCGCGAAAGGTTGATCGTTGGTCTCGCTCAACATCTGGCAGCGCGATACGAATTTAAGAGCCTTTTTGTAAGCCGGATCATCCTTGGACAGGCCGCTTTGGTTCAAGGCTTCGAGCATGAGCTGCGTATTGGACAGGTCGGGTCTTTTGTGCCGTCCGTAGCCCTGCCCTCCATACCACGTGCTTGAGGCTTTGTGGTCCTCATCCTCATCCCATTGGATCTTCTTGAGAAATTGCTGCGCCTTTGCGACCGCCTCCATGTGTGCGGGATCCTTGGATTCGCATAAGGCCATGATGGCGACACTCGTATGATAGTTGCGCATGCCTTCGCCTTCGACGTAGATTCCGCCGTTGGATTTTGCGAACCTCATCACAAACGACAAACCGCGTTTTACAGCGGGATGTTTCGGGCCATGGTTCTTATCGCGGATGAGTGCTTTCACCGCCAGGGCGGAGATTGCCGGGTGGGTTCGCCCGAACGCCTCCCACCCACCCTCTGTGGTCTGCGTTGCCACGAGGTATTTCAGTCCCTTGTCGATGGAAGCGCGGGCGGCGTCGCGATAGTCGCCGATAGCCTTCATTGTTGCCGCCGGCTGATCGCCCGCTTCATTTTCTTCCTTTGCTTTCGGCTTGTCCGCTGCGAGCGAAGATGCATTGAGTACGCTTAAACAAGTGATCACCGCTATCGCGAAGGCATGCTTACGTGTTGTCGAATGTGAATGCATGATTTATTTCTCTCCGGTGGGAATCTGTTGCACTGTATTGTACATGGAGTCGCCAATCATCAGTCAATAGGCCAACGCTCTGGTAATCTATTAGGCACACCCCGCATTATAGCGAAACGCGAATGCGATTCGTTAATACTGCGCAGGATTCTACATCCTGCCCTAGAAAGGGCCGAATTTCTATTTTTCGGTTTCCTGCTCCTTGGCTGCGATTTTTCGTAGAATCACTGCGTCTCCAGTCATTTCGTATCGCCCTTTTTCATCGCGGTACTGCTGCACGTTGACCAGTCCGTTTGCGCCTTTCATGGCGGCCGCGGCTTTTAGGCCTTCCGCTGCGTGTTCCACCTTGCGAAAGCCGTCCACGCTTATCGCCTCGACCTGCTCCATGATTTCATACCCGACTATATTGCTCGTTGTGGAAGTGGCTAGAATTTTGGCTGCTTCGAGTCGACGTTTCTCTACGAACTCCGGGTCGGGATCGCCGTAATCGCCCCCATACTTTTTTAACTTTGGATGAATCTTGGGCGGTTTACGCCGACGGATGGTCCGGCGAATTTTGTTTAGCAAGTAAACGAACAGCAAAAAACCGCCCGAAACCAACGCGATAGTCATCCAATGCTCTTCGATGAAAGACGTATCTACATTGCGAATCAGTTCAGAAGCATCCTGCGTGATGTCTGTGGCTTTATCTTGCATAGCAGGTTTCCATGTGAACTGCCGAGTTCCGGTTCAGTGACGGTGTGCGCCCTATTTAAAGATGTATATGATTGTGTCCGCCCGGGACGAAGTGGTCAAACGCAGTCCGGTGAGCAACAGCATTTAGGAAATCGGCCGTGAGCGAATCGTCCCATCTTTCGATGCCTCCCAAACGCGGCTCACGCCGATTTGTATCAATTCAAGCCGCGCCACTGGTTCCTGTCACGGTGGGGATGATCGTGGGGATCATGGTTGACGTGTCCTTCGTTCCACCGTTTTCCGTTTACCCCTTCTTTTTCGCAATGGCTTGTGTCCTCATGTTGGTGGGGCGGCGGTTGCGCAACGTCGGCGTAGTGAGCGTATTGTGCGGTTCGTTTGCGCTTGGCGGCCTGTTGCATTTCAATCAAATGCGCAGGGTCGAACCGAATTCGATCGAACGATTGTTGCAAGATGAGCCCATCATCGCGCGAATTACCGGTATGGTGGTAAGCGGACCGCGGATTGTGCCCAAAACGGATCATGAGTTTGCGGGGTGGACCTACGGCCAGGATCGAACGAGCTTTTATCTCGAAGTCGAATCGGTAGAGGGCGAGGCGGGCGACATTGCGGTGACGGGGCGAATAAAGGTTACGGTAGCCGAGGTGACGCTGCGTTTAACGGAAGGAACACGAGTTGAAGTGTTCGGTTGGCTCTCTAAGCCTTTACCTGTTCGAAACCCAGCCGGTATCAACTACGCGGCGATGGATCGACGTGCAGGTGTTCTTGCTCATATGCGCTGCAAGCACATCGAAACTGTTCGCGTTCTTAGTGAGAAGAATCCCGGAGCGTTTATATCTGATTTGCGTCGTCATGCAAGAGGCTTGCTCAGTAGTGACATGCAGTGCACTGACCGAGCAGCCGGCGGACTGCTTGAGGCGATGATTCTTGGGCAGCGTTCACGGCTGGATCGCTGGCTGACGGATACGTTCGTTCGCGCTGGATGTATGCACTTTTTGGCGGTTAGCGGCGTGCATGTCGGTATTGTCATCGCCGTGGTCGCGGTGTTTGGAAAGTTGGCCTGTCTTCGTCGCAAGCACCTCGCGCTGTTTGTGATTGCGTCCGTGGTGCTCTATGCATCGATTACGGAACCCAGGCCTTCGGTGTTGCGGGCGTCGGTGATGGCGATTCTTCTTTGCCTGTCGTGGATTGTGGGGCGACGCGGCACCAGCCTCAATGCTCTGGCGTTTGCGGCGATTTTGCTTCTTATGATTCGGCCGGCTCAGCTCTTCGATGTTGGTTTTCAACTGTCTTTCGTCGCCGTACTGGGTGTGTTGCTTTTATCGCCCGCATTGATTGAAGCAGGCAAGTTTTCAGCCGTCGTCGTAGAACGCATGCGCTATTCGTCCTTGGAACGTCAATTGCGAGAGCCGGACGAGTTCGAGCGAGTTTTGCGTCGGCGGATTAGATCAGTTGTTCGGGTCGTTGGTCCGGTGTTTGCGGTTTCTTTGGCCGCGTGGCTTGCTACCGCTCCGCTCATTGCTTTTTATTTCCACCGCTTGCAACCATGGGGACCGGTTAATTCGTGTTTGGTATTCCCGATCGTATCAATCGTGATGGCACTGGGATTTGCGAAAATGCTGGTGAGCCTGATTTTTCCTACGCTGGGCGGATGGCTTGCCTGGTCACTTGATGCGGCCAACCAGATGCTTACAGGGGTTGTTGAATGGTTGTCTTCGTTGCCTTGGGCATCGGTAGCCGTTGCGCAACCACCAGGGTATTTCATATTTACGTACTACATTTTTCTCGTGGCATTCGTCATCCATTTCGGAAGGAGTGACGCGAGTTCGTCCCGATCCACCGGGCATGCTGAACATTCAGGAGACGCGGACCGGGTAACCGTTTGTGTTAGACGGTGGCCATTCGTGCTTCTTGCTTCCGCGGTGGTGTTACTACTGACGGCGTCGTT
>JANQHN010000308.1 GCA_028282665.1 Phycisphaerae bacterium | reverse complement strand
AACCACGGGCTTGCCGCCTAGGCCAAATATGCCCCCCTTAGTGTATGTCCGCGTGCTAAGGATGACGGCGTCCCGACCAAAGTAACTTTTGACTTGCCGAAGGGCATCCGCCATCGTCTTCCCGTGGAACGTCTTAAGCTTCATCTGTCAGAACCACCATACCATGGGACTCGACTTCAAAACCGCGCACAATCTCATTGTAGGAAAGGACTGCCGTCGTCGACAACGTGCCCTCAATCAGGCGTCTGACCCACAATCGCACCTGCGGTGAGCAAAGCACAATAGGCGAACGACCGGCGGATAAAGGCATGGTTTCCTCTACCTTAGCTTTGGTCGCCGCCACAATTCGGCGCTGCAATTCGGGGGGCATAGCCAACACCGAGCCATGCTCCGAACGATCCACACTTTTGCCGATCAGTTCCTCGATGGAAGGATCCAAGGTGATGCAATGAATCTTGCCATCATCAGCCCGTTCAGTATTGCAAAGCGTCCGCGCAAGCGCGTTACGCGAATATTCCGTGAGAATGTCCGTATCTTTGGTACGCTGCGCCCAGTTTCCGATCGTCTCTAGAATCGTTTCCAAATCGCGAATGGGCACTCGCTCGCGCAACAACGCCCGCAAGACGTTCTGAATCTCACCTGGCTGAAGCACGTTCCCCACGACCTCTTCCACCAGTTTCGGCGAATGCTGACGCAAGTTATCAATCAGACGATTGACTTCCTGCCGCGTCAGCAACTCGTCCGCGTGCTGTTTGATCAATTCCGTAAGATAGGTGATGACAACACTGGGGCACTCCACCACCGTATAATTGCGGTGTTCTGCGTCGTGCCTCGCGTCAGCATCCAACCATACTGCAGGCAGACCGAATGCCGGCTCTTTCGTCTCTACGCCGTTGAGACGCTCACTCACCATCCCGGTGTCGATGGCGAGAATATGATCTGGCATGACATCGCCACGACCGATTTCCAGTCCCTTTATTTTCACTGAAAATTCGTTCGGCTGTAAAACAATATCGTCGCGAATGCGGATCGGAGGCACGATAATACCGATCTCCTGTGCCATTTGCTTCCGCGTGTTAGCGATGCGATCCAAAAGATCTCCACCTTGCTTGCGATCCACCAATTTGATCAAGCCGTAGCCGACGTTGAGTTCCATCGGATCGGGCGCCAGAAACTGCTCGATCGGCGGCGGCTTAGACTCTTTGGCCCGCTGTGCATTCTCTTGTGCAGCGGTACGTTGAGTTCGAACTTCCTTAAGCATGTAAGCTATTGCAAACAGCGAAATCGCGAGGATACCCAGTGGAATCTTGGGTAGCGGCGTCCAGGAGAGAGTAAACAGAAAAACCCCCGCCATAATCAGCGCAATAGGTTGACCGGTCAGTTGGCCTAGGACTTCTTCGCCGAGGTTCTTTTTTGAAGCGGACCGCGTCACCAACATGGCGGCGGCAATCGAAATGATAAATGCCGGAATTTGAGACACAAGCCCGTCACCAATCGTCAAAATTGTAAATCGGCGAAGTGTATCAAAGAAAGTGAGATTGAGATTCACCAAGCCAACGTAGATGCCGCCTAGAATATTAATCAGTGTAATAACGATACCCGCAATAGCATCGCCACGGACAAATTTACTGGCACCATCCATTGCTCCGTAAAAATCCGCTTCGCGGGTGATGTCTTGCCGGCGTCGTTTTGCCTCTTCTTCGGAGATCGTGCCGGCGTTGAGGTCGGCGTCCACGGCCATCTGCTTGCCGGGCATGCCGTCCAAAGTAAAGCGGGCTGCAACTTCGGCGATACGCGTTGCGCCTTTGGTAATAACCACGAATTGGATGACGACAATGATTGCAAAGATGATAATCGCAACCGCAAGCGATCCACTGGCTACGAATGAGCCGAACGTATCAATCACCACCCCCGCGTCCGCCTGCGTCAAGATCAGCCTCGTCGTCGCTGTATTGAGTACAAGTCGAAACAGCGTCATACCCAACAGTAACGAGGGAAACGATGAAAACTCCAGTGCCCCGCCGATATACATCACCGTCAGCAACACGACTGCTGCTAAAGTGATGTTGCCGAGCAACAGAAAGTCCATCACGCCGGTCGGCAAAGGAATAAGAATCACCAGAATCAACGACATGGTTCCCACGGGCACGAGCATGCCGTGATATTTGGTGACACCCTGCGACACCTTCGAATTGGCTAGATTTGCGATAGCCAATGGTCTCTCGCTATCCTCAGTTCCTACTTAGGACCAACAAACCAAACAGCCTTACGCCGTCACCAGCGGTCTGCGACCGGTCAGTTCATAGACGTAGGCCAATATCTCCGCAATCGCGTGATAAAACTTCTCCGGAATGTAGTCTCCCGGCTCCACATCGTTGTACATCGCTCGAACGAGTGGCTTCTTTTCGACAATGGGAATCCCGTGCGCTTCCGCGATCTGCCTGATTTTCAGCGCCAGATAATCCGCTCCTTTCGCGATTACTTTCGGCGCCGGCATCGATTCCGCGTTATATTTAATCGCAATGGAGAGGTGAGTCGGGTTGGTGATCACCACATCCGCTTGCGGCACTTCTTTTTGCAACCGCTGGGCAGCCAGCTTGAGTTGTACCTCGCGCCGGCGTCGCTTCACTACGGGGTCGCCCTCCATACTGCGCATTTCGTCTTTAACTTCCTCTTTGGTCATTTTTAAGTTCTTCTCATGCTGGTAGTGCTGCCACGCGTAATCAAGAATAGCAAGAACCAGCAACACTACAGCAAGCCTCAGGCCGAGACGCTCCACCAACTCGGCTCCTAACAGGAACACCTCTGGTAATCCGACTGTGAAAGCGAAGATGATCTCGGCAGCGCTGTCTCGCAACGTCAGGTAGGCAACTGTGCCCACCACGAGAATTTTCCCCACGTTGATCAGTGCCATCATGGCGGATTTGACCGAGAAAATTCGTTTCAGGCCGTTGATTGGATTCAATTTGTCCAGGCTGGGGATGAGCGGATCGGTCGTAAACAGCCATCCCACCTGTGCATAAAGCACGGCAAGCCCTACGGCGAACAGGACCAACATCAGCGGCGCAACGGTCTTGAAAACCTCCAGAATGACTGTATTGAAAAAAGGCACGAGTTCATCAATGCTGGTTGGATCCGAGCAATCCAATGCAGCCTGAGTAATAGAAAGCATCAATAACCAAATTGCCGGACCAAGCAGACGCAGCGCAATGATCCCGCTGAGCATCATGACCGCGGCATTGAGATCCTGACTGCGCGCGACCTGCCCTTTGCGGCGAGATTCCATACGCCGCCGCGGGGTTGGGGCTTCCGTCTTTTCGTCTTTTTCAGCGGGCATGTTCGCCGCTCTTCCTTCTGCGAGTTTCGATTACGAACCCTGAGTCATCAACTTTAGTCTATCGCTCTTACGTTGCTCCGGCCTGACGCATCACTGCATTCTCAACGAAATACTCATTGATCAAATCCAATCCCCCCCAAATCACGTCCAACATCAGATCGTCCGCAGAGGCAATCGCCAACGCGGCGATACCGATCGCCGTAATAATCCGAATCTGAAATCCTACAGATAGAATGTTCAGCTGAGGCATGGTGCGGGAAAGAAAACCCATCGCGAGCGTGGTCATCAGCAAGGCGATAAGCACGGGAGCTGCCAATCGCACCGCGATCGTAAACGCTGCCGTAAGAAGCTCTGCCATCAACACCACCACAGACTCGTTCAAACCCAGTGACAGCATCGGTATCAGCTCGAACGTATCCAGCAGTGAACGAATCATTTCGCGATGCCCGCCTACAATGAAGAAAGAAAGCGTCAGCACGATGCTGTACAGTTGGCCGGTAATCGTCGTATCCACCCCTTGCAAAGGGTTGTACACCCGCCCAAGCGCCACGCCCGCCTGCTGCCCTACGAGCAATCCCCCGACTTCCACGCTGGTAAAAATCAAAGACAATCCAATTCCGATCGTCGCGCCGATCATCAATTCGAACAATCCGCCAACAACAACCATCGAAAGCGTGATTTCCGCAGGAGCTTGCTTCGCCACAAGGGGAAAGATCATAAAGGACATAGCAAGTATAAATGCTCCGCGAATGCGAGTGGGCACCGACGCGCTGGAGATCATAGGCGCAGTCATACCCAGACCCACCATGCGAAACAGCACGAGGGCGAAGGCGGGTAAGAGCAGCGAAATGTCCAACATCTGCCAAGGCACAATTACTCCCTGCGAAGCGAAGCGATTTCTCCAACCGCAATTCCTACATAGGCCAAGGTTGCGATCCCAACATCTCTTGCGCATACGAGATCATTCGCTGCGCAATCCACGGGATGAAGAATGCAGCCGCGATGACCATGGCCATGATCTTCGGGACGAACGTCAGCGTCTGTTCCTGCAATTGCGTAACCGCCTGAAAAAGCGAAATGCAAAGACCCACACCAAGCCCGATAAGCAGAATGGGCGCCCCTGTAGACAAAGCCATCCAAAAAGCATTTCTTCCTATTTCCAATGCCTGTGACAGGTCCATAGCACTTTCCAATCCGGTTCTTTGAGTGAATCACGGCAAAAAGTCAGACCTTCCCCACTTCACCCCACCAAGAACGCTTCACTACGAGTACGGCTGAACGAAACTGTACAAGAGCGTTTCAACAACAAGATGCCACCCGTCCGCCAAAACGAATAGCAACACCTTGAACGGTAGCGATATCAACACAGGAGGCAGCATCATCATGCCCATCGAAATCAAGATCATGGCAATAACCATGTCGATCACGAGAAACGGAAGATAAATCCGAAAGCCCATAATAAAAGCAGTTTTAAGTTCACTGAGCATGAATGCGGGCACCATCACCGTCAATGGACACTGCCCCACGCTGATCTTTTCCGTAGCCGGAATCGCTCTTTGTTCCGCGTACTCTAAAAAGAGATAAATATCCTCTTGATTGCCCACATGTTCGATTTGCTGATACATGAACACTTTAAGGTGCTCGGAACAGATCGATAGCGCTTCCCGCTGCCCCATCTCGCTGTTAAAATAAGGTTCAATCGCTTGGCTATGGATACGGTTGTACGTCGGTGCCATGATCAGGCCGGTCAAAAACAACGACAGCCCCAATATCACCTGGCTAGGCGGGAGTTGCGGTGTGCCCACCGCTTGCCTCAGAAGCGCGAGTACAATGATGATGCGCGGAAACGCCGTCATCATTACCATAATCGAGGGCACCAGTGTCAGCACCGTAAGCAGGACAAGAATCTGCAAGCTCGCGCCAACGCCCTCTGCATCCTCCGCTTTGGGCAACACGCCGCGAACATCGGGAATGTTTAAATTATTATCGAAGGTCGAAGTATCCAGTTCCGGCGAGGTAAAACTTATATCCGTTTGGGCGCGCGCAACCGACGCGATTGCGAAGACAAGTACCGCAACGATAAAATAGCGGCACGCTCGCTGGCATCCATGCCTACGAAACATGCATAACTCCCAAACGCAGTTTAGACATCAGGCCTTTACGTCCTTACGAAGGCCCAATATTTGCTACGACGCCCGCGACTGAAGCGATTTCAACCGCCCCAGCAATCCTTCCAGTTGCCTCGTTGCTCCGGATACGGTCTTGGTAGAACTCGTGGCGGCGGATTCATCCTCCTCTAAAGGGGATTCGAAACCTCGCGATTCCTTCAAGAGCAACTGATCAAATGCCAATCCGCCGTTTGACGGCCTGCCGCCCAATCGCCTCGTCAAATCGGCAATCTCGTCGTCATCCGTGATGCTGCATAGCGCCTCCACGTGGTCCGGCGACATTCCGACCATAACAAAGCGATGCCCCAATTGAACCAGAGCAATGGTATGTTTCGGCGAAAGCGTGGTGCGTGCGACTACCCGCAGCAAGTTCCCTTCTACGATGGACTCGGTCGGCATGAAGCGTCTAGCAAGGTAATAGCCACCGCCCAAGAGCCCCAAGACAATAAATAGCGGCACGAATCCTTGGCTGTACCACGAACCCGAGGCTGCGGACCGCCGACCGGAAGACGCCGATTCACCATCACGCGAAATCAATGTGGATGCCCGTTTTGCGGATGCCGAACTCTTAGCAACAGGTTTGTCTTCGCTTCGAGTATCTTCGGGGGGTTCACGCCCTGCAACCGATTCCACCCGCTGATGACCAGATTCGCGAGTTTCGGGATCAATGACGACACTCTGATTGGTAGCCGTCAAATCGTCCACACCGCGTGGGTTGGCGAGAACAGACGAACTGAACACGACCGCAAAGATCGCGACACAAGCCGGCCGTTTGAGGATCATGCTGTGCATCCATGCACCTTTCATGCAGGCTGCCTCCATGCCGCCCGCAGAAAAAAAACGGACCGCGACTACGTGCTAATACGGTGCGGGTCGTGCCTAAGCACCTCACTGATTCGCACGCAGAAGCTGTCGTTGAGAACCAAAACCTCACCGCGCGCGATGAGGCGGTCATTCACAAACACATCCACCGGGTCACCGGCAAGACGATCCAGTTCAACAACACTTCCGTCATCAAGCGCCAACACCTCTTCCACCAGCATGCGCGTGCTACCTAACTCGATCTTCACATCCAGCTTGACGTCACCCAACATGGAAACACGATCAACGCTGACGTTCAAACCGCCAGGAGCTTCCAGTTCGGAAAGTTGAAAAGGCAAAGCTTGAGATTCAACCGATCCTGCGCCTTGATCGGGCTGAGATGCTTGCGCTGCAGCCGCCGAGGCGGCTTCTTCATCCATCGCCGCTTGCATCGCGGCGGCAGCTTCGTCAAAAGGACGTCCCATGGAATCCAATCGCGCATCCGGCTCGGGTTCGGAGACATCCCCCGACGCCTCCACTCCTGCATCATCGGACGCTTCCGATGCTTCCTGAGCTTGCGCCAGAATTGCGTCAATGTCAGACTGTGACACAGCACCGCCCGGGTCTTCCGCAGTTGCCGGTTCGGCGTTATCGGAACCACCATCGGCGGCATCGAAAAGTGCATCGATATCTTTCTGTTTGACTTCGCTGGACTCCTCAGGGGTTGAGGTATCAACCCCGGCGCCGTCATCAGGCGTCGATGATGCCTCCGGGCCAGCACCGAACAGGGCGTCAATGTCGTCCTGATTGATGGCACCGGACTCTTCTTCAGGAGTCCCCTCAGGTTTAGGTGTGTTTTCGTCTGCCACGGTTCAAGTCCATTCTCGCCGGGCGCAACAATCGCATGTGAGCGGCAATAATCAACGTCTCCCGCGCCGATTATCTAAACACCGTGTAATATCGGAACTTAACTTCTTGAAACCGCAGAGAAATGGTGCAGAACGTGTGAAACGCGCGATTATTGCGTCTGTAAAAGCTCAGGAATGAGAACCTCCACCACTAATGTCTCATCCTTGAACATCTGGTTGAATTCGGTTTTCAGCTGCCTACGCAAGGTTTCAAGTCCCGGTTCATTCAGATCGCGCTGACTTGCTCCACGGACAACAATGTTCACACGATCGTGCAATCTGTCCTTCATCGCTTCTGTGAGTTTTTGAGCACGCTCAAAGTCTTCACTCTTAACTAGGATAGAGACTCGGATACCTACGGTAACTACGCGCGTACCGAGCTTATTGGTTGGTCGCGCGGAGGCGACTTCAAGTTCTTTAAATTGATCAGCAAGTAGAGCGGTCCCCTCATCCGCTTCTGCTCCTTCGCCCGCGACCGCCTCAGGTGGAGCGGGATTCAAAAACTTGGTTAGCGAGTAAACGCCAATCCCCTCCAGTAACATCACAACGCCGATAATAATAATCGGAACAAGCTTGCCGCGCTTCCCTTCCTCACCCGGGGTTGTCGGTGCATCTGCCTCAAATGCTTCATCCGCCATCGGAGACCTCCTCCAGATCATCCAGGATCGTCGATCCGGTGTAATCCTCGACCAGGTCCTCCGTGACCAGAATCTCTACGCGGCGATTCAACGCACGTCGCTCTTCAGTATACGCCTGCTTTGCCAGCGGTTCGGTGTCCCCCAGCGCGACAATGACCAAGCGTTGTGGATCCACACCGTTCGCTTCTAGTTCTCTTGCTATCGACACAGCGCGTTCGTATGACAAGTCTCGCTTGTCTTTGTACATCGAATCCTCGGGAAGAGGCTCACGCGTTGTATGACCTCGAACGAGGATCTTTGTTTTATACCCTCGGATACGCTCGGATGTCTTTGCGACCAGTTCCCGCGCTTCGGGCAATAAGGTAGCGCTGAATCGTTTGAAAGTGATCTTTCCGCCGATAACGACTTCAATGCCGTCCCGCACGTTCGTGACGCGAAACTTCTTGCCTTCGATGCCCTCGTCCTCGGAATCACCCTTTTTCTGCGTTTGTTCGCGCGGTTCGAGTTCCATAAGCAGCTTAATTAACGTATTGGCAGTTTGAATGTCATTAGGTACAGCACTGGTCGCACCCTCGTACCCACCGAACGTCATCCGCAACGACTCGAGCACTTGCTGGAACTTGAGATCCTGTTTGATCTCGCTCATCGAAACGATAATGACAAAAAAACACAGCAACAACGTCATAGCATCACCGTAAGTGACCATCCATTCTGGCGCACCCGCTGGTTGTTCTTTCTTCTTTTTCGCCATTATTTTCGGCTCTGCCACACTAGCAAAACAGGCTTCACTGCTCCTGTCATATAGAATTTGAGCGCGCTGACGTTAGGCCGCCCGGGCTTCTTCGGTCTGTTGCATGCCGTGCGGCAGGAACGTTTTGAGTTTTTGCTCGACGATGCGCGGATTGTCGCCCGACTGAATCGCCATGACACCCTTAATCACAATCATCTTGGTCAAAAGTTCTTCCTGACTCCGCAAACCCAACTTGTCCGCCATCGGCAACGCGAACAGGTTCGCTACAATCGCGCCGTAAAGGGTTGTAAGCAACGCGACCGCCATCGCCGGACCAATCGAACTCGGATCCTCCATGTTGCCAAGCATGACGACCAGACCGACGAGCGTACCAATCATGCCAAACGCCGGTGCGTATCGCCCGACGCCGTCCAAAATGGCCTTGCCGTCAGCATGTCGCTGTTCGATCGCCTCAAGTTCACTCATTAGGATCGTTTCGATAAGCTCCGGGTCCGTGCCGTCGACCGCCATCTGAACACCCTTGATGATGAACGGATCGCTGATCTCGCCAGTCATGTTTTCCAATGCCAAGATGCCGTCACGACGAGCGACTTCCGCATAGCGAACCAAATCGGATATTAAACCCGTCGGATCCTGTTTCTTGGCAAAAAAACAGTGTTTCACAACTTTGGCAACACCCATCACGTTCTTGACCGGAAATGCGATTAGCGTAGCAGCGACGGCTCCGCCAAGCACGATCGCGACCGATCCGCCATCCAGAAACGACCCAAGATCGCTCTTGCCCATAATCGCCCAGAGCAACAGGGCGCTGCCTGCCAGCAATCCAATGACTGTCGAAAGGTCCATAGTCGATTACCACCTCACTTGGTACGAACGAGGATCGCCCCACCAAAACGCGCCGCAGCGCGCGGATCAAGTCTGACAGTAACCCCATTCGTTCCGATACCTTCCCTTTTCTGTATCGACCACCGCCTGTTTCATCCTTAAAGGACTAAAGTTCATAGCGTCCATTTGAAACGCCCAATGACCACCACGCTTACCACATGCCTCCTGCCCATTCGCGCCGATGCAACACAACCGCTACACGACCCGAAAACCTCGGACTTGCCGCCCGTATTCAATCGCCTTTTCAACCACTTCGTCCACGGATTCTCGGACGATGATCGTGTCGCCATTGATCAACGTGAGAATCGTGTCCGGCGTCGCTTCGATCATCTTGATCAGCTCGGCGTTGACCACGATAGCCCGGTTGTCGAGTCGTGTGACCGCGATCATCAATTAGCGCCCCCCACATCAACCGATTCAGCGACTGCCCACTTCATCTACCTGACCAACGTAAGCAATTGTTGCAGCATCTCATCCGCAACACGCACCACCCGGCTCGCCGAACTCACGCCCGTCTGTGCGGATATTAAATTGATGAATTCTCGAGCGATCTCCACGTTGCTCTTTTCGAGAGCCCCTTGCACCACGAATCCCGCAATGCCTGTTTCCGGCGCCACAATCGAAGGATCGCCCGACGCATCGCCCTGTTTATAGAGATTCTCACTGATCGCAACGAGGCCCTCTTC
>JANQHN010000038.1 GCA_028282665.1 Phycisphaerae bacterium | reverse complement strand
CACTTTCGCCGCGACCGCCGAGGCCGTTCCCAGGTGAACCTCAATGCATCGATTGTACCGGTTTTGGTGGTGCGCATGGCCAGCTTCAGTTCCCAGAGTCGGATGTACTCTTCGGCAGTACGTTTCCAGGAAAGAGTTCGTGTGAACGCGTAGGCTTTTTCCACCTTCATTCTTCGCTCTTTAGGATTGTTGATGTAGTAGAGGATGTGCTTTGCAAGTGTTCGCGCATCACCGACCGATAACACATGTTTTGAGAAATATTCGCCTTCGATGTAGTCGCGTTTGAGCGGATCGGTGTAGGCCGCAAAGACAAGACGATTTCGCGCCATAGCCTCCTGCATGGCCATGCGGCCGTCGATCAGGGCGAAACAGGCTTTGTTGACACGGTTCTGTGCGTTTGAAGTTCTACCGTGAAAGCGGACCGGCAGGTCGCCGGCTTGTATTTCTTCCGTCAGTTTCGCACGGCATGACCCGTCCCCATAGGCATCCAGGCGGAAGGGCACTTTGTACTCCTGATTGATGATTCGAACTGCTTCGAGATAGATTCCAATACCGCTATCTGGTTCAATCCGACCTATGTAACAGGCGGAATCGGGTGCGGGTTCCGGCACGAACGGAATGTCTTTTGCTTCGGGATACAGTCCTTGTGGCGGGCAGGTATCTGCGTCGACTCCAAGCCATTTCCCAATGAAAGCTCCATCGTGGACGAATCCATTGGCGAGTTTCAAAGATCGCTTTGCGCGGCTTATCTCCCAATCAGGAACCGGGTGGATGCAAGACATGCCATGCCTGGTGAGAAAAATCTTCCTCCTGTCCAGTACCGGTCCGCACATCTTCCACAGGTATTCGAGCATGTGGGTGTCGCTGACGTGAACGATGTCCGCGCGTCGAAAGAGAGAAAAATTGCGTATAAGCCAGGCTCGACTTCGCCATGGTGAACGGAGTGCGGGAAAACGATGCACGGGAATTCCTTCGTGGCTTTCTCTCTCAACCAGCCCCTCGCGCGTGGCACCGGTGACGACGTCAACCTCATGCCCGAGTGCTTGTACAGCACGTGCGAGGCGATGGATGTAGATTTCCACACCGCCAACGATTGGCCAATACCGATGTACGAAGAACAAGATACGCAATGGTGCTTACCTCTGGAAACCGTTTAATTCGTCGAGCCGGCGTTGGTCGCGAAGCATTGTGATCATCTCATGGACCCTACTTTTGTGGAGTCAACGAGCTCAATGGGAGAGTCATCCGTCATTTCGTCTGTGCGATCAGTTAGTTGCCGTGCGGTAGACTCCTTCGCCAATCTTGGAGAAACGGGGTCGAGGGCGCATGTTTCCGCACGCTTTGTCACGGCCATCACGTTGTCGACGACGTGCCCCGGCGTCATTTCGATCGTCGCCATCTGACTTACGTCATTGTCTACAAATCGCGCGACGCCGCCTTCGACCATCGTGTAATCGTGAAAAATGATGAGTCCGCCCGGAGCGACCAGTGGTGACCACTTTTCGAAGTCTGCTTTGACGCCCCCATAAGAGTGATCAGCGTCGATCAAAAGCACGCGAATGGCGCGACCCGGATACTGATTCGCAATTTCCGTTGTGAGACCCACCAGCGGTGTAACCAAGCTCGTTACGCCGGCCTTGCGCACTTGCTCCATGAACGACGTATACGTCTGTCCGCCCATTGCTTTGACACTTTTGTAGGTTTGACCGCCTTCCATGGTCCCTTCAAAGGTGTCTACTGCGTAGACATGCCCACGCCCTCGAACCCGTGCTGCCGTCGCCAGGTAACAAGTCGTGAGGCCGACCCAACTTCCGAGTTCGACAATATCACCTTCGACAGGCCAATTGCGAGCCATTCTGAAAATTTCAGACAATTGTTCGGGGGGCATCATACCGTCGCCGCAGGACCAATGTATGCGCGACCAGAGGCGCATCAATTCCACGACTGCCTCATGATCCATATCGAGAGAATCGACGGGCATGCGGAATTCGTTGATAAACCCCCAGCGGCGCGCCATGGCTGCGCCCTTGCGAGCGAAGTGGTGCCCCAATCGCGTCTGGCAAGCGCCATAAAAGCAACGGCCTGCAATCGACATCGTCGAGTTTCCTTCTTTTTGGTCGTAGCTGCTCGTCAACGATCGCGATAGGCAATCATCAAGAGGAGGAGTCCCATGTACTCATCCAGCCTAGAGACATGCGTGGACCAATCCACGTTGCGTTTTAACAACCCCTTTATCCAGTGATCACCAACGGACTGCCAAAAGGAATGTGTTAGCGCAGTGATTCGCTGAAATCCTACGTAGATTGCGCGATCGGTGATTTCACGTTTTGAATAGGGTTGCTCCAAGCCGTAAGGCCACCAGCCGCGCAGCTCCAGATACATTTTCCAAAAGCGATACGGCAAGCACCACGAATGCGGTACGCTTATGATGGTACAGCCACCCCGGCGGAGCACCTTTCGGTGTCCATCGATGGCTTGAGATCTATCTTTACCAGTAAAATGTTCGATCACACCGGAGGACAAAGAGACATCAAATCTATCTCGCCAACCGGAAAGGTCACCCAGCAGATTACCCCTGCAATACTCAGCCTTTAGACCAAGTCGTTGAAATCGCTCCCTTGCCGCATCCAAGGCTGATTGGGAATGATCCACGAGTGTGACCCGCGCGCCATGCTGCGCCAGGAGTACGGACAGGTCTCCACGTCCTGAGCCCAGTTCAATTGTTCGAAGTCCGGCGATGGCGCCATATTCACGAGTCAGTTCGCCCACGATTCGTTTCCAACGTGGCGAACGGCGTTCGCGGTCGAGCATGGAACGATCTTTGCTGTGAGACGGAGCGTGCTGCCATACCCTGTTCCATACCGCATCTCCCGCCGAGCCGGCCGGTGGAGGATGTGAGGCATCGCGTTCGTTTTGCGTCAGTGTTGTACTCATGAATTGCGCTCACGCAGTTATCTGATTCGGTTGTTTCGTTTTTGCGCTTTTTAAGTGCATTTTTTTATCGGACCGGATCATCGGTCGCTTGAGCGTCAGTCATTCCCGAGCGTCTCGATTCGTTTGGTAGCCAAGCTTTGAACAGGGCGTGCGCTGCATCCCAGGCTGAGCGTGCCGACGGACGGAACTTGAATGCTTCAACAAAACGGCGCGCTGCCTCTCGATACTGATAAGTGTGGTAACCGTCGAATCCAAGCTGCCTGGCTGTTTGTTCCAGGTTTTGAGCAATGATGGCACGCTGTGATGTGGTGAGCGGTTCCAGCTCTTTCTGCATGCGTTTGAGGAGTGCGTACGTACCGAGGGTGTTTTGGTGACGGTCTGTGCGGGATAAGCTGAACCGCACGTGATGATGCAGGCATAGGGGTTCGTCGACATACCCGACGCGGTTTCGCTTTGCAATTTTCAGGTAGAAAAGCCATTCCTCAGCATAGGAGAGGCCGATAGGGAATCGTACTTCCTCTGAAAGTACATCACGTCGAACCAGCCCGACAATGGTGGCGATGAGGTATTGTTGGAGCAGTTGATCGAAAAATGTGCTGGCGCATCGGAAGAACTCCGGTGCTACCTCTTCGGCTTGACTTCGCGATTCCGGCGTAATCTCTTTGAAGACGCTCTTGTGTCGAACACCATCCATGTCCACGAAGGAAAAATCGCTGAACACCAACCCGAGACTGGGGCATTTTTTGAACAGTTCCAACTGTCGTTCCAGTTTGTTTTCGAGAAACTCGTCATCGCTATCCAGAAAGGCAACGAACTTACCTCGTGATAAATCGATTCCGAGGTTGCGCGCGGCGCTACTGCCTTGATTGCGTTGGCGTACGTAATTTAATCGGGTTCCCAGCCTGCGGCGGTAACGTGTTGCGAGAGACCGGGTATGGTCCGTAGAACCGTCATCAACGAGTACGATTTCCCAATCGCCGACCGTTTGTGCCATGACGGAATCGATGGCTCGGGGAAGCAGAGACGCTCTGTTGAAGGTTGGAATGACAACAGAAACGAGCGGTGTTTTCGGGGGCTTTGTGCTTTGATGTGCCTTCATACCGAGACCACCTCGTGCGATTCAGCATTTGTATGTACGCGCTGCGTATGGTGGGCGGGCGACTTTGTTGAGAGGCACGCAATTTCCTTGATGGCTGGGTTTAGACCTAGCAGATTCGCCAGGATGGCATCCAGGCGCTGGGCGAGCTTCTCTCTTGAGTATTGGCTGAGCACGGAAGCCGAACAGCCTTGCGGCATTTGCCCATTAGTCCACGCACGGAAGTACACGTGCAGCGCATCTGAAACGCGAGCAACAGATCGCGGTACATCAATACCGGCGTTGCAATGTTGAATGATGCGGACGGCTTCCGAGTTTCGATTTCCAATGGTGAGAATTGGTCGGCCTGATCGCAGGTACTCAAAAAGCTTACCTGGGATGACAGAGGCCGCGTTCGCTCCCCGCGCGGTGGAAAGTAGAAGCAGATCGGCGCTTTGCAAGTGCGAGATTGCTTGATCGTGGGACAAATATCCTGTCACGCGCAGTGGAATTCCAAGTCGTGCGATCCGATCCTGCATCTTCTGAGAAATTTGCCCTACTATCTTGAAAAGAAACTTCTGCCGGATACGCGGATCGGAGTGGACGAATTTTGCGATCCCTTTGAAGTATTCGCTTGTGACTCTTGTTGATCGGAATTGCCCAACAAAAGTGAGTGTAAAACAATAGGGATTGCGCTGTTGCGTATCAGTGGAAAGTGAATTTCTCCGGTTGATTTTTCCTTGCGAGGCGAAATCTTCTTCATCGAAACCATTCGTGATTGTGTGGAATTTGGCTCGTGCGTCAGGCAGGTAAGAAGCAAGAAGATCGCGTTGTCCATTCGAGACGGCCGTTACAGCGTCGGCTGATTGGAGAAATCGCCGCTGCCATTTTCCGTCGATCCAGCGCCTCCACGCAGCGCGGCCTTCGTATTCACAATCATCAACCCACAGGTCTCTGAAATCGGCTATCCAGGGAATGTGGAGTTTGCGCTGAAGCCAGTAAGCGAGCAAGTGATTGGATGCGGGACTATACGTGCTGAAGATAGCTTGCGCTTTGTGCGTTCGAGCCAACCGGAGCGAACAACGGTAAGCACGAATCGCCCAAAATACTTGAGCGTCAGGTACGCCGAAGTCGAGCAGGCCGCGAGCGACATTTCCAGCGCGGTGAGCCAATCCGTCAAGTTTTGACGACCACGTGGGGGATCGACGAGCCAGTTTCGCGAAAGGCGCGAGTAATCTTCGGATCGGTGTCTCCGGATCGATTGCGGGAATAGGGCATCGCACGATGGATTCGGGCAAGTCGTCGAGTAATGAGTGATCGGCCGGTATACCGGGAACGCTATCCGCACAGATGACGATTGGCTTCCAGCCCAGGCGTGCGAGGTATTTAGCGAATTTTTGCGTTCGCTGAACGCCTGCGCCGCCAACCGGAGGAAACGCGCACGCGATCATAAGCAGGCGTTTACTTTCGTTTGTCGATAACTCGGACATCTTATCCTGCACCGCATTGTCCTTCGTTGAATTCACCATGGTGTCGCGTACGGTCTTTTTAAACACAGGTGAAGACGCGGTCGATTGCGCGCTGGTACGTTTCTACCCACTTATCCAGGATGCCGGACCATTCGTAGTTGTCCACAACGAAGGCCCGACCGCTTCGTCCCATCGCTTCACGTTTTTCATCGTCTCCGAGCAGTTCAATCAGGGCATTTGCGACTTGCTCGGGTGATCGTGGCGGAACGAGCAGGCCTGTAATTTGGTCCATAACCGTATCGGGGAGTCCGCCCACGTTTGACGCGACAACCGGAACAAGCATTGCTGAGGATTCGAGGGCGGCCGCTCCAAAGCTTTCGCATTCCGAGGGGACTGCGCTGATGTCCCAGCCAGCCAGGAAATTCGGGATGTTGGTGTGTGGTTGGCGTTGAATCCATTTGACCCGATCATCGACGCCATAACAGCCCGCGAGTTCCTTGCATCGCATGAGTTCGGGACCGTCGCCAATCATGTGAAACCGAGTGTTCGGATGCGCTTCGAGCACGGTGGGCATCGCCCGCATCAGGTACGTAGCGCCGTACACAGGGCGAAAACCTTTGAAGAAACCAACTCGTAGCGGTGCGTTCGGTTGCCGTTTTTGGCGTTTGCCATCCGGGTTGAAGAGATTTGTATCCACGCCCAGAGGCAGCAGGTCTATTGTTTCCTTATCGATTTGAGCGTAGTTGGCAATGAGCTGTGCAAAACTCGGTCCGAATGCAGTGACCGCGGCGGCGCAGCGAAGCATGGCGATCCGTTTGGCCCGCATTTCGGATGTGACGGGATCCTCGCCTGGCGGGGGTGTGATGTCAGAGCCCCACGGCGATGCCACAAAACAGCCTTGCTCCATGATTTCGGGCGTAAACCCCCAATCGTGAAGAAAGTGCACATGCACTGCGTCGTACTTGCGCATCAGGCGTTTGAGGTACGTGCGCCATCGCCCCTGGTACCGCGTTGGATAAGACAGACTGGGCGGTGGCACTTCGAATTTGGTGACCGTCGCACCGTCAATTTCGACCGGTTTGTGTGCGAGGATATCGACTTGGATGCCACGTTGAACCAATCCAGGCACGATGCGTTGAATATGAACGGATGTTGCGTCCGCGAGGATGCATACGTTCACGATGCATGTACCTCCTCCCGGTGTTCGAGGTCATCGACTAAGTGGCGAACTTCGAGCCCTTCGACCGTCTGACTATCGTTGGGCTTCTGGTTTAACCACCTGTGATCAATGCACAATAATCCAGTTGCTTGACCGGCATCGTCTATGACGAGCGGGTAGCGGAATGAGGTGTCGAGTTCGGTTGCGCCGGTATTTTGATTCCACACGCGGGCGTTCCAGAAGTATTGTCCGCCGCAAACCGGCAGCGATGCTATATGAAGAATGACGGTTTGCGTTCCGCGTTCGAGTTGAATAGGAATGCACGATCTTCCCGAGTTGATACTGACCAGGTTATTGCTGAGGTTGGCCCGCATATTCAATTCCACCACCGCTTGGTCGATTCGCGCCGAGCACTCGAGCCGGAGTCGCACACGCACAGGCTGGTCCGCCCGGCACCAGACTAGTTTCTCTCCCCGTTCGTTAAGGAAATGCAATCCAAGAAGTTTGACGGGGGCGTTTTCGAGAGTCTTTTGTTGTGACACATCGGTCGTGTGGTTTGTGTAGGAGCGAGACATCGCTTGAAGGTACTCACCGACCGCGTCTCTCGCAGAACCGGAGAACACCGCCTGCCCGCCGTCCAGAACGATGGCGTTTTTGCAGATGCTTTGCATCTGATCCAGGTTGTGCGTCACGAAAACCAGCGTTACGCCTTGCTCGATAAGTTCCTTCATGCGCTCGATGCATCGTAATCGAAAGACTGCGTCGCCGACCGACAGCACTTCATCCACGAGCAGCACATCCGGATCAACGTGAGCTGCAATGCTAAAGCCGAGCCTGGCGTACATGCCCGAACTGTATCGCTTGACGGGCATGTCGATGAATCGTTCGATGCCGGCAAATGCGATGATTTCGTCGAGCTTTTTGCGAATCTCAGCCCTGCTCATGCCCAGAATCGCGCCGTTAAGAAAAATGTTCTCTTTGCCGGTCAGATCGCCGTGGAACCCTGCACCCACTTCGATTAGGGCTGCTAGTCTTCCGACGACTCGCACATGGCCGCGATTCGGTCTGAGAATGCCTGCGAGTATTTTGAGCGCTGTGCTTTTACCTGAACCATTCGGCCCGATGATGCCCAACGCCTCTCCACGAGGTATGGCGAAACTAGCGTCTTGGAGTGCCCAAAATGTTTTTCGTTTACTTTGCACCTTCTTGTTGGGGTGAAAGATGCGCGCAACCGAAGAGGCCAACAACGAGGCGATAGAGTCATGCGTCTCGCCGATGGTGAATTGTTTCCACACGCGATCGAATTGGACGACCGAATCCGAGTTCACGAACTACTCCGATTATAAAATTAGATGCATTCCGCAAAGCGGTAGGCTGCCTTGCGGAAGCATATCCATCCAAACAGCAACACGAACGCTGCAAACACACACGCATACACAAATCCGCCGACTTCCGGCAACCGGCCATGAATGACGCAATCGCGATAGGCACCGATCACCGGCACGATTGGGTTCAGCCCAACAACCCGTGCCAGTAGGGAACCGTCCTGCGGCAAGGGGACGACTACACCGGATACGAACATCAACAACTGAATGGTCACCGTGAAGAGTTGGCGTACATCTCGATAGAACAGGTTCGCCATCGAGAGGATAAGACCAATGCCAATCATCATCGTGACCTGCACCAGCATCACGATGGGGAGAAACAGGAGCGTGGCGTGCGGCGTAAATGCATAGATGCCACGCACGTGGTAGTAACCAATCAGCACCACAAGCACACTTGTGGCGACACAGAAATCGACGAACGAGCTTCCGATGCACGCTAATGGAAACACTTCGCGTGGGAAGTACACTTTGGTGACCAGGTTCCGATTGGCGACCAGTGAATTGACTGCGCTGCCCAGTGCTTGACTGAAGAAGGTCCAAGGAACGAGTCCCAAATAGGCATAGAGTGCGTACGGCATCGCCACGTCCATCACCTTTGAAGCGTCGATCGCTCTTGTGAAGACAAACGTGAAGATCAACATCATGGAAAGCGGGAGAAGTATCGCCCAGCCGATACCCAGTGCCGACTGTTTGTACCGGATGCGTATGTCACGCCAGGTCAGGCTGAGCAGCAGCTGGCGGTAACGCAGTAAGTCACCGCTTGCGGTAGTCAATGACAACTCGCTCAAAACGAACTCCAATAACGAAACCACTCAGGCGCACGTTGACCGTTCAATCTCAGTCAGATCGTGTATTCGTACTTTGATTTATCGGTCCGTTCGAGGTGATGCTTTGCTATCGAGGTTGGTTATAGGCGGCCATGCATTCGACCGATAATGTCAGGGAAGAATGGATTAGGAGGATGGGGCAGGCCAGATTCGAAGGGTTCCGTCGTCGCTGGTTGAGGCGACGCTTTCTCCCTGCGGGTGGAAGCGTACCTTTTGTACGAGCCAATCATGTCCCAGCAATGTCAGAATTTCCTCGCCGGTTGCGGCATGCCACAATCGAATCGCGTTGTCTGCGCCGCCCGTGACGAGGCGTTCGCCGTTTGCGTCATAATCAACTCCAAGTCCCGCTCCACGATGAGCTGCAACACGCAGTTTCGTTTTTCCTGAATCCGCATCCCAGATAAACAGCAAACCATCCTCACCGATGGTTGCAAGATCTTGACCATTGGGGCTGAAAGTGACTTGGTAAACCAGCGCTTCATGGCCGGTGAGCGTTCGAATCAACGTCCCGTCGCGGGGATCCCATAGTTTAACCAGTGCGTCATCACCACCTGAAGCGAGGATGGGGCGGGTAGGATGAAACGCGACCCAGTTCGTGCGACCGTCGTGGGCTGGCCAGTTCAAAATCGGCTTACCGGTGGACGCGCTTACGATATAAATGACTCCGTTTATCCCCGCCGTGGCGATCTGCGATTCGTCCGGACTGGCCGCAATGGTTCGAAGCCGCGGGCGCCCCGAATCCGACCGCCATTGCAATAAGCCTGTGATCGCGTCGCTAGCGCAAACCGTACCGTCGTAACCTGCCGACACGACTGTTTGACCATCCTGAATGAAAGTCGCTGCCATGCTGTTTACCTTGCGAGGTGTACATGTGGTCAGTAGCGAGTAATCCTTCGTGCTGTACACTTTGATCGATCCGTCACGGCCGGCCGAGAGAATCCGATTTCCGTCCGGTGAGAAATCTATGGACAGTGTTTGTCTCGCCTGGTTTGTATTGATCGAGATTGTGTTCGGAATGATGTCCTGTTTCCACCATTTCATTGCGCCGTCTCGATCGGCGGACAAAAACGCCCGGTGACTTTTTAAGTGTGCCAGGTAGGTGGACTGATCACCGTGACCGTGCAAGACAGCCCTGGACGTGCCTTGTTCGGCGTCCCAGTACCTAACTGTGAAATCAGCGCCTCCTGTTGCCAGCAATCGTCCGTCATTTGAGAAAGCTACGCAGCGCACCGGAAACTGATGCCCTTGCAGGATATGTGTTGCGGTTTGCGTTTCGATGTCCCAGAGAATGGCGGTTTCATCGTTTGAACCGGAAGCGAGCATTCGGGATTCGGGCTCATAATCCATTGCAAGCACAGCCCCTTTATGTTCGTGCAGGGTGACGAGGTGTTCACCACGGGGAAATCTCCAAAGCTGAATTTCCCCGATTCGGTTGCCCACAGCTAACGTTGTTCCTTCGTCTATGAACTTGAAGGAAAAGACTTCGTTGTTATCGTCTCCAAAATTCTTCACCAGGGTTTCATTACGCCAACTCCATACCGAAATCACCCCGCCTCGTCCTCCCGCAATGACGTAACGATCATCAGGTGAAAAAATCAGTGCCCGCACCAGGCGTCTGTTTTTCATGATCCCCGCCGCGTGACGCATTTGCGCAACCACCTCGCCCGTATCCGTGCGTCGAATTGTGATGAGGTTCTTTGTATCGACGCTTGCAAGGAATCGACCGTCTTGCGTAAGGGCGAAGCACCACTGGGATGGTGGTAGTGTGAATTCGCGTAGAATTTCGCGCCGTTCGACGTCGACGACTGCGATGAGGCCGTCGTTAGCGTTGGCAATGACGAATATCTTTTGATCACCGCTGATCGCCGCACCGTGAGATTCCCGGCAGGACCAATTGAGTGTCATCGAACTGCGATCGGCGATACGCCACAAATAACGCCATTCCCAATCGCGCAGATCCTCAGGACAGTCCATCAGCAGGCTTTTCACTCGAGAAGTGTCGTTGCCGTTCAAAGCTGCTTGGGCGAATCCGATACGGCTGAAATACAGGCTTTGTCTGAGTTTTTCCGCTTCCTCGTCCGCTTGCGTTCGCGCGTCATCCGCCTCCTTGCGTGCGAGTCGTTCGCTTCGGGCAAGTCGCAAATTTCGATCAGCCAAAACCAGCGCCACAGTGCCAAACGCGGCGACCAGGACCATGACGATGAAAGACATACCGGCGATGACCCGATAGCGGCGAATGGTCTTTTTGAGGACGTACATGGCGGAGTCGCGGCGAGCTTCGATGGGTTCGTTGGCAAGAAGCCTGCGTACGTCGTCACCCAGAGCCGCTGCAGATTGATAGCGTCGGTCACGATCTTTTTTCAAAGCCTTGGATATCAGCCAATTCAGTTCGCCCGAGTACTGTTTGCTGGTGGGAAGTCTTGCGGGTTGCTGCTCGCGGATACGGCGAGCGGTCTCGGTGATGTTCAGTTCGTCTATGGGAATCGGCGTTTTGCCGGCGATAAGTTCGTAAAGCATCGCGCCCAGGGCATACACGTCGGACCGCGTATCCAGTTCTCGAGCGTTGCCCGCGATTTGCTCCGGACTCATGTAGGCGAGCGTACCGATGATCTGTCCGGCATTCGTGTGCATGGTCAGGTTTCGCGCGTCAACATCCGTCATTCTCGCTACGCCGAAATCCAGAATTTTCGGTTGGCCGTCCTGAGTGACGAGGATGTTTGCAGGTTTCAAATCTCGATGAATCACGCCCTTCGTATGCGCGTGGCTCACTGCGTCGCACACTTGCGCGAATAGCACGAGTCGTTCTTCCAAGATGAATTGTGCCTTGGTGCACTTGGTCAGCGGTTGGCCGTCTACGTATTCCATGCACAG
>JANQHN010000398.1 GCA_028282665.1 Phycisphaerae bacterium | reverse complement strand
GGCGTTTTTTCGCAGCACGTCGAGTTCGTGACCGAGGATGTCGGAGGCGACGAAGCCGTCGTAACCATTCAAGTGGCGGGGCGGGTTCCGTTGGATGAGGTCAGGCTCGTACGTCATCAAGGTGCGTGGTTAATTCAGACGGACGAGCCAATCGAAGGCATGGCCGAGCTGATCCAAAGACTCGCCTCAGTGCTGCGTGATCTTGCAAAGGACATTGCAGAGGACAAGTATGATCAGGAACAGTTGATCAGCGAATTGAAAGCCCGAGAAGCGCCAATTGTCAGACGCATGGCGGACTTGGCGGGCGAGCATCGTGATCAAAGCGATTCCGAAATTCCTCCTCCTTAACCCGGCCGTGGGCGGATTTCGCCAATCAAAAAATCGCCCCACCCCACCGTAGATTCCGAATTGGCAGGGCGGGAGAGAAGAACGCAACTATTTACAGGATGCCTGCGCCGAACGGTGCGTCTTCGTCGGCGAGATCATCGGATCCTTCCTCTTGTATTTCCTCGGCCGCGACCTCTGCGGGAGCTTCTTCGGCTGGTTTGCTTACCGGCTCTTCCACCCATTTATTCTCAAGGGCGGGTTTCGTCTTGGCCCGCTTGGGTTCATCAAGCAAGCCCATGCCAAAGGGCTCATCATCTTTGGCTTCGGTCGTCATCGATTCTAGTATTGTCGACTCGGTCGGAATCTCATCGACGAATGTTTCATTATATGTTTCTACGGGCGGTTCCTCCTTTTCCTCGGCAGCGATAAATTCTTCGTGGCGTTCCCGTCGTTTCTCATGGTCGCGTAAGCGACGTTGATGCCCGCCACGTTGCCCCGAATTGTCTTCCGAATGTCCATTGCCTCGTTCGCTCACTCTATTAGCCGATCGTTCGTCACATCGCTCGTTGGATGACTCGCCCCGTCCACGACCACGACCCTTTCCTGGCCTGCCGTCCTCGCGTCGACCGCGCGATCCACCGCGGCGTCCTCTAAACTCTCGGTTGTCCTCGCCGTCACTGCGCGAGCTTCGCAAGTCAGCGATTAACGAATCGTACTCGCTTAGCCCTTCAGGCGAATCGGCATCGGTGTCGAGCTCGCTTGGCTCATAATTCGGATCTTCACTTTGGGCGAGTTCCTGCTCGTAAGCTTGGAGGACGAGATTTTGCACGAGGTCGCGGAATTCCGGCGTAATCGGATGCGCGATATCTCGATGCATGCGGTTTCTGCTGTCTTCATCGTTTTCCGGCTGTTGGTTGGGCGGAAGTTTCGTGCCGCATTCGTTACAGAATTTTGCCCGTAGGTGATTGCGGTAATCGCATCGTGGGCATGATACGGTTGTGCGGCGAGAGGGCATTGCGACGAACAGGCCTCGCGAACCGTCCACGATTTTCAAGTCTCGGATGACGAATACGTCGTCCAGCGTCAGGGTGCAAAAAGCGCGGAGGCGATCCGACCTGCCCTCCACAAGGCGTACACGTACTTCGGAAATCTCCATAAACTCTACTCCTCAAACTCTACAGGTTTCGGGCAAACGGGTACACGCGCGACGTGAACAGAGACTCCAATTCGCGTTTCCTGGATTAGGCGGGCGATGCATCGTGCCTCATCTTCCGTGTCGGACAATAGGTACATCACCGAGCCTGCGCCGCTAACGCGCACACTGCCAACATTCAGATTCTTCAACTGCTTATAAACTCGGGCAACTTCAGGGCAAATCGAAAATACCGGTTTCTCGAGTTGATTGCCACAGCAATCCGCCAATTCCCTAGCCGTAGGAGCCAGAATCGCCTTCTCACTTAAACCTGAAGGCGTTGCGGACACACGGTTCGACATCATCGCGTCGAAGGCTTTGTACGCTTTGGGCGTTGAAACTTCCGCCTTCGCGACCGCCAAAACCGCAAACCCCGACCACGCCAGACTGACCGGTGTAACGAACTCGCCGCGTCCTCGCATCAACGCCGACGGCAAATGAAAGAAAAGTGCAACGTCGCTGCCCAGCGCAGTTCCAAGCTCGTGCAACGTTTCATTGCTTAGTGGGCATTTGCTCAGGACGTTGCACAGCAATAGCGTTCCGGCTGCATTGCAGCTTCCTCCACCCATGCCGCCGCCGATCGGAATTCGTTTGATCAGTTTGATGGCGAAACCGATTGGCGCGCCGCTGGCTTTGATGAACAATTCGGCTGCCCGCGTGCACAGGTTGTCCTTTGCGTCGATTGTCGAATCGTCACAAGTGAACCGCACAACCGGGTCAGCCAGCCGTTTGCAAGTCAGGGTATCACAAAGGTCGACCCCCACTACTAAAGAATCCAGCTCGTGAAAGCCGTCAGGTCGAACGCCTAGCACATCCAGTGTCAAATTCAATTTGGCACATGGAGACAACCGCGCGATAGATGGACCCGAAAACGCGCTGTTACAAATTGACGTAGATGAAGCGCCAGCGGTCGACAACGAAAGACACCCTCACGACAAAGCTGTGAAAATACGAGTAAGCGGGTGTAGGCGAATGATCTACCCTCAAGTCATCGACTTTGGGAATGACGCCAAATGTAGACCCATAAGCATGATAGATTAGCGTGCGAGTGTGTCAACAAACAGACTCCCTCCACTGACTTGCACATGGGCACGCAGTCTTTACGCCACACGCTATGTTGCCCGGCGAACCGCAATTGATATAACCCGCAAAGTTCGCACAAACTCTTTTCGCCCCTAAAGCCTTATAGGGAAATCACTTACGTTTCTTGGCGTGCGTGGCGGTTATTTGCATTAGTCCTGGTCCATAGTGTGAAACAAGAAGGGAGGAGGAAGCAGCGCCTGCTATTGCGGGCTGAATAATGTGGAGGGGATCAAAATGCTAAGTCCGATAGAGGGTGTTAATCCTGCGATCTCTGGAGCCGCTGACGCCCAGTCGAGTATCGTAACCGCATCGCAAATGCCGACGTTCGCCCAGGCGGCGAGTTTGAGCACGTCCTCGGCTTCTTCAGCCGTATCGCTTACATCGTCATCGTCGTTAACCAATATCCAGGCCGACTTGGGCTATTTAGTGAACGGTTCGCTCGGCTCGGCCAATGACGATGACATTCTGCGATTAATTGTTGGATTGCTGATTCTTATGCTACTTAATGGTCAGCAAGAGCAAAATCCGAAGGCAACAGAAAAACTCCTGGAAAACCTGGGCAATTTCTTCGGTAGTACCAATGGCCAAGGTAGTGGTATGTTGTCGATGTCGATTAGCATGGAGCACACCACGAGCAGTATCATCGCGACGGAGAGCTACATCGCTGTGGATGCAGCCATGACCGGCGGATCATCGGGCGGTGGAAAGGGATTCGAAGCCATCGGATAGCACAGGCCTGGCGCGGCGTTGCCCTGCCCCATTGGCAAACGAATAAAATGACTCGAATGCCCGTTGTCGCATCGGAGTGACGGTGTGACAACGGGTACTATTGCGCGCATACTTCAGGACCTGTTGATGGATACGACTAGTATAAGCTCTAGTCAGGTGTCGCGACCGACGCCTAGCTTGGCGTTGTCGGAAGGTCGATTTTGAACGCTGCGCCTGTATCGAAACTGTTATAGCCACTGATGCGAATGAGGGAAGTGCAATGAACGAATCAAGTGTCGGCGTGATTGGCATGGGGATTATGGGGGAGCCGATGACGCGAAACCTCATGCGAGCTGGATTTTCGGTAAGCGTTCATAGCAGAACCAAGACGAAAGCGGAGAAGCTGCTCGAAGAGGGGGCGACATGGTGCGATTCGCCTGCCGCGTTGGCTTGTTCCTGTGACTTTGTTATCAGCATCGTAACGGACTCTCCTGATGTGGAGCAGGTGTATCTTGGCAAGGACGGTGTGTGCGAAGTGCTGAAGCCAGAGGCGCTTTGCATTGATATGTCGACGATTTCGCCGCAAGTCGCACGTCAGGTTGGGGAAGTTCTGGAGGCGAAGGGGGGATCGCTGCTTGACGCGCCGGTTTCGGGTGGCGCGAACGGAGCGGTCGCAGGAACGCTCAGCATCATGGTGGGGGGGGCGGAAGTGGATGTGGAACGCGCTAGGCCTTTGTTCGAGGCGATGGGCAAATCAATCGTGCATTGTGGCCCATTGGGCACAGGGCAACTAACGAAACTATGCAATCAGATTTTGTGCGGCCTGAATTTGCTGGGTGTATGTGAAGCGTTTGTGTTTGGACGTCAAGCGGGCTTGGAACTGGAGACGATGCTTAACGCCGTGTCGAAAGGGGCTGCCGGTTCCTGGGCGCTTGAGAACCTGGGGAAGCGGATGATTAAGCGCGATTTCGCACCCATGTTTATGATCGATCTGCAGAATAAAGATCTTCGCCTTGTGCTGGAGGCTGCAAGGAAGTCAAATGTGCCGCTACCGGGCACGGCGCTGGTGCATCAACTCCTTGCTGTGAACCAAGCACATAGTGGGGGAAAAGATGGAACACAGGCTTTGCTGAAGACAATGGAAGGACTGGCGGGAATATCGCCAGAGTAATCGTATCGTTATGTTCCAGGCCAAAAAAACTCTTTAGCTGGAATTAGAAACGGCCGGTCCGCGCAGAAAAAAACAATCTGCGCAGCCGGCCGATTTCCTTCCCCTCCTCCTGCTAGCCCAAGATGTTTGGCAGCATTGCCGGTTCTTTCCCCTCCGGCAAGCACCGCTCTAGGCAACGTTCAGGTTCTAATTCGTTGCATATTCAGCAGTGAGATCCAAAAACAACCAGTTACAGCGCGCAAGAAAAAGGGAGGCACTAGCACACTATTGCTTGGCGCCTTCCATCGCATTGTGCGTGACCTGTCATTCATAAAGATCTCTTCGTCGACACGATAGGAAGGCGTATCCTATACGCGGGTGATTGTCGTTGTCAATCGCATCCTATCCCAGATTATCCCTTTCACGAAACTTTAAAGGATACGGCAAGATGAGTTACAAAAGATGATACGCATATGTGAAAATAGCGGCGTGGTGATTGGGCGTATAATCGGTACAAGACTCCTAAATTAGCTGTATCATGCAAGCCATCAGGTCACGTAGAGAGAGGTAGGATTAAGCGGAAGCACGGCGTATGAGGCTCTCCAGGGTGTCGTGCGACCCCAGTGCCCAGTTTTTCATTTCCCTCAGTTCATCCCGGAAGCCATCGGACAAACGCACCTTGAGAAAGGCTGCATAAATTTCGTCGAGTAGGACTGAAGTCTCCCTGATTGCGTCAAATCTGTATTCGAGCAGGTCTCTGGGAGGGAGGGGTTCTTCCGGTTGAGGCAGCTTCAACCCGCTGACATTCCCGGTCGCACCGTCTAGATTGAGCGAGGCATCAAGTCCTCTCGCTGCGAGCAACAGCCCCGCTTTAGTGGGTTGCTTGCCGACGCGCATGGCGGCGAGTGCCTCCGGGGCGGTGGATGGTGCATCGGTGCGGATTGAATCTTTGCCGGTCAGATCGAAGACGCAGGTGAGTTCGAGCATTTGGTGCAATGCGAAGCCGACCTCTTTCGAATTCGCCAACGTGAGCGCACCTTCGCGTTGACTCGCCACGAACCAAAGCCACGTAAGCATCTCTCGACCGAGAAACGCGCGGTCGTGTTCTTGCTGGCTATCTGTGTCGCCCTCCATCATCCTCATTGGTGGGTCGACCAATCGCATGGGGATCACATCGTCGAACTTGCGAGATAGATCGAGTTTTTGAACTAAGCGAAATGCCGTCTCTTCAGCGTGTGCAGGAACGAGGGTCGTGTCAAATGTGTCTGCGAATAAAATCATGAGTTTGTCGCTAGACTTGGAACCCAGTTGCCCAAAGTAGACGATGCCTTTCTCTGTATCAATGAGTAGTGGATAGCCCGCAGTTCGACGAAATGCGCCGCGCCGCGCCTCTTCATCCGCTCGCTGATCGGCAGCCTCTTTGGCTTCGCGCTTTTCGGATTTGGAGAGAAACTCTTTCCCGCTGGCGTTTAAAGCTGCCACCTCTTCCATACGCCGGTAACTTTTTACGATCTGGGCGGGAGGCAATATACGGTCCATGCGCATTGCGGCAAACAGGTATCGTCCAAACGTGATACGCGAAGCGTCGGAGAAATCCACGTCGAATAGGTGGTCCGGGACGATCCAGCCGACTTCCACACCGTCTGAACTCGCCGAGCCATATTCTCCAAACGCGTTTTTGGCGAATCCCTCACGCCAAGAAGCACTAGACGCCTCTGCACATTTTCCGGTGATATAGAACCTACGATAAGAGACGGCTCCACTTGCGAAACCCATGTTGCGATCCTCTCTGATTCTGATTCGCGCACACGCTACGACGCTATAAAGTGCCAATATATGGCACTTTCAGATATTATTATCGAGCCGAGCGTAGAACTTCTCCGGCAGTCCGTCAACGTGCGTGTGTGCGCGCTTGCTTGTGAGGAGTTTGTGAAAAACGCGGTAAGTGGTTTGGTGGGGCGAATGCTGGTTTCCTGGGGGACGTTTATTTCACATCGTCGTTTTCCGTAGGTACTGGGTCGTAACCACCGGCGGAGAGAGGGCGGCATCGACAGAAGCGTTTCAGGGTAAGGATGGTTCCTCGTACAGAACCAAATGCCTTAATTGCTTCGATCGCGTATTCACTGCATGTGGGAACGAAAATGCACGAGCCGCAAAGATGCGGTCGAATCAAGGCTTGGTAGAGCCGGATGGTGATGATCAACGGTATAGTAAGAACCAAGTGCACTACGCTGTGCAGGACAGACCTGCGTCGGGTGGAACCCGGATTGGTGAGCTTGTACGTTGATTGAGCCATGACAGATTATAACCTGCAGCAGGAGGATGAAACGGAATCGAGCCTGAATGCGAACCGTTTTTTTGTTCATTTGATGGAGTTTACGTTTTCTGCAAGGGTGCGTCGACTAGCGTCCATAGCTTGGCTGTAGGGCTGACTACGATGCGAGAGCGGCCAGGACAAAAACGACCGCAGTGGTAGCCAAAGTTGCGATTGCGATGTACCCGATCAGGATGCGGAACCGTTCTGAAATGCGAGCGAATGGCCTGTCGATGATTTCGAGACCTGTCGCGACGAACGAAGCGAGAATCATCAAGATCGGATTAAACCGCCCAGTGATTTTCTGCAAAATTCTACCTACAACACTGACCGATGGCGAGGCGTCTTCTTCGTCTTCCTCGCTGACGTTTTTGTCGTCATCAGTTTTTGCGGTTTCATTCGCGTTTTGCTTGGGTTGGCTTTTAGGAGGTGATTGAGAGGGTTCCTTGTCGTCCAGACTGGGCAGGTCATCTGTATCGCCTTCGAACTCAGATTCGTCGAAATCAATGCCTTTGCTGGAACCGTGATCGGAAGCCGAACTGGCGGTTGCGGCATCGATTTCGGCACTAAGATCGGCGTCCAGGTCGCGCTTTGCAGATTCCTTTTCGGACGGTTCCAACGCCGCCGCTGCCGCTTTGAAATCATCAATTGAAGTATCCAGATTGAATTCGCCATCTTCCGAATCCACATTTTCACGTGGCGGCGCTGCGGTTTGCGCTTCCTGCGCGGCTTTCTCTTCCTGGTCTTGCGGTTTTTTTTCTAAATCGAGCGATGCGGGCGTATTTTCCGAATCGTCCAGGTTATCTGTTTTTTCAGTAGAGGCCGTGGTGACCGATTCCGTGTCCCGATCATCCGATTCGTCATCACCCTGATTTTCGTCTTGGCCAAGTTCATTGTTAGTATCGTCGAGGAGTTGCTCCATCTCGGCGAGCTTATGGTCCACGCTGTCGGTGACGTCCTCCTCACTATCCACGGGAGAGTTGGGGCTTTCCTGCGGGGCATTTTCCTGGCCGTCCTCTCCTAGATCGTCTTTGAGCTCGGCGGCTAGTGAGGAGGCGCTCGCCAGAAGCGCATCGATATCCTCCGTGGCGGCCGCATCGAGAAGATCGTCCGCGCTGGAATCGGGTGCCGGTTGGTCGTTTTGGCGTTCCTCGGCCATGCAGAACTTCGCGTTGCCTTGTTTGGGCTTCGTCCGATATTGCTCGGGTATCCACATATGGACACTCCGCATTGATATTATCGGCTCGTGGAGGAAGTATCGTGAGGTTGCCCGGTGGCATTCAGAGACCGATAATCCGACTCGGCATGAGACAGATTTGGCTATACACCCCGAAGGTAAGTCTCGGCGAAGTCGAGTTGCCAACCGAGGAAGCTCGCCATGCGGCGGTGTCGCTGCGTTTGCGCGTGGATGATGAGGTGGTTGTTTTTGACGGATTGGGGAATCTGGGATGGGCATCAGTCGCGGCCATTACAAAGCGTCAATTGGTGGTGAGGGTATCCTCGGTTGACAAAGTTGTACCCCGGCCAACAAGGCGGTTGACTCTGGCAGTGGCGATGCCTCGAACACATCGACAAGCTTACCTGGTCGAAAAGTGTACGGAGTTTGGTGTCGACGCCATTTGGCCTGTGATCGCGGAACGTAGCGTTGCGAAGCCCGATGGCGACTCTGTGGAAAGATGGCGTCGTCGGACGATCGAGGCTGCGAAACAAGCTCATGTTGCTCACCTGCCTCGAATCGATGAGCCTTTGTCGACTACTCAGTGGATCAGCAAAGCGTGCGCGCTTGTTCAGTCTGGCGTGACGGTTGCATGGGCGGATGTCTATGAAACCCGTTGTCGTTTTGTCGATCTGGTTCGTGAGGCAGACGATGGTGCGCGGATTATCTTGTTTGTCGGACCGGAGGGCGGATGGTCTGAGTCGGAATCGGAATCGTTGCGGGAAGCGGAAGTCCGCGCTGTCTCATTGGCGTCGACGGTATTACGCTGTGAGACGGCAGCGGTAGCCGGATGCGCAGCCGTCGCTGCCCAGGATGTTTTGCAGGATGGAGGATCAGGTTGATCAATATCTTTTTTTGTATGGTGCTGAGTCTGATATCGGTCAGTTTCCACATCGAGGCCGAGATGCAGGCTGATGCAAAGAAGCCTGTCAAGTCGGCCAATGCTGCGTCAATGGACCGCGGAGAGTATGAGCCGCTGCCGAAAGAAGTAGCCGCGTACCTGACTGATCGAATGGCGCAGGAACGGATTCCGGGAATGTCTGTCGCCATTGCCCGCGGGGGGCGAATTATCGCTGCGCAAGGATTGGGAATCGCCCAGTTGGAGAATCAGGTCGTTGCCACACCGGACACAGTTTATCGCATCGGGTCGATTTCCAAAACGCTGACTGCGCTGGCAGTCATGCAACTGGTAGACGCTGGACAATTCGAACTCGCCGGAGATATTCGCGAGTGGGTTCCGGATTATCCGCAAAAAAGCCATACCATCACTATTGAGCATTTGCTGACACATACTTCAGGCGTGCGGACGTTCAACGCGGAAGAATTCTTCAGTCGAAAGCGCGTTTCTGCGCTTGTTTCCGGAATGGAGCTGTTCAAAGAAGACGATCTCCTGTTTGCGCCTGGTTCGCGCATGCATTACACCACACACGGATATACGCTGTTGGGTTTGGCCTTGGAGCGCGCCAAAGGCGTACCTTATGCAGTATTGATGAAAGAGTCCGTATTCGAACCGGCGGGGATGAATTCGACCTGCCCGGACAATTTGGAAGCAGTGATCCCTCGCCGCGCAGGCGGGTACGCGCTTTCGGATGGCGGTAAGTTCCAAAGAACACCTCTTGTAGATTTGAGCAATCGTATTCCCGGGAACGGGTTGCTCTCCAGCGCAACGGACCTCGCGCATCTCTCAATTGCGCTGCGCAAAGAACGGCTGGTAACAAAGAAGGCAATTGTTCGAATGACTCAATCGACCGTATTGCCGACCGGTCGAAATACCGATTATGGGCTGGGATTTTTCGTTCGCGAACACAAGAAACGTCGCATTGTCGGACACGGTTCGGGACCAACGCCCGGGGCGAGTTGTTTTTGGGTGATGTATCCAGATTACGACTTGTCCATATCTATTCTTGCAAACCTGTCCTCAGTGGATATGGCGGAGATATCGTTGCACGTTGGCGAGATGTTGTTGGAGAAAAATGCTAAGAAACATGATGAGCCATAGTGTGTACGCGAACTTGCAAACCCACAAATTGCAAGATTGCGGTTTTGCAGAATCCTACCGTGTGGGGGTTTTCTGTCTAAAGAGGAGGGCCGACACCGGTGTGTGCGTCCGGCATCGGCCCCGCAGGCAACAGGAGCAATGGTTTGTTTCCGTGGCTTAGCGTTACAATCCTTTTTTTGCTGCCACGGTTGAACTACTAATCATACGCCCGCCGTACCGGGTAGTTCTACTGATTACAATCTCTTACCTTTTGCGGAAGAAAGCCACTGCACCGAGTGCGAGCAGGCCTAGCGTTGCGGGTTCGGGGATCACCGTGGCAGAGGACGTAAATGCCGCAGTTGCGGTGAAGCTCCCATCATTACCCACGGGCGTTTGATTCGCAAATGAGAACGCGAAACTCTCATTTTGAACCGGATCGATCAGGATCGAGCCGGTAAATGTTACATCGTTAAGTGACAGAAATTCCGTGGCACCAAATCCAATGGCGTTGAGTTGGCCGGAATCGAAAGCGATGTTGAAAATCGGATTTGCAAGCGAGTCGAAAAACTGCACTTCGCCTGCACCGACTTCACCGGGAAGCCCACCCGGCAAAGCGGTCAACGTAAATGTCGCATCGATGTAGTCTCCCGAAACGGTTTCGAGAGTCAGCCCGATTGAATTCCACGCACCCGAGAGCGTATTCGAGCCCGCATCGTACGTAATTAGCGGGGTCGTTGCGTCTAGCGCGGGATCATCGAACGTTGCGATGGTGTCCGTGCCGGTTACAACGTTAGCTTGCGCGGACACTGCGAACACGAGCGTCAGAATCGTTCCAAAATACTTCATCTCTCCTCCTTCTCACCCTCAGGGCTAAGCGCATGCGTAGCTTCGCGCGGATGTTTATTGCAAATGCGCCCCGAAAGTGCCCCCACGTGGAGGCCAATCAAAAATGTAAATACAAACCCCTTCTTCGCGAGTGGATCGTAAGCCCACCCACAATAGCCTATTGCATAATAGGCTTTGTGAAATACTCGGGTCAATACTCTTTTGTTGTTTCTAAGCGGATATGTTTACATACTTTAGGTTATCTGCATTTGGGGCTCAAAAAAGGCATCCGATGATCGTTTCCGTAGTTGCTGAGGGACCGATAATGTCTCTAGCGCATTACCTTTACAGACCGATAATCACAGAAGCGCGGTTGCCCGCCCTTCACTCGTGGATAGGATTACGTGGATGATGACTCGATCAAGGAAGATCTGCAATCGGTCATGGCTGACGATCTAAACATCAAACCGAAGAATCTGTTGTGGAAGCTGTTCGCGCTGCTCGTGTGCATCTTCCTTTGGCCCGCTTTGGTTACATTCGACGCGGGCGACTTTCCCAGTCCACATCAATATCCGCACAACAGCCCGCCCGAAAACGCGTGTGGCATTGCGGGCGCGTGGTGTGCGTTTTACTTGCACAATTACTTTGGGGACGGTGCCTATCCGCTGTTGTTGTTCGTTACGCTTGCGGTGTTGATGAAGTTATTCCGTAGCGAAATCCGCAGCATGCCCGAGCGGTTATTCGGACTGACGTTGCTTGTTATCTGCACTTCCGCTACGGTACATCTCCTGCCTACAAATGCAAATGCTGCTTTACCGGTCGGGCACGGTGGAGTTATCGGTCAAGCGCTGGGGGACTACTTGCGTGTCCATCTCAACCCGCTGGGTACGTTTATCGTTTTATCTTCCTGCCTGTTTGTTGGGTTGCTGTTCACGACCGACGGGTGGGTGCTGAAGCTGCCGTTTGCTTTACGGAAAATGGGCGAGGTCTCGGGTTGTGCGATCATGTACGTACGGGGATTAGCCCGTAGCGTCGCAAAGCCCGTAGTCGCAACCGCCGGAGCGGCGATCGGTGCCTCTTCGCGTGGCGTGTCCACAGTAAAACAAAAGCCCCGCGCTCGTGGTCGAGCGAAAGACCGTAAGGTTGCGATGATTGAGCCCGATGATGATCCGGCGCTTTTCGATGAGGAACCGCTCGAAGAAGAAGTTAACGAAACTGCTGTAGCGGATGAAGTGGAAGAGGTCGACCAAGAGATCGACGGTGAAGACGAGGAGGAATCGAGCGAATCGTTCGATGGCGCAAAAGAGAATGAGGACGCAGCTAACGGGGCCACGCCGAAACGTGGCAAGAAGCGGAAGAAATCACGCGGGCCGGTCGTCAACTTTCTCTCTCCCAAGCAACAGCCCAAAGAGGCGTATCCCAAACAGATTGAGAACTGGACGCTTCCACCCGTCGACTTGCTCAATGAACCCGAGTATGGGTTCACTTCCCAGCAGGAACTTATCGTTCGGGAACAGGCGAAGATTCTCGAGCAAACGTTGCAGGAATTCCGCCTGGATGCGCGAGTCGTGGAGATCGACACCGGGCCGGTCATTACGATGTTCGAGTTGACCTTGGGCGCGGGAATCAAAGTTTCGCAGATCGCATCCTTGTCCAACGACATCGCGCGAGCACTCAAAGCCCACGCAATTCGCGTAGTCGCGCCGATTCCCGGCAAGAACACGGTGGGCATTGAAGTTCCGAATATTCAAAAAGAAACCGTCCGTTTGCGCGAACTGATGACGCACGGCGGAAAGCGGGCGGTGGGCATGAGGTTACCGCTTTTTCTGGGTAAGGACGCAGCCGGCAAGCCGCTCATCGCCGACCTGACGAAAATGCCGCACTTGCTCATCGCCGGCACGACCGGTTCGGGCAAGAGCGTTTGCATCAACTCGATCATCTTGAGCTTGCTCATGACCCAAAGGCCCGACCACGTGAAGCTCATTATGGTCGACCCAAAAATGGTCGAGATGTCACAGTTCAAGGAAGTTCCCCACCTGATGTGCCCGATTGTAACAGACTTGACCAAAGCGGAGAAGATTCTGGAATGGGCGACGACGAAGATGGAAGAGCGCTACGCGTTGCTTGCGGAGTGCCGTGTAAAGAACATCTCAGAATACAACAACCTCGGTCCGGAAGGCGTTTTTACGCGCCTGAATCCGGGCAACGACGAGGAGCGGGCCCGCATTTCCACAACGCTCCCCTATGTCGTGATCATGATCGATGAACTTGCGGATTTGATGATGACTTCCGGCAAAGAGATCGAGCACCACTTGTCGCGGCTCGCACAAAAATCCCGTGCGGTCGGCATTCACATCATCGTCGCGACACAGCGTCCGGAAGCGAAGGTCGTGACCGGACTTATCAAGTCCAACATGCCGTCACGCATCTGCTTCCGCGTTGCCTCGCGGATGGACTCGCGCATTGTCCTGGATCAAAACGGTGGTGAAGTGCTGATGGGGCAAGGGGATATGTTGTTCCTGCCGCCTGGTACACACAAGCCGCTCCGTTGCCAGGGAACGTTCCTCGGCAATGAAGAGGTGCAGGCGGTGCTGGACGACCTCGCCTCACGTGCCAAACCGGAGTTTCATCCCGAACTCGTTCGCCTCCCGACCGCCGCGCAGGAGGCTGCGAATACCGTTCGCGATCCTCTCTTCGAAAAAGCGGTCGAGATCATTCTGGAGACACAGCGCGGTAGCGTGAGTCTGCTGCAGCGCCGTCTGGAGATAGGGTACTCACGTGCGTCGCGGCTTGTCGATCAAATGGCGGACGCGGGCATCGTTGGCGAATACAAAGGTTCACAAGCGCGTGAAGTTGTGATGACCGTAGACGAATGGCGTGCGTTGCAAAAGCAGGTGGCGGTGGACATGGAAGCGGGTTATGTTGCGGACGAAGACGGCGACCTCTTCGGTGAAGAAGACGAAGAGCATGCCGAGACGTCGTACGACGAAGATGCGGGAGAGGACGCGGAGGAGTACGATGAAGATTATGAGGAGGAAGGGACTGGTAAGTAGCGATTCCCTGTAGTGCTTCAGGCTGTCCGTGTCCACTACTTCACTCGCCCTAAAGCACTTCGCCTAGTTTCTTGATCATCTTGGCGTTGCGGTGTGGCCGACCGTACGGGGTGAACGATATGCACATTCCAATCTATTGGATCCTCGATCACGATCGAATCGAGCTGCACCACGACCAGGGGCAGCGGTGTTGGGCATGGGGGTGGTCGTCGGTCAGTTTTGAAGATGCTCGTACGATGGCTGTAGAACGCGCGACGCGAGCGTCAATTCGTCTGGCTTCCGGTGATCGACCCGATCGGTACGACTACCACGAACATCCACTTCGTGAAGAGATCGTGGAGACGATTCACGGCGCTGGTAGTGATGGATCGGCTGGCGTGGTCGCAGTCATCACGCGGAATAGGTATGGCGCTTTGGTCTTGAACACTGCTTCCGTTTGCTTCGTAGATATCGACTTCGCGAAAAAGCAAGAGACGGGCCGGGGCGGCTCGTTGCGCCGTGCGCTGTTTGGTGGTAGACGAGACTCAGTCGGCGAGGCTTCGATGGATAAAGTTGTTGACGCCGTTAGGGCGTGGTGGGGGCGGCAAAGCAATCGTTCGCTTAGGATCTATCAGACTGCGGCCGGGGTGCGATTGTTGTTCGCTGATCGACTTTACCAGCCAACTTCCGA
>JANQHN010000302.1 GCA_028282665.1 Phycisphaerae bacterium | reverse complement strand
GAAGTTCGCCACAGTTCGAATCGCTGCGCCGGGCTTGTTCACTTCGGGTAGGACCAGGACTTCCGCCAACGTCAGTGCAGCCCGAGCCAGCAGACCGTTCAATTCAGCAATGCGCTCCGGTTCCGTCGCTGCATTAAGCCGCGCAGAGGCGAGTGCAACAAAATTCCGCTGCGCCGATTCGAATTGATCAAATCGTTTGGTGATTTCTGCCCAATCATTCGGATAGAGTTCGATGTATGCGCGCAAGCCCAGCGCACGGCATCGCACGCTCAAGAACACGCTCTCTAAGTAATGTTCATGCTTGGGGTGAACCATGCTGAATTGAACGGCCGCCGCATCGAACTGTTCGTCTTCGTCAAGCAATTGCGCATAGAAGAATCGCCAATATTGCGCCGTTTCAGAAGCGGCGTATCCGGAGACCAGAACTTCCATTGCCCGAATGTATTTCGTTCTAAAACCCGGGTTCTTGGCAAACTGCGCATGATCATTGAGTTTTGCATAAATCTGAACGGCCAAGGTGATGGCTTGAAGCGATTTGTCGAACTTGCCGTGATTCTCTGCAACCTGCACGAACCGTTGCGCGGAATCAATCAATCGGCCGCGGCGGTACTGAGCGACCGCGAGGTTGTAAATCACTTGCGGTTTGAGGGGAATGGTATCCCGGTCGGCCTGGGCTAAAAACGCTTCAGCAACCTCGATGGCGCGGTCAAGGAAATCATTGGCCAAAATCTGGTTGGGTGGTTTGGCAGAGGATGCGAGTGAGGCATCGTAAAGCAGGCCCGCAAGCATCGCGCATTGTTCAATCGGATCGAGCGCAGCGTGATCTGCGTCTGCGCCGATGTTATCGTACAATACGGCGTAGACTTCGTCGCGTCGTTGAGGATGGTTTTTGAGTAGATCGAGCACTACGGACCAGCCCTTCACTCGCAGCCGGTCAACCCCTGTTTCGTCGTCGTTTTCCAGCGCTTGTTGCAGCCGTGCCTTGTGTATTTCTCGCTCAAGGAGTGTCGCGATGAGTTCTAGTCCAAATTGGTCGCCACGCAATTGTTCAATCGCAGCGCGAAATTCTGCCAATCTGCGAGCCGCGGTCTGGTAATTGGTGTCATCGAGTTCGTTTCGAACCGTCTCGACGTGTCCAAGGATGATGGCCCATTGGATGGATCGCAATTCCATCGGATCATTGATCCGACTTGCAATCAAAAAGAGTCTTTCAAAATGATCACGGGCTGACAAATGTTTATTGAGTAAGCGAAAAGTCATTCCAGCTAGCAATTGGCCTTGCGCTTGGACTTTCGATTGTTCGTGCGGCGTAGTGAGCAGGCCCGTCATTTCTTCGAGCTTCTTCGCAATTTCGTTTAACTGGGCTGCGCGGGCGGGGTCTTCGTCATCGCGGGGAAGGGAATCGTAGTACAATGTCCATAAGAGGAGATACTCGACTTGCGGAGCGAGGTTGTCGATCATCTCGACGTATCCGCCTCCTTCCAACGCTTCGAATTCGGAAAGCGGCAGCGTGTCGATTCGTTCGTATTCCGATTCGATGGACGCCTTGAGCCGGCGAAGAAGACTCAGCGCCTCACCCGTTGTTTGCAGCAGCTTCTTACGATCGGTTGCATCGCCCCCGCGGTACAGGATGCTGGTAAAGTACGGCTCGCCTTTTTCGTAGATCAGCGAACGAGCCAATTCGATCGTCCATTCGAAGCGACGCGGATCATGGGGCGCGACCGTTATGAGTTGTCGCAACGCTCCGTGGACTTTCTTCAATGATTCCGCTCGTTCTTCTATCGGAAGCGAATCATCTTCGTAAATGGTTCGGGCGAGTTCATAATCATACAGCAACCGCGCCGCGTCGCTCTTGGGCGGATAATCTTTCAAGTGCAGTTCGAGTAGTTCGAACAAACCCCGCTGTTGCAGGCCTTTGCGAAATTGGTTGGTGTCCAACCGCGCATGCTCGGACGGGCGATCGTCGGTTGTTTGCGCCAAAACAAAAGACGCCAAGCCAAATAGGAGCACAACAGGGAGCAAGCCAAGCGTGAACCGCATACGACGCTTTACAATGGTTCCATTCGTTTGGTGATTGGAATGTAAGTCGATGATGATCATGATCCGCTAAAGGCGATATTGTTGTAGGAGCAACGCACGGCGGCATTCCAGCCGTTGACCACATGGTCCCAAGCGACCTCATCGTCGGCGCGAATGATGATGGGAGTGTCTTCGTCAAAGCCCGGTCGCTGTTGAAGTTGAGTCAGGAAGGTGGCGAGTTCGTCGAATGTTTGCAGCTGATTTTCAAAATTGTCAATTCGAATTTCGAAGTCTGCAGCGTTTGGACCGGCTTGATTAATTCTTATAAGAATCGGACTAAATGGCAGAGCGACCGCCGGCACGCCGCGATCGGTGGGCAGTTTGGAGGCGAGCATTCCCTCGGGGCGTGTGAACGTTGTGGTAATGACGAAGAAGATCAGGAGGAGAAACGTTACGTCGATCATCGGAGCTATGTTAATTGCAAAAGGAACGTTCGCATGCCTGCGCTGCTTGCTGCGCCGTAGTGCGATACCCGAATGGGGCTGCTCCACAAGCGGTGGTGTATGGCTCGGAGTGGAGTGCGGGGCTTGGGGCATTACGGATCGTTCCTCTCATCCGTATGGGCAGCCACGTTGAGCATTTCAATGTCATTCGCTGCGACCACGCGCATTACGGCGCGCACGTCCTCGTAGGCAAGCCGTTTGTCTGCGCGAATGACGACTTTGATGTTGGGATTTTCCAGTTTTTTTGATGCCAGGCGATTGCTGATGGAATCGAGCGATTCCGGGATGTTCGGTCCCAGGCTATAAAGCACCGAACTTTTTTTCCCCGCCCCAGGATCGGCAAGGCGGCAGTTTAATACGAGGCGCTCGGGTATTTTGACATTCTTAGCTTGCGACATCACCGGTTCAGGTAAATCCATGGGGATGTTTTCTTTGGAGGAGAACCGACTCACAAGCATAAAAAAGATCGTCAACATAAAGATGACATCGATCATGGGCGTCGCATTGAAGCTGACGGTCGCTCGTGAATGTCTGTCTGGACGATAAAACTTCATACTTATGTTAGCTTGGAATCAGGTTCTTTACTTCGAATGCCGGTGTTGGATTCCGTCTCCCGCTTCTGTTATCAGTGAAAAAATTTAGCTAAGTTATCTTGACTGCGAAAAGCCGCCTTCAACGCCAGGCTTAAAGATCGACAGTAGCTTCTCCGCTACGATTGCGCATTCAGCGGACAATACGTCAATGCGGTTGCGAAAGACTGCAAAAACGCTAAGTGCGGGAATGGCGACCGCGAGGCCCCAAAACGTAGTGATGAGCGCAATAGAAATTTTGTCCGCCACTTGCTGCGGGGCAGGGAATTCCGCATTGCCGTGAATTTCAGCAAAGAGCAGAATCATACCAAATACCGTTCCGAACAGTCCGATCATTGGTGAGACGTTGCCGATGATATTGAGGTATTCGATTTTTCGAAACAGGCGGGATGCACGATCATCGAGTGCCTCCTGGACCGCATGCTGCATGGCCGCATAGCCGTTCGCTGCCTCAAGCAAGCCGGCGTTTAGCACATGTCCGAGCATGCTTGGTTCTTCCTGCGTGTAGTGCACCGCCTCCACGTATTTTTTGCTACCAAGCAATTGTTTGATTTTTTGGATCGATTCATCCGGAGCGATCGTTGCCCGTCTGATGGAAAATGCGTGTTCCACCGTAAGTGAGATTGTTACGACCGAAAGTGCGATCAAAAGGTACGTGATCTTTCCGCCTTTCACGACAAAGAAATCGAACCATTTCAGTTCCGCCTCGCCCGCGCTTCCTTGGGCGTTGTTTTGAGCAAAAACTGGTGCGACCGTGATAACGGCGATCACGAATGCAAGCATGCAAACCAGGGGGGCAATTCTAAGCAACGCATTTCTCCTTGGGATCCGCGAAGCGTTTTTTCCGGCCTCGCAGTCAATTGTGCGTCAATGGGCAGCGATTGAACAGTGTAATTAGACCTTGTCAATCTCGTCGATCAGTTTCTTGACTTCGTTTTTCAATTCAGTTGAAATCTGCGGTGTAGTCAGACACTCGCGCAGGAGTGTATTCGCTTCCGCATCCATCCCGACAGCGTGCAAGCCTTTTGCCGCGTAATATAAAGCATCTGCGGTTAGTTCGTCATGAGGAAAGTGGACCGCCACACGCAGCAGTGGCCACGTTGCGCGCATGACTGATTCGCGATCCTTCGCAATCGCGAGCTGCGCTCGGCCTTTAACCAGCAGATACCCGGGCATATCCTTTTTCGAGCACGTGGATAACGACTCGTTTAACGCGGACAGATCAATCGCCGCGGGATTGTCCTGCAGAAGCTTGGTTAGGGCGCCGTATTGAATCGACAACGTCCGTGGACAAGATAGATTTTTGGACAAAACATGGTTCGCTACGCGTATGCGCTCAGCTTCGGCACGTTTGTCGGAAACGCCTTCGATGAGTGCGTACCGAAAGAAGCGAAAAACCGTCGCACGCTCTTCATTGGCGGCATTGGTGATGGCATTGTCCAGATGAGCGATGGCACGACTTACATCGGGTGTTCGCTTTGTCGGCAGCGTGGATGGGATGATTCTTGCGGCGGCGGGGGGGCCATTACGCTCATACCGGGCGAGTCGTACGAAATTCATGGCTGCCTTGTCCCATTTGCCCGCTCGACCGCAAGCGATCACTAGTCGTGCGGCAGCCAGTTCTTCCCACATTCCACTGGAGACGCGCAATGCTCGCTCATATCGAAGAACGGCTTTGTCAGGCTGTCCTTCTGCGATGTACCTTTCGGCCTCGTTTAGATCCGTCCTGCTCGGGCCGTCATCCAAGATCAACCGTTCGATCTGATCGATCCAGATGGCCCGTTCTTGCAGCTGTGCATCGCGGAAGTGGACTAAACCACGCCGAAAATCAACAAGGTGAATCTGTGCGAGATTTTCCTCGCCCGTAAGGATCTGGTCTGCACGGGCGTTTGTGTGTCCGAAGGCGAGGAGGAGCACCGCGAGCCATAAAAACTGAGAGGCGATTGACCGAAGGGTTCGAATTTTCACGGCAGGTTGTTCTCCGTGATCTGAGTGAATTCGCCACGGTGCTCTCGTGCGATTTCTTCGAGCAATTTCGCGCCATCCCGGTTGAAGTACGCGATCGTAAAAATTCGTACACGGCGATCTTGGTTCAGGCGATCAAGGGTTTTGAGGAGGCCGCGGTCGAATTCGCCATCCGTGAGTAGGTATATAAGATCAGGCTCGACATCGAAGGCACGGACCATGGCAGAGCCCGGTTCGGTTCGTCCCCCAATCGTTACGTCGTTGTTGAGAAAATCGTAGAGCTGCTGTTTCTGATTCTCAATGGCGCTGACCAGACGTCGCGGTTTGTTTTCCAGGGGCGGCCCATCGCTGAAGAAGATGACGTGGAATTTCTGGCTTCGCCGCAACGCTCCAACTGAACGAATGAGCTCGTCACGCACGTACTGAAAGGTCTCAATCATCGAACCACTCTTGTCTACCACGTACACGACTCTTCGCGCGCCTTGCGCCCGCTGACCGAAAAAGGTCGGCGCGGAATCATCACCGCCTTTGAGTCCGAACTTCGAGAAATCTCCCCCCCCTGCACCGATCGCAATCACGGATAAATCCGGCTTATCGACTTCGCCGATCTCCGCAAGATCGGTGAACCGATTGGGTTTGAATTTGACATCCTGCGGTTCGGTGATGCGCATCTGTTCGGAAAGGTCGGGATGCTCCGTATCATGGAAGACCGTCGCCTTTACGTCACCGATGATCTCCGCGTGCGGCACAACGAATTTGTTTTCTTGAACCGCACTGGCAAGCCAGGGGACCATAAACATGATCAGAAAAAGTAAGGCGTGTGCCGCGATGGACACAAGCCAAGTGACAACGACACCCCGCCCCGAGAGTTGCATCGGTGCGGCTCCATGGTGATCCAGCCGTGGCTGACTCTTTTCAGCGGTTACTGCAGCGGGATTGGCGTGACTTTGGTTAGTCCGGTCATCGGAAGATTTGGGGGGTGATGAGGTCACGAATACCATTCCATCTGTGAACTATCCCGGTCGCACAGGCGCCACTCATCGGCAGGGTGCTTGGTTGCGACGCAAGGAAATTCGCCGGCCCGTCGGTTGCCGACGTCGCCTGCGGCGGGTCAGCGCAAGTTTATGACCGTTGAAGCGGATGGTCAATTTGGAGAAAGCGCTTGTACGCAAAGTGACAGAAATTGACAGGTCGCACCGGTGTACAGGACAGAC
>JANQHN010000285.1 GCA_028282665.1 Phycisphaerae bacterium | reverse complement strand
TCGTTCGTGGAAGCTCAACCTGATCGAACCGCCGGATACGGACCCGTATGTCCGGTGGTGTGGGAGGGGCGGAGCCGTGAGGCTCCCCCCTATCCCGATCATTATATACGCGATTGTTGGATATGTTCGAGTCGTCCATGCGCGGCTGTTCTTGTCGCGCCGTTTGTGGAGGATCATAATGCTCTTATGACGAAACCGCACACGCCATCCGAAGACGAAACCGCGCGCCGCGCGTTGACGCAGTACCTTCAGGACGCAGGTATCAAAAACACCTCCCAGCGCCGCAAGGTGCTCGATGCGGTTCTCTCTTTACCCGACCATTTCGAACCCGAACAGGTGATCTTTGCCCTTCGTGAGAGCGGGTCGCGGGTTGCGAAGGCGACCGTCTATCGTACGTTGCCGTTATTGGTGGATTGCGGCATTTTGAAAAAAGTGCGGTTTGACGACAACCAAAACTACTACGAACGGGCACTTGGTGAGGAACCGCATGACCACATGGTTTGTCGCCGTTGCGGGAAGATCATCGAGTTTAGCACTGAAGACATCCCTAAACTCCGAGACCGTATCGCGGCAAAGCACTATTTTCACCCTACGGGGCATCGCTTTCAAATATCAGGCTTGTGCTGGGAGTGCTCCGTCACTTGCCCCATCACCACTGCCAAGATGAACAGCTAGTAAGGTTTTGCTCCGTTGCAGTTGTTTGTGGACACACTTGCAACCAAGGGCTATGTTGAGGGTCTTTAGATGGTTTTGGGTTACTCGCGACGCTTATTCACGTGTTCACGTCGTGAAATGGGCAACGCTTATGCGAACGGAGTTTGATTTTTCGGGCCGCATCTTGGAGTAGGTGATTGGTCAAAGTCGTCTTTGCCATTCTGTCGATTCTCGGCATTTTGATCGTCTTCGCGATCGATGTGGTGGTTTCGCGGATTTTGTTCCGACCGGGTGCAGAAATTACTGCTTTTACGCAGTTATTCACCTACGGCAGTGCGATTCCGCTTTGTGCCCTAGCTATGGTGCTTGTGGGACAAATGGAGATGTTACATCTGTTCCGCAATCGCGGACTTAGGCCTTTGAACGGTTTCGTGACGATTATGGTGACGCTGCTGATGCTTTCACCATGGCTTTGTTCCGCTGGTTGGTTGGGCGGGCGTTCGGATCAGATTGAGGGATATTCCTGGCACATTGTCTGGCTTGGGTTGAGCGTGATCGGTGGCGGCGTGCTTGTGGTGCTCCGAGGACTGCGCAGACCCATCGAGCAATCCACGCAGGATTTGGGCGCCACCTGGATCATGATCATCTACCTTGGCTTTCTTCCCTCGTTTGCCATCATGCTGCGGGCATCACGTGATGTATCCCCATGGGATGGTGCCTGGCTGTTGCTCATTACACTCCTAGTTATCAAAGCTTCCGACATGGGCGGATACCTGATCGGAGTTCCCTTCGGCAGGCATAAGATCGCGCCGACCATCAGCCCCGGTAAAACGGTTGAAGGCCTCATCGGTGGATTGACGGCAAGTGTTTTTGTCGCGATTTTTCTTGCCTGGCTTGGAAGCTCCTCGGTGATGACTTTTTTTGACGATTTATCCAGCCGTCAAAGTGTCTCTTTATTGCGAGAGTATTTTGCCGGTTTACGCGACTTTTTCCCTGAAATGTGCGGTTTATTCGGTGCCGTAACACAAGATGGCATGAATCCGCTTCTCAGGGCTGCCATCTTCGGTTTGGTCGTTGGTGGAGTAGGGCAATTCGGCGATTTTTTGGAGTCTGTCTTTAAGAGAGACGCCGGTGTCAAGGATTCAGGACATGTCATGCCCCGATTCGGGGGTATACTAGATTTGATCGACAGCCCCGTGCTTGCCATGCCTGTTGCTTGGTTCTTATTGACGGAGGTATGGGGGCTTGCATAGGGTTCGGTATGTCTTGGGCAGTTGATGTTTGCTGCCATGGAATCCGAACGGGCGATTTTCGATCTTTGAGGCCTACTCAGCTTGGAGATGATTGTCGAAATAGTTGAGCCCGCGCGTCGAGACGCGCTGTATGGTCCTGCGGATCAGAATCTTCGGATGATCCGCTCGGCTTTTGACGTGCGTATCAGCGCGCGCAATGGTGTTTTGCACGTAGTGGGTGAGGAACCCGCTGTCAGGCTGGCAGCCTCGTGTTTGCAGGATCTCCAAGAAATTCTCAAAACGTCTCCCGTCGTAACGGATGATGACGTGCGTGAGGCGATACAACGGGTATCCGCGGGCGATTTGGGCTCGATTGACGAGTCGATTCGGGTTTTTCTTCCCAGCGTGAAAATCGCCCCAAAGGGAGAAGGGCAAAAACAATACATCGAAGCCATCCAGAAGTACGACCTGACTTTTTGCGTAGGGCCTGCTGGAACGGGCAAGACTTACCTCGCGGTGGCGATGGCTGCAGCACTAATGCGTCAGGATAGGATCAAGCGCATTGTGCTCGTCAGGCCCGCTGTCGAAGCAGGTGAAAAACTTGGATACCTCCCTGGTGACATGCAGGCGAAGGTAAATCCGTATTTGCGGCCATTGTTCGACGCGATGCACGATATGATGAGCTTCGATCAGATCAAACGGTTTATGCAACATGACCTTATTGAGGTGATTCCATTGGCGTTCATGCGTGGCCGTACGCTCAATCACGCGGCCATTATTCTTGATGAAGCACAAAATTCGACTGCTCAACAAATGCTTATGTTTTTGACGAGGCTTGGGCATAACAGCAAGATGATTGTGACCGGTGACGATTCGCAAAGTGACCTGGAAAAAAACCAGCGTAGCGGGTTTGTGGACGCAATCCAAAAGTTACGTTCGGTGGAAGGCGTGGGCGTGGTACGGCTGACCAGGCAGGATATCGTCAGGCATCCACTGGTCCAACGAATCGTCGGCGCTTATGGCGAGAGTTCCGATGTCCGATAAGCGGCCTTTTCCTAAGCCTGCAATTGATGGTGGGTTCTGTGGTTCGAGCCTGTGCGGGTTGGTAACCGATAAGGAAGCTTAGGAGAGTACGACCGGGCGCGGTTGAATCGATCTCATGTCCCAGCGACCAACATCAAGCAAGGCGAGACGCCAACAAGTGCGACAGAAGCGTGCACTGACTTCCGGTACGCGTTGGTCATACCTGATGTCGCACGTGCTCACCTGGCCAGTGGCCGTCGGCGCCTTGTTCGCGGTAGTTGCGTCGATGATCGCCCTGGTGGGAGAAGAGACGCTTCCTTATTCGGTCGGTCAGCGAATCCACCAGCCTATTTACGCTGAGGTTACATTCAGGGTCCGCGACGCCAAGCAGACGGCTTCGGTGAGAGAAGCGGCGCGTACTGCAACGCCGGATTTCTTTCGCCTGGCAGATCCGGCGATTACTACGGAGCGGATCCGCAAGGACTTGTGGCGCCTTTATCAAGCCGGTGCCGATTCTGACGGTTACGAAAAATTCAATCAGGTGATGGTCGATCAGGGCTGGGAGGCTAATGAAGGCCTCTATAACCGACTGCGCAATCTGGTGGACGAAACAGGCAGGCAGCGTTTCGAAAACTGGATTAATGGTATGAAGCTCGAAAGCGAGTACGTCGTACGCGACAAACTTGCTGAACGGCGGAAGCCGGGTACGACGGCTCGCTTCATACGCTTGATCAGGAATGCGAAGGAAGGTGGTGAGCAGGTTGTCGACATTCCGTTGAACGACTTGGTTTCTCAGGCGTCCGAGAAGGAATTGGAAGGCAGCGCGAAGCGCCTTTCGACGTCTTTTCCGTATCTCGAATTCAGGCCTGTTATTGAAACGATCATTTTGCAGACGTTGCGTGAACAGCCTACCGTCCTGTTCGACAAAGAACGTACGTTGGCACGGATGCAAGCGGCTGCCGATCAGGTTGAGGATGTATACGTCACCTATGAAAAAAGTCAGCCCATCCTAAACCCGCATGCTTCGGGCGAAGAGAACATCCTCACCAATAGTCAATACGAACTGCTCGAGCAACATCGTTTCGAATACCTGCGGTTTTTGGCGCAGAAAGACAATCCCGAAGCTGCAAAACTGCGTAAAACGAGATTCTTGCAGCGTACGGGTATGATGACACTTGTTGCGATTTTCT
>JANQHN010000281.1 GCA_028282665.1 Phycisphaerae bacterium | reverse complement strand
TCGTTCGTGGAAGCTCAACCTGATCGAACCGCCGGATACGGACCCGTATGTCCGGTGGTGTGGGAGGGGCGGAGCCGTGAGGCTCCCCCCTATCCCGATGATCAATTCGATATACGGAGGGCTGTATCGGTTGTTGATGTACGGGGTTATTAGACCTTATGCAAAGACAAATTGCAGGCCGACGTAGTAGTCTTCACGCAGTTTTGTGGTGTGTCGAACAATCGCCTTGCCGTGAAAGCTAACTTCCGGCTGGTGGATCGCCACGCCGATTTCCTGATTAAGCTCCAAATCCAAATCGCAACGGATACCCATACCGCCTAGGCTTAGGTTCTCGCAGGTTGCGAGCAGGTAATCGTCCGAGCCGTCGTCGTTAGGAAGCCATAGTTCCACGGGCGCGGGGAAAGGCCAGCGAGGCGCTTCTCGCCGTTCGTGTTTTGAGAGGCGATTGTCTTCGCGCTGCCTGCCTTGAATGAGCTCTTCAATCGCTTTTTGTGAAATCGGACAAATCTCGGTTGCGTCCATTACCTAAGCTCCCATATATGCAAGACGCACTCTTCTCGCTTCGCAAACCGGCGGGATGACCCTCGCGGAGTTCCCGCGAGACGGGGTATTGTTCCCATTATCGAGCGAGAAAGCAGCGTCCCATCATCTATCGGAGCATTGAAGGCGCGACTTGTTTCGGCATGCACACAAGGAGATAGCGCACATGTTTATCGGGCCAGATGAGAACGTGTCTTTGTTCCAGATCAACCGGCAGAATCGCTTTGACTACTGTCCATCATCGCGGAAGATGCGCCGGACGCGATACACGGGTCTACCACGACTTTCGTGATAAACCCGGACAATCAATTCCGAGACAACGCCGAAGAGTACGCACTGCAGGCCGAGGAAGAACATCAACGTAGAGAGTGACAGTAGCACGTTGCGGTTGAGTTTTACATATTCGTTTACGATTTCACCATTGACTTCGACCGTGCCCGTGAAAATGCCGAATTTTTGCAGGATGGAGATTAGGAGGAAGATTAGCGAACCCGCCGCCGCCCACATCGCAATCTTGCCGAAAAAGTAAAGTGGTTTGGTCATGTAGGTGCCCAGAAATTTTACGGTTACCAGGTCGAGCAGCACCTTCATCGTCCGTTCCAGGCCATATTTGGTCACTCCGCGCGTACGCGGGCGATGATTGACGACCATCTCTGTGGTTTTCGCCCCCTGCCACCTCGCGAGCGCGGGCAGGAAACGATGCATCTCGCTAAAAAGCCCCACACCGTCCAACACTTCGCGGCGATAGGCCTTGAGCGTGCAGCCGAAGTCGTGGATGTGTACGTCGGTAATTTTCCGAATGAGTGCGTTGGCAATTTTGGAGGGTATCTTGCGCTTGACCATCGTGTCTTGGCGATCCTTACGCCAGCCTGAGACGATGTCATAGCTGGGCGGGCCATCGAGTTTTTCAAGCAGTGCGGGAATGTCGTGCGGGTCGTTTTGCTGATCGCCGTCCATGGGAATGATTACTTTGCCGCGGCAGTGATCGATCCCCGCTGCCATTGCCGCTGTTTGGCCGAAATTACGCCGAAGCTCAATGACCATTACGCGCGGATGGTCCGTGGCCACGAGTTTGAGTTTGTCGAGACTCTCATCCGTGCTGCCGTCGTCCACAAAAATGACTTCGTAGTCCAATTTCGCCCCATCCAACACTTCCGCAATTTCCTCAAACAGGGGCTCGATGTTCTCTTCTTCATTGTGTATGGGGATCACCACCGAGACCTGACGCATATCGTCTTGGCTGATGGGGGTTGCGTCTGCGGTTCGTTCTGCCGTTCTTCGCTCTTCCGTACAGGTCAGCATCTCGTCCTATCCTTGCTTGATTCGTTATCTGCCACCATCCCACTCGTGACGACTTCGTTGGGGTTGGCGATTAATCCACGCACCGGACCACGGTAAAAAACGACTGCCGCGAGAATCTCCGACAATGTCCAGATCACCCGCAACAATACCGAAGCCGCGACCGCAGTGGCCAGTCCTATTTGCGGTGCGAGTAGTTCGATGATGATGTACTCTCGTACCGCCAGACCCGACGGCATGAAGAGCACAAGGAAACCAGCCGAAGTCGCCAACGCGACCGTGCCCAGGATTCGGGCGAGCCCACTTGCTTCTTCGATTGATCCGCCAAGCCCGAAGATCACACCGGCGAGGCTTGTTCCCAACATAAGCCAGCCGAAGAGCATCAACACCACGCCACGGGCGAGGGTATGGTAACGCAGGGCAGGCGTCACGTCTTCATTCTTCCTCCCAAACGGGATTGAGACCGTTTGTGCGATCCTGCGAAAAACGGGTGGCGTGAGGAAGGCGAGGAGGGCGATCGAAGTTCCCAATGCGATGAGCAACCAGAGTTTACGCTGTGGTTCGACCCAAAACAGGCAGATCAAGCCGATGACCGCGCCCACTGCCATCATGGAAAACGTTTCATAGACGACCGTTAGCGCTGTTCGCCAGCGCTGTCCAGCCGGGGGATTGATCAATCCCCCGCGAAGTATCACTACCAACGCCTTGTCGGGGATATACTTGCCCAGCGTACCGACGTAGTAAGCCCGCAATGCAACCCCGAGCGGCCTCGACAATCCCGCGTCACCAAGCAGAGAGTGCCAGAATAATCCGAAGAAAGCAGTTCCCAGCAAGTAGGTTATCGCGGCACTGACGCCCCATTGTGGTTTGATCGAGAGGGAAACGCCCGCTTCGCTCTGCGTTTGAATGTCTGCGTACATGGACCAGATACGCCAAACCACCGCGCCGAACACTAGCAGGATGAGTGCCGGTTTGACAAAACGCATTAATCGTTTAACACCGGATCGAGTGGATTCGGATTTCGATGGATTGCCGTTAATAGGTTGCATTTTAACTCGTAACCATCCCAATCCAATCCGGCAGCGAAAAATCGCTGTTTCACACCGGCGCACGCCGCCGCCACCGAGTTTGGCTCGGCGTTGAGTTTTTTCGCACTATAGCAGTTTCAATCCAAACGTAGCGTTCAAAGTCGACTTTCCGGCAGTACACGGTGCTGGACGCTACACCTGGCTAAAGCTTGCTCTAGTCAAGCAGGTTTTCTACGCCGGTTGCCTCCGGTACTTCGTTACTGGGAGCAACGTTCCTGATTTCGGTATTCAACTCATCAAGCGACGCGCCCGTTTGTACTTTTTCAATCGCCTCACTGGGCGGTTCGAGGGATGGTTCATCCCAAGGCGGGGGCTGATTTCCAAAAACGATGTATTGCTTGTTCTTGCCGCCGACGCGTGTCTGAATCCACAAATGTGTTGGCGGCATTGGTCTACCTTCTTCTTGCAAGAGAGCTGCGCCAAGCGTGTGAAACTCGACGTAATGCACCCGGGCGCAAACGTAGAGCCGCAAAGAATCGCTAGTCAGTTCCTCAAGCATTTTCTCAAAGACGATGCGGCGTTCACGTTCGAGTGATCGTTCGCCGTTTTGCAGTTCGAGCAATTCGAGTTGGTCAATGATGCGCGGATAGCGAATGTCGCTGTGCCAGATAATGCGCGGGTCCTGATGACCGAGCATGCGCAGTGAATCGCGCTGCGGCTCGCTTAGGTTCGCAAGCTGCGCGGTAAAATTTCGCGAAGGCATTTCCGAAAGGAGTTTCGGAAAGAGCGTCGCCCAACTTACGCAGAACGTCAACCACATAGTGAAGACCAGCGTCGCGAACGAGGCGTTACACTTGCGGCCGTGATAGAGGATGGCTGCGGTGACGCATCCCGCCGCGAAGATGGAAACGGTTACGACGTAACCGGACCAAAGTTCGGGCATCGCGAAGATGGCGGTGTGTTCCTGCCATTTTTTCAAGCCGTAGAAGCCTGCAACACAGCCGGCCGGTACGAGCAGGCAGGTCAAGATAACCCCAAGACGGTCCCTCAAGACGCTGCGCTTTCGGTTGGAGTCGAAGAAATGCGCAAGTTCGATCCCAAGCAGTACGTACAACGGCGGAAGGGCGGGAAGGATGTATCGATCTTCCTTGCCGGCGGAAAGCGTGAAGAAAACCAGCAGAGACAAAAACCAGATGCCCATAAAGAGTAAGCCATCGCGGTTGGTGCCTTCGCGTTTCTCGAAAGCGCGGAAGAGCGCCTTCGGCAGCGAGAGCGTGTAAGGCGCCGTGTAAACGAGTGGCGGAATCAGGTAGTAGAGGTACCAGAACCATTGTTGCTGCTCTTTTACATTGGGAAGATTGCCGGTAAAGCGATCCAGGTACTCCACCCGCCATTTGGCGAGGGCGGTGGGTTCTTGCAGATAGACAGCGATGACCCAAGGCAGCCAGGGTACAAGAAAGAGCACAAGCCCCACAACGTGCCAGCCCGTAAGCAGCGTGCGAAAACGAAGCCGGAAAATAAGATACGCGATCGCAGGCACACCCACGCATGCCAGCGGCATGGGCATCTTGTAGAGCATTGCCAATCCGGCAGCGAAATAAGCGCCCAGCAGGATTAGCACTCGTTTCCCGCCGCGCGGTTCATCGACGAGTGACACCCACAGGCAAGTCAGACTTAACGCTATCAGCGCGGTCACTCCCAAATCGCTGCTTCCACGGTGCGACCATGTGAGCACCAATGTGCTCGATGCGCAGGCGAATCCGGCGAAGACGGCTGCTCGGTTGCCCGCGATACGCCTTGCCAACCAAAATACCGTCACGACCAAAATGATCGACCAAATTCCGTTGGGAATGCGAGCGGATACCGCGTCGACCGGTTTGCCTCTAAGCAGGCTGGTCAGCATCACCGCCCAGTACGCGCCGGGTGATTTCTGGAGCCTGGTCTCGCCCGAAAACATGGGGACGATCCAGTTGTTGGTCTCTTGCATCTCACGAGCGGTCTGGGCGACCCAGCACCCTGTCGTGTCGAGTTTACCTCCACCATCCATATGAAAGAAAGCGACGAGGGCCGTCCAGCCGACGATCGCGATAAACCAAGCGGTGGGGAAGGGCTCGCGGCGGGGGAAGAGCTCAAGTCCGGCCAGAGATACGGGCGGAAGATCGGATGCAGACGGCCGCACAATCAGGTGCGGGGCGCTCGAATCGTCGAGGGCATTATCCATGGAAATGGGTTTGAGCGGGTAGGGTCCCTGGTCGGAAGGCGCACGAAATTCCCCGGCTTGCTCTCCACCGTTGTCTGGAGGTTCCATCCCTTGCATCGTACGCCTCAATTCCTCGAAAAAAGCCACAGGCGAGTAACCCGCGAATTCAGGTCACACGCCTGTGGGTTCTATTTCCATGAACGATCCGAAGGTTCGTGCGATCAAGCATTAGGCACTGCTGGAGGTCGTGGCCTGCGTTGGATCCTGGCTGACATCCTACTTCTTCGGGAAGCCAATTTCGCTCAACGATTCCGTAATCTCATCCAGAATTGCCGGGTCGTCAATGGTCGCAGGAGCGCGGTATTCGACACCATCGGCGATCTTCTTCATCGTGCCGCGCAGAATCTTGCCCGATCGTGTCTTGGGGAGGCGTTTGACGATCATTGCGGTCTTAAAGGCCGCAACCGGTCCGATTTTGTCGCGAACCATCTGAATCAACTCTTTGATGATGTCCTCATTAGGGCGATCCACGCCCGCTTTGAGCACCACGAAGCCAACCGGAATTTCACCTTTGAGTTGATCCGCCACGCCTACGACTGCGCATTCCGCGACATCCTGATGGGCGGCGAGGACTTCTTCCATGCCTCCCGTAGACAGCCGGTGACCCGCCACGTTGATGATATCGTCTGTGCGAGCCATGATGTAGAGGTAGCCGTCCTCGTCGCGCATGCCCGCATCAGCAGTCATGTAGTGGCCGGGATACTCGTTTAGGTAGGAATTCTTGAAGCCCTCGTCATTATTCCACAACGTGGGCAAACAGCCCGGCGGAAGCGGTAACTTCACTACAATGTTGCCTATTTTACCGGTCGGTACCTCGTGACCTGCGTCGTCCAGAATTCGCACGTGATAACCCGGCACTGCTTTGGTCGGTGAGCCCGGTTTGACCGGCAGCATGCCTAGGCCTACGCAGTTGGCGGCAATCGCCCAACCCGTTTCGGTCTGCCACCAATGATCGATCACTGGTACACCCAGTTTTTCTTGCGCCCAATTGAGGGTATCCGGGTCGCACCGTTCGCCAGCCAGGAAGAGGGTCTTAAAGTCGCTGAGGTCGTACTTGGCAATATGCTCCCCATTGGGATCTTCGCGTTTGATTGCTCGGAAAGCGGTAGGGGCGGTGAAGAGTACTTTGACCTTATGTTGTTCGATGATTCGCCAAAACACCCCCGGATCAGGCGTGCCTACCGGCTTACCTTCGAAGACGATTGTCGTACAGCCGGCAAGCAGTGGGGCGTAAATGATGTAGGAATGTCCGACAACCCAACCGATGTCCGACGCAGCCCAGTATACGTCGCCCGGTTTGACGTCGTAGATGTTCTTCATGGACCATTTCATTGCGACGGCATGCCCGCCGTTGTCGCGAACCACGCCCTTCGGCACGCCGGTCGTACCGGAAGTGTAGAGAATGTAGAGAGGGGCTGTCGCCTCAACAGGTACGCAATCAGCTGGGTTTGCCATCTCTACCGCTTCGTTCCAATCCACGTCGCGGCCTGCGGTCATAGCCGCCTCGACTTGAGGCCTTTGAAGTACGATGCATTTTTTAGGTTTGTTGCCGGCGAGCAGGATTGCCTCGTCCAGCAGCGGCTTGTAGGGGATGGTTTTTTTTCCCTCAATACCACAGGATGCGGAGAGGATGAGTTTGGGTTTGGCGTCGTCAATGCGCGTAGCGAGTTCCTTGGAGGCAAATCCGCCAAAGACTACCGAGTGAATCGCCCCCAGTCGCGCACAGGCAAGCATCGCCATCACCGATTGAGGAATCATGGGCATGTAGATGATGACCCGGTCACCCTTCGTCACCCCTTGAGCGGCGATGGCTCCGGCCAGCTTCGCTACCTGATCGCGCAGTTCGCTGTAAGTGTACTGCTGGATAGCTCCAGTCACCGGGCTGTCGTAGATGAGGGCTGGTTGATCGCCGCGGCCAGCCTCGATGTGGTGATCCAGCGCGTTGTAGCACGTGTTGAGTTTTCCACCGGCAAACCAACGATAAAACGGCTTGTTGGAGTCATCGAGAACCGTGTCCCACTTCTTGTCCCACTGGACATCCTCCGCCGCCTTCGCCCAAAATCCTTCAGGATCCTCAATCGATCGTTTGTAAACCGCGTCAAGCTGCGAGTTGTCCATCGATAATTGCTCCTCTTGCAAGCAGGAAAATGATCTGTCGCACGCTGGCTGCGGGGGATACCCGCGCATACGATAACCGCAAATCTTACAGGCACGGCGTGTTCCAATTTCGTTCGCTTCGAGCTAGATTCGACGTAAGGTAGTTACTGTTGTGGGTTCTTGCGTGTGTGGCGTTTGCTGCGGAGTTTGCATTTGGACGATCAACCTATCATTACCCTGGAAAACCTCACCAAGTCGTACGGTGACAAGCAGGTTCTCAAAGGCATTGACCTGACGGTGATGCCGGGCAAGATCATCGGCTATATCGGTCCGAACGGAGCCGGTAAAACCACGACGGTGAAAATTCTGATCGGTATGCTCGGTCACTACGAGGGGCGGGCGACGGTGGCGGGTTTTGATGTGCGGACACATTCGTTGGAAGTCAAGCGGCGTATCGGTTACGTGCCCGAGTCCGCCGCAATTTACGATACCCTCACCCCGCTGGAGTATTTACGGTTTTTGGGCGGGCTTTATGGCGTGGACGAAGGTGTGATCGTTTCGCGGGCGAAGGAGATGCTCTCGCTCTTTGGATTGGAGAAAAACCTCGATGATCGTATGTCCAGCTTTTCGAAGGGAATGCGACAGAAGGTATTGATCGTTGCAGGTATGATCCATAATCCGGACGTGCTCTTCATGGATGAGCCGCTCTCCGGGCTTGACGCGAATTCCGCAGTCACCGTCAAAGAAATTTTCGCAAGGCTTGCCGAAATCGGAAAGACCATTTTCTACTGTTCGCACATCATGGATGTGGTCGAGCGTGTTTGTGACCGGATCATCATTCTCTCCAACGGTCAAATAGCTGCGGACGGATCGTTCGAGGAACTCCGCCAGATGAACAAAGAAGAATCCCTTGAGCGCATCTTCACGCAACTCACCAGCGAAGGCGAGCAGGACGTTGTCGCGAGCCAGTTCATCCAAGCCTTGTCAGAGAGAGAGGAACGGGTTGATTAAGCTCGCTTTGCTTATCTTCGATCTGTTCGCGCCTGTGTTTCGTCTGGTCGGCGTGGATTACGGGAAGTTTCGTACGATTCTGCGCATCAAGTTGGCGATGGACTTTCGCCGCGGTGCGTCCGCAGTTACTCAAAATAAAAAAAAGAAGCCTGTTAGCGGTTTCAGGAAAACTCTGTTCGTGTATTCGTTTATGGGTGTCTTTGTGGGGCTCATGATTATGGGGGCGGGTTCGCCGCTGGTGGGATTGACCATGGTTCATGCCATGCTTATGGTCATGGTCGGTATGGCGCTCGTGGCGGATTTCTCGTCCGTGCTGCTCGATACTCGGGACAATTTCATTATCCTCCCCAGGCCCGTTGACGGTCGAACGTTTCTTGCGGCTCGGGTTGCGCACATCACGACGTACCTGTTTTTGTTATCCATGAGTTTATCCTTTTTCTCTTTCGCACTGGGGACGGCGAAGTTCGGTTTGCTCTTCGTGCCCGCGTTTTTTCTTTCATTGATGTGCACGATTGGTTTTACGGTCTTCGTGGGGCACATCTTTTACCTGGGTGCGATGCGGCTCATGAGCGTCGAGCGTTTCCGTGACGTGATCATGTACTTCCAGATCATCCTGACTTTGCTGGTGTTCGGTGGGTATCAGATCATGCCGCGCATCATGGATGTGAAAGCCTTACAAACCTATACGTTTCCCGACCGATGGTGGGTGTACCTTCTGCCTCCGTGTTGGTCGGCGGGTATCGTGGAGTTGTTCGTTGGAGATGGGGGCGGGCGGGCGCAGTTGCTTTCTTTGGTTGCGATCATCGTTCCGGCGCTGTGCGTGTTGTTGGTTGTGAGATTCCTTGCGCCGGGTTTTAGCGAGGCCATGGGTCGATTCGGCCAGGAGGATCAACCAGCTTCACTGGTTCGGAATGGATCGCGTGTGAAAACGGGGATCTTCGTTGCTTGTCTTGCGAAAATCATATCGCGCAGGCCGCAGCAGCGGGCGGTGTTCGAACTGGTTTGGCATCTGTGCGCTCGAGACCGCCAGTTTAAGCTACGCATGTATACTTTGTTTGCCTTTGTTCCGATCATCGGCGTGGTCATGATCTCCAATTCGATGGTTGCCCAGGAAGGGGGATTTGCCGCCCTGCGCGAATCTAGGAACTACTTGTTTCTTCTCTATATTGTGTGCCTGATGGCGCCCGCGTCCATTACGCACCTCAAATACAGCCAGCAGCACCTGGCTGCCTGGATCTACCGCGCCCTGCCTCTTATCAGACCCGGAGACGCCCTCGCGGCGGGCATCAAAGTACTTACGATACAGCTCTACATGCCCATGTTTGCCGTTGTCGCGGCGATAGCCATGGGGATATGGGGTTTGAAGATCGTGCCGGATTTGCTGCTTGCATACGGCCTGACGATGATCATCATTGCGGTGCAAGCGCTTTGGCTTGGCCGGTCCTTCCCGTTCTCGGAAGAGATCAGCGTTGCTGAGGGGTCGGGACGGGCGGGTAAGTCCTTCGCCATGATGCTCATTTGTGGGATTTTCGGTGGGGCTCACCTCGCTTTGTTGACTTTCCTGCCTCCGGTTATCGGATGGTGTACTGTGCTTGTGGGTGCGGTCATCGCGTTTGGCATTGCCCGTTTGCTTTTCAATATCTACGCGGATTCCGGTTGGGGCCATTTCCCCCCTCCCGACATGCCCGAACACGTAAAGCGGTATGATTTGATTGCTCGTCCGGTAACGCCGCGAACTTCGGCTACTTGACTCCATGTTGTCAGTACCAGCGGAAGTACGCCTGATATCCCGTCGATAAGACATTGCCTAATGTGTGCCCAGTAAACGTTGTTATCCTTAGCGACTCATAATCATGACCGGGCTTGATCCGTCCAAATTGCCTGCGGATATTGCGAACATCCTCATGATTCGCGGTGCCAGCATTCCACCGCTGATCTGGACCAAAGGTCCGAGTCGCTTCGCCAAAGAGACCCTTGATCGCCTCGATGACAACGCCGTGTTGTTTGGACGCACTTCGATCATCGACGAATGCGCTGCCTCTGCCGTTCGTGCTATGCTGTATTTGTGGAACGGTTGGATTGCCGAGGCGCAGTTTTTTGCCCAGCCGGCGAATGAGTTGGAAGGGACTTATATTCTTGCACTTGTCGATCGCCACGCCGGTAATCCCGATTCCTCCAAAGCGTTATTGAGGCACGTGCAGGAGCACACCATTCATAACTCTCTGAAGGAATACACGATCGAGAACATCGGACTGGGGGTGGACAAGGAGCTCAAACGGTTCAAAGGAATCCTCGAACAGAATGAAGCGTGGGAATCTTTCGCATTCGTGGATCTGTTTGAGCAGGGACGTGCGGGGAAACTTTGCGATGCAACATTGAAAGTTGTAAGAGCGGTCCAGAGCCGGGAATTCGAGCTTTTGTTCGCGCACAATTATTTGCAGGCGACAGGAGTGGAGATTCCGGTCACTTCCCAAAAGCAAGACGAGCCTCGGCGCAAAAGACCCGAAGTACGTAAAAAGCCTACACCAAGGTCCGAACCTGTTCGTTCTTCGCCCCCCAAGGCGCCTCCCAAACCGGATAGAAAAGAATCAACCACGATCAGCGTGGGTTGCCCCAAATGCAACAACGTGGCAAAGTATCCCCCCGATGCGCGAGGCAAGGGGCAACAGTGCCGCAAGTGTGGCACGAAGTTTATGATCCCCGATGGCAAGGGTTCCCCCAAGGCTCGCGGACCGGCTTCAAGCGTGAATATGGTGGGCATTCAATGCCCGAAGTGCGGCTCGATCCAACGCTTCCCGGCGTCAGCGCGGGGTACGAAGCAGAAATGCACCGAATGTTCAACCACGTTTGCCATCCCCGGTGGGAATGCCAAAACTCCCGCTCGAACACGCTGATCGGCATTGCCTCCTTTTCCTGCTGCGCACCGTCCCCGCATCCCGGTAACCGGCCTTTTTAGCTCTATTGACTCGTCTTCATGGTTTAGTCACACTGCTTAGCTTTAGAGCAAGCTCTAGCTAAATGTAGCGTCCGATCTCGTGCATTTCACAGGTGAAAGCCGGATTTTAGACGTTGCGTTTGGATTGAAACCGCTCTAGGTCAGTTGGCTTCACGGGCCGTCGGCTGGTTTTGGTCCGACTGCGTCGCACCGAACCCTGCGGCCTTTTGCGTAAATAGCGACAGAATAATAAATTAAGAAATTTACCCTCATCGCGGCCTGCGCGGTCGAGCGACGACTCGTCTTTGCGCGTTACGCCGCCCAGCACAGGAAGTACCCATGAGTTCCGACGCCGCCGCCAACAAAAGCGACAACGCCGGTCAGCAGGAAGCACCCGAGCTCGCGCAGAATAAAGCCTTCGGGCATACGTTCTGGATGCTCAATTCGATCGAGGCGTTCGAACGTCTTGCCTATTTTGGCATTCGTTCCGTAGTGCCTATTTACATTATGCAGGCTACCGAACCGGGCGGACTGCACCTTACCGCTGTCCACAAAGGTGTGATTTACGCTTGGTGGGCGATCTTGCAATCCTGGCTCCCCATGTTTACGGGAGGCGTGGCGGACCGGTATGGCTATAAAAGGGTGCTCTTTTTCGCCATCTCCGCAAACGTCATCGGCTACCTTTTGATGGCGTTCCTTCCATTTTATGAGGGCTTTTTCGCAGGCATTCTCTTATTGGCTGCGGGCACGGCGTTTTTCAAACCCGCCTTGCAAGGATCCCTCGCGCAAAACCTCAACAAAGAAAACTCATCGCTGGGATGGGGCATCTTTTACTGGGTTGTGAACATAGGCGCGGTTACCGCTCCAATCCTAGCTACGATGATTCTGGGCAAGCCGCACAGTGCGGAGGGTTGGCGAAATCTCTTCATCGCGTCCGCGGTGTACACCTCGATGAACCTGCTGCTCTTGTTAACCTTCAAAGATGTGCCATCCGGCGCGGACAAAAACAAGAGTCTTGCCGACGTATTTCGGTTGACCGTCGAGAACATCTGGCCGTTTTGGTTCAAGGGCGGCAAATGGCATCCGGTTCGTGGTCCCGTGGGCACGGTGGTTTTGCTCGTGGGACTTGCGATTCTGATCGTCTCACCGCTCAAGGAGGGGGCGTTCCCTGGGTGGATTGTAAACTATCAGGGACTGTTCGGTTTCGTGCTCTTTATCGGAGGCGCTCTCCTCGCCACGTGGCTTATGGGGGGGGAGTTCCACTGGCAACTCCGTTTACCCGCATTCCTTGCGATCATGTCCTGCTTTTGGATGATGATGTACCAGGTGTGGGATCTACACCCGAACTTTATAGAAGATTGGGTCGACAGTGAAAAAGTCGCTGCTTACGCGCCGCAGGCCTGGCGCGAGTATGGCGACCTGGGTCGTATCCGTGTTCCTCAGCAAATCCTGCTCAATCTCAATGCCGCCCTTATCGTTGCTTTAATACTGCCGATTTCCTGGATCGTCCGCCGGATGCGGACGCTTGAGGCGATGCTCATCGGCATGACTGTTGCGACGGCCGGCACGCTCGTCGCTGGATGGACGGGCAATGGTTGGATTCTTCTGCTCGGTATCGTCTTCTTTTCGCTGGGTGAAATGCTCACGGGACCGAAGAAGAATCAGTACCTCGGTCTGATCGCCCCGCCGGGCAAAAAGGGATTGTACTTGGGGTACGTGAACATCCCTGTGGGCGTGGGTGTCGGACTCGGTTCATTGATTGCCGGTTTTTTGTACGACGGGTACGGAGAAAGGGCGGGAATCGCTCTTAAAGAGCTCGCCACGCAGCAGGAAACGCTTGCGAAGGCAGCCCAGCGGACTGACTGGAGCGATTCGCTCGAGTTCGTACCCGATCTGCTTGGCATCGATAGGGCCGATGCGCTCGAATTCGCCGCAGAAGAGATGGGCGTATCACAGACCGAGGCGGCGAAGCGGCTGCGTGAAGTGTTTCGTTACGACGCTGGGCAAGTGCAAAATCTGGCTATGCTCTACGTCGCAACTCATGAAGAAGATCCGAAAGTGATCGTTCAGAAGATTGTGGATTCCGTGAAAAAAGCTCGAAAGGTCGAGGAACTGACGGAGGTGATTAACGAGGCGAACCTCGCTCGTTACACGGGGCCTTTGCCAGAGGCACTCGATCGGAAACCATTTGAAGCGTTGAATGTGGCCGGCGAGCACATGATGGAACAAATGTCGTTTTCGCCCAACGATGGCATGTCCCGGGTTTACGATGAGCTTTGGAAGTTGTACGGCGAGAATGCGTACGTGTTGGAAAATCTTGCTTTGGAGTACCTCGCGCAGGGTACGGATCGTATGCGGCAGGCGGTTCTAGATTGGGAATTCGAATACGGCGTGGACCAGCGCGGCAAGCGGATCAAGGAGCTTGAGGCGCAGATGGGTATCGGTCGAACGAAAACGTTTGCCGCCTACGCCGCCGCAAATGGCGCATCCGATGCCGAGATCGATCAAACGCTCGGGAAAATCGAGGTTTCCACCGGTGATGAAGTGGACAAACGGTTCGTGTATTTGCTGACCGAGCATGACCATTATCGTTATCTTGCGATTGCGAAAAAAGACTGGAGCAACGATTTGGGGTTCTTGCAGGAACTCGTCGCGGTGGATGATCAGGTGAAAGAAGTCGTTCGTGCGAAGATTGACGAGGTGGGCTTCTTCGGCAGTATCGCCAGCGGAATCAAACGTGTGTTCGCCGGAGACAGCGGTGAGGACGATGTCATCGTGGACGATATCAATTACACCAAGCTCGGCTACAATCAGGATCTGATCCAAGAGGCGTTGGAGCAGAAGGATTGGACGGTATCGTCCGCTCAAGCGAGGAAGCTCTTGAAGCTTAATCCGTACGAAGCCAAGGCGTTGGTGGGGGCTGAAGTTGCCAACGCTCCGGTCAAAATGACCGAACATCTTTGGACGAAATACCAACCGAACATCAAGGTTTGGGTGCCGTTTGCGGTGATTGGCGTTTTGGCGACGATTGCGCTGGCGATTTTCGGGCAGATGGCAAAGAAGTGGGCTGATATGGATGCCTAAAACGAGTTCTAATCATGCGCAGTGTTCGCATGCCGAAAACATGCTGTCGGATGCTGCGAATTTACTGAAACCGTTTTCGACCTAGTTATTGTTTGAATTCCATTTGAGTGGTTGTGATTAGCGAAGGCGTACTTATCGTCATGTGATATAATGTGACATTGTCCATGTACATTGAAACAAAAGTCACGTTAGGTTCATCAAGCCCGGGCGTTACCCTCGCAGGGACGCTTTGTGCGCCGGCAGACGGAACAGTTCACGCTGCCGTTTTGTTGCCCGGTTCGGGACCTCAGGATCGCGACGAATCCATCGCAGGTCAACGCCCCTTGGCGATTCTCGCTCAGCGGTTGGCCGAGCGGGGCGTGGTTACGCTCCGTTGCGATGATCGGGGTGTCGGTGAATCCGGAGGTGATTACTTGGCGATAGACGCGGATACGTTGATCGCGGACATTGCTTGTCAGGTGGCGTTTCTCCGGCAGCACGACCGGGCAGCCGATCAGCCGGTCTCTTTGATTGGGCATTCTCAGGGGGCATTGTTTGCGTTCCGATTTGCGGAGCGCGATTCCGCGATTCACTCGGTTGTGGCCTTGGCCGGCGTGGTTTCGCCCGGGATGACTTTCATGATGAGGCAGCGCGAGATGAGTGCCCACGACGTCGGGCTTGGGGAAGATGGGGTCGACGTTTTTCTGCATCAATCGCGCGCGCTTTTCGATCTCATCGAGCGCCAACCTGATGAGCACCTTCGCCGCGCTGCCGTCAGGGCGATGGTCGAAGCGCAGGTCGAAGGCATGACTGATGACGAGGTCCCGGATTTCGGATCCGTTGCCGATTACGTGGAATTTGCGGTGGCTGATGCGATGGAATGGGAAGTTAGAGACCTTCTTTTGAGCAAGTCGGGTGAACACCTTCAAGCCTCGTTGTGCCCTGTTCTTTGTCTTTGGGGGGCGTTGGACCGGCAAGTGGATGGATTGGCGGAGCATCGTGCACTGGAGTCACTGAAGAGAACCGCGCCAAAGTGGGGGCTGGTGTTGCCCGGTATGAATCATCTTTTCCAAAACTGTGATAGCGGGGTCATCGAAAATTATGAAATTGAGGGTCTGCCGATGTGCGAACCGGTTCCCAGTATCGTTGCGCATTGGCTAAAGCATGGGGAATTGCCATCGCGGGTACTCTAGTTGAATAGACAAACATCGGTCGATTCGTGCTGGGTTATGGCGCGTTTTTCACGTCGCCCGTAGCTGGTACATTACTGCCTGGAATCTCTATAGCAGCTTCAATCAAAGTGTGGCGTTTAGAGGTGAGTTTTCGAAAACGTAAGACGCGGTCTTACATGCAGGATTTGACTTGTTCCAGTCGGCAAAGGCGAGCATCATGAAACACTGTTTTCAGTCCGTTCCCTGGTTAGTGGTTCTGTCATTCGTGGCGTTGATCCTGCCTTCTTGTGGCGATTCGAACGGGACTGATTTGCAAGAGCGTAAATCGCAGTCAACCGCGGACGAGTCGACCGACCCAGAGGCCCTAAAACCCGCTGGGACCGTCGTTGTGTATACGTCCGTCGATGCCGAGTTTGCCGAGATGGTCCTTGCCCAGTTGGAAAAAGACACGGGGCTCGACTTGTCCGTCGTGACAGATACGGAGGCTGGCAAGACGACGGGGCTCGTTCAACGCATCCAAGCGGAGGCGGATAACCCGCGAGCGGACGTTTTCTGGAACAGCGAGCTTTTTAATACGATTCTGCTCGCCCGTGCCGGGCTCCTGGAGCCCTACAAGCCGGAGGCCGCGATTGACATTCCGGAACGCTATATCGACAAGGAGTATCGTTGGACCGCCTGCGCCGTTCGGGCCCGTGTGCTTGCGTTCGATAAATCGGTGGTGAATCCTCAGGCTGTCCCCGCGAAATGGTCGGATCTCGCTAAACCGGAAGTTGCGCCCGGTCTGGCGTTCGCCAATCCACTGTTTGGTACGACAAAAGGGCACGTGGCAGCGATGTGGGCACTGTGGGGTGAGGACGAGACTAGGAAATTTCTGACTGAACTCCGAAGTCATGGTGCCATGATGGTGGACGGCAACAGCACCGCCGTTCGCAAGGTCATCGCGGGTGAGACGAGATTCTGCGCAACGGACACGGACGACGTCATTGTCGCCAACGCGAAAGGCGCGAACTTCGACATGCGTTACCTCGACATGGGTGATGGTGGCACATTACTCATTCCGTGCAGCGTTTCCATTATCAAGGGAGGGCCGAATCCGGAAGGGGCGAAGCGTGTCGTGGAGTACCTTGTCTCAGCCAAAGTAGAAGAGATGCTCGCCAAGAGCGATTCTCACAACATTCCCGTTCGCAAGCCGCTACGGCAGAAGCTCGGTATGGATTGGCCTGCTGAGACGCGCGTGTCCTTTGACCAAATCGCCGACGCGATGGAAGCGAGTACGCAAGCGGTCCGCGAGATACTCATCCGCTGATGTTTCGTACCATTGGCATCCTGCTGTTTGCGGTGGGCGGACTTATGTTCGTTGCCGCGATTGTCTATCCGGCTTTTGCGATATCCTACCAACTGCTGATTGCCGGTCCGGCTCCCATTCAAGGATGGAGTATTTCGTTTCGGCAGTGGCAATTGTTGCTTAAAAGTGTGGCTCTAGCTGGTGCGGCTACGGCACTGGCGATGGCATTGGCTGTGACGCTGGTGTACTTGATGCAGCGCGGCGGATCGTCGTTGGGTACGGCCTTGATCGGTTTTATGGCGGCGATGTTGCTTTGTCCGCCCATGGTGTTTGCATTCGGCTGGGAGCGTATTCTGTCCGCAACGATGCCGTTGTTGACCGATACAGCCGCCTTAGGGTCGGCTTCCGAGGTTGCGGCGTGGTCGGCGTGGATGAGTATGGCGCGGTGCGTAGCGATCTGGTCGCTTTGGATTTGGCCTGTGCCCACGGTGATACTCGCGGCCGCAAGCTTACGCAAACAGCAAAGCGTGATGGAGGCGGGAGCGTTGGATGCTTCGTACTTCGCCGTTTTCGTTCGCATCGTCATTCCCGGGATGATGAAATATATCGTTGTGGCTGGTCTGATCGTCTTTATCGTGTTGATGGGTGAATACGGTGTGCCTCACGCATGTGGGCTGACGGTATACGCGACGGAACTACTTGGGTGGGCGTCTAGTTCGTTCCATGCGATCGACACCGCCTGGCCCGCACTTCCGCTTGCTCTTGTGATCACAGCGGCGATGCTTGTTCTCTTTGGGGTCGTATTTCTTTATGGGTGGATAGATCAAGGCGCTCCGTTTTCTTCTCGGCAGTCTCATCAGCCCGTATGGATGGTGGTTGTCGTTAGCTTGTTGCTTGTCGTCGGATTTGCCTTTCCGCTCGTCGGCTTGCTCTTGCGCATGGAGCATTTCGCCGAGTTCGTGGAGTCCTGGAGAGTCTATCACGCCGAACTGCTGGCGACGGTAGGCATTGCGGTTTTGGCCGGCGTCACTTCAGCGGTAATGGGCGTTTCGTTGATGAGCAGAGTTCGTGCCGCGAGCATTTTTTTGGTGATTTGTGTGCTAAGTGCTGCTATTCCCGGAGCTCTTGTCGGGAAATCGCTCATCGCAGCCTACCTCCCACGAGAGCTGGCGTTCGTTTACGATACTTGGCTTGTTATTTGGTTTTGCTTTGTGGCTCGCTTCGGGTGGGTTGGCATTTTGACGGGCTTTCTTGCATGGAGGACGTTGGATCAGGACACGACGGACCAAATGCGTTTGGATGGCGTGGATAGATCTACGGCGCTTTCACGAATCCTGATCCCAATGAATTGGCCTATCTTGTTGGCGGCGGTGGCGGCGGTGGTTGCGTTGTCTGTGGGGGAATTGCCTGCCTCGACGTTGGTTCGCGTACCGCAAGTGAACCTGCTCGCCCACATCATCATCGAAAAATTCCACCGTTTCGAAGATGGGACGCTGGTCTCTTTGAGTTTATGGCTCATGGCCATTGGCACGGTCGTGGGGCTGGCGATCAGAGCCATCCTGCTCAAGCTAATGCGGACGGCGGACTAACGTCCGGCGCCGAGCATTCTACTGTCAAAAAGCTGACTTGGAACTCAACACCCGGCTTGAAACTGCGATAGCTTTCATCGCACCTTCTTCGGCGCACGAAAAAGCCCGCCTTAGTGAAAGGCGGGCTTGAAGCGAGCCCGAAGGGATTCGAACCCTCAACCACCGGATCGACAGTCCGGTACTCTAACCAATTGAGCTACGGGCCCAGTTTTGTGTGCGGAACGTTAAAACCCGCGTCATTAGGAAGTATTCTTAGCTAATCTCTACCACTTCGTCAAGATCACTAGCCCCCTTGGTCGTTACTTTTTGAGCATTTTGGACACTTGGATGATGCTGGTTTGATCACAAGCTCAAACGGCAGGGTACGAGCATGCATGCTGGCGGATCTACGTTTGGGCTTTACAATGTTCGACGGTGTACATCGGAAGCTCAATGAATCTTGATCCCGACTTCGCAACGGGGGATTCAAGAGCGGAACTCGTCTGCGCGATCGACTTTGTAACAGCCCTATGCTTAAATCGAATCAAAGGTTACGGAAATCGCAGCGAATCACATCTTCGTCTGACTATCGACGAGTGTACGCCCTCAAGCTCTCGGCGGGAAGTCCGCTGTTGGTGGTTTATGTGGCTCCTGTCGATCGAACGTATCCCAGGCTTGGGTTGAGCGTCAGCAGAAAGGTGGGCTCTGCGGTCGTGAGAAACTACGTCAGACGTCGAATTCGTGAAGCATTTCGACGCTGCAAGGCGAAACTGGGCGGAGTTGACGTCGTCTGCATCGCCCGCCCCGCTGCAAGTAGAAAAGGGGCAGATGTAGAGGGGACATTGGTTCAATTGGTGCACAAAGCACTCGCTAGGCAATCACGCGCTTGAAGCAGCCGTAGATCCTATTTACAAATGAGGATCTACAAACGTGGATTGATTTCCTTCATGGCGGTCCATCGCTGCTTATCGCTGTGGACAGATTGTAAGAAGCCCCACGGCGTCGAGGCGATGTTCGATTATACCAAACTGCGGGTCGGAGACGATTGCCATGAGGTAATACTTGCCCGGAGCCAGTGAGACTATGTTAGGCACTTCGATGAGATCCGTGCGTAAAAGACCCACACTGGCCTGTGTCACCTGGAGCAACAGGTGGGTTTCGTCGTTTAGCCCGTTACTGGGAATCAAGCCGTCTTGTGAGAGCCAAAACTCAACCAAGTTGCCGTCAGTAGTATTTACATGTGTATCTCCGCCGTACCAAGAGATTGCTATGGTGGGCGTTGAATCAGGCGTCGGCGCACCGGCACGTTCACAGCGAATGTTCATTAACGCTGCAGAGATGGCCTCTACTTCTTGATAGATCCAGATTTTTCCCGTCGCGTAGTCTTCGAGGAGTTCATCTCCAATGTAAGCTTGAGCATGTAGCCGGAATGATCGCGGCATAAAATCATTGGGGAGTTCCAGATAAGACAGGTTAAAATCGAGAAGGATCTCTCCAGTTTCCAGAAGTATAGGCCAATCCGACCGAAGCTCAAATCGATGAGAATGTCCGGCGAGCGTTGCCTCAAGCGAGAACGTCGGCGTATTGATCTGATTAGCTTTGTCGTTGATATCCAAAGTACTGTGAAGCATTTCGTCGGAACGGACGCGGACGTCGGCTTCGGGCGTTAACACTTTCATATCGTCCGAGGGTTCGAGCGGATCGTCACCACCTCCTCCCCCATCTTCCAAAACAACCGAGACAAAGCCTGGTGCGAATGAGGCCGACTGGGCAAGTCCGTCACTAATCAGGCCGGCGATCCGATAGTAGGCCGGCTCGATTTTCTGCGGCAATCCCAATAGCAGGCGGTCTCCTGATCCGTCAATGTCTTCAGAAATTCCAGTTACAAGCAGGATTTCGTCGCCGTCCAGCCATTCTTGGTCCAAATCCTTGTCCAAATAAAGCGAAATCATTGCGTTATCATCTGCATCCGAATCAAACCAGGAAACTTCCACAACGTCGCCCGCGATGACCTCTTTGAGTTCCATCGGTTGGGTAATTTCAAGTGCTGGAACGTCGTTTTGCGGTTCAGGAAGAATTCGAACGATGTCGCTTAGTATCTCACGGCCGAGCAATTCGCCATCCGAAATTGTTGCGATCAAATCGTAATCGCCGGGAAGCATGTTCTCGATAATGACCTTGATCCGGTCGGATTCGTCACCATCAGGATCTTCCGCAATGGCAGGCGCTAGCATGTACTGCATTTGGCTGGCATCTTCGAGGTGGGTGGACTTCAGCGCGAATTCGATCTGCGCGGAGTCATCCGGATCTGTGTCGATCCAGCGAATGGTCAATGTTTCTCCCGCCCGAAGATCTACGCGCGTGTTCGGTTCGATGATCCGGATTGTCGGCGCGATGTTGCCTGGCCGAATCGATACCGTTACGGCTCCGGGAGCGGCTGACCATTTCTGTGTAACACCGTCGTCGATGATGGCGAGGACGTTGTACACGCCGGGATCAATGCCTTGTATGACAAACTCGACGGTGTCGTTGATTCCGTCCAGAGACTGCCCAACAGCAGGAGCCATTTGAATGAATTTTTCCAACCCTGCAGAATCTGCAGGACGCAGTCCAACCGTTACGGTGGCGCCGACTTTGAAAGCTTCATCCTGCCAGTGAATCTTGAGCACCTCGCCAATTTGTTTGTCGACAGGTGAAGCGGGTTCCAGCGTGCTGATTGTGGGTTCAACGTAAGGCTCGGGTTCAGGTTCGGGCTCGGGGGTCGGTTGCGGTTCAGGTTGTGGTTGTGGTTCAGGTTGTGGTGCCGGGGTAGGGTCGGTGCCCGGATCGGAGTTGTCGGGCGGATCAGAATCGGAACCGTCATTGTCGTCTTCAAAAGAGATTGTTACCCGATGAAGCGCCGGTGTGTCTTCGTTGAAATCTATTCCCAGGGTAAGCAGGCCGCTGTCAATGGCTCTTCCTTCTGCGTCTACACCGGTAATGCGAATTTCCTCGGCGGGTTCAGGACTAACGACAGTGGTTACCGTGGTCGGTAAGATGCTCAGGAACGAAAGGTGGACAATTTCACCGCCGTCGAGAAAGCGAATGGTTGCGTCAACACGGTGTTCGGTATCGTTGTACACGCGCGCGGAAAGTGCAGCGTTTGATGGCAGGGATTGTCCTGGATCCTTTTCCAAATAAGCAAGCCGGACGAGCACTTCGCCCACACTTGCGGATGGCTGGTTGTCGTCGTTTGGCGATGTAGGATCGTTGTTGTTGGGTTGTTCTGAGTCGTTGGGTGATTGACCTAAGTTGTCATTGTCAATCGGAGCGCTCGTGCAGCCAATAAGCAAGGTGCAACTCACCAATGCGCAGCACCACTGGGCGATATGTTGGCGCTTCATCGTTTGGCTCCTGCCTTTTGCGGGATTACCAGCCCGCGGTTGTAATCGGTGCGATAACTTTTTCCCTAAGTCGCCTCCCCCGACTCGATGTACGATTATGGGCGAATATCTGGACGCAACGCTGTTAGGATAGACCCCACGTTACTAGCCTATCGGTTGGTAAGTGGCTAATCAAACGCGAAACGGTTTACTGTCCGAAAATCCGGCGTCAGATTCGATTATTAAGCCCGTAGAGTTACTGTGGGGCGAGTAATTAAAGTGGCAGCGGCGTAGCGTTGTTGGTATGGCAAAGAGGTCCAGGTGATCTGCTGGACAACTTCACCAATCTGAGACATCTTCCATTTATGAGTAATTCTGGGACTTACATGGGATGGGCGAAGACTCATAAGAAAGTACGGTATGAGTTGACTCTGAGTGACGCCCCTCACGTCACTTTTGCGGAGTTTGGCGACGCTTTGGGAGGAGCGACCCTGGAGTTTGGCGGTCCTTACGGACATCCGCAACTGATCGATCTCATTGCTTCGCGTTATGGCGTAGAACCAGGGTGTGTGTTACCAACCTCCGGAACCAGTTTGGCCAACGCGATTGCAATGGGTGTTGCTATGCGACGGGGACACCGTGTCTTGATGGAACATCCTGTTTACCACCCTCTTTTGAGAGTGTGTGAATTATTCGGTCTGGAAGTGACCGGCATCGCCAGGCTTGCGGATTGGACGTGGAAACTCGACTTGGACGCGTTGCGGCACGAGCTGTCACAAGGCGATGTTGCTTGTGTTTTTTTGACCAACCTTCACAATCCTTCGGGGCAGTACCTCGACAGATCGAGTCTTGTGGAGATTGCGGAGCAATGCGAAGAACTTGGTGTGTTACTGATTATTGACGAAGTGTATTTGGATGGCCGATGTATCGTAAATCGTAAGAGACCTTGGACGATCGGGGCGTTGACCGGGAACGTGCTCGCGACTTCGTCGCTCACTAAGGTGTATGGACTATCAGGCCTGCGGGCTGGATGGCTTATTGCTAGTCTACCATTGATGGAGGAAGCGAAGGAAGTTGTGGATGCGCTAAACGTTTGCGATTCACCGATCACTTCACATTTGGCTTTGCGTGCTTTCGAGCGAATGGAGAATTTGGAACAACGTTATCAGGCTGTTCATGCAAGTGGGCAGTCAGTCTTTCGAGAGTGGGTGAAAGCGGAACCGAGGATTGAGGCGTATCCCAACGCGGGGGCAATTTTTGAGTGGATCAAGTTACCAGCGAATGTGACGGGATTCGCATTAAATGAACTTTTAACGAGCGAGTTTGAGACGCAGGTCACTCCTGGTGAGTTTTTTCAATCACCCGATCATGTGCGGCTAACTACTGCTTTAAATGAAGCTGATATGCGCGTTGCGTTGCAGCGTATCAGCCAAGCCTTGACGCGATTACAAGCCAAACCTGCCGATTGATTTACGGCTGCTCCGAATCCGCGACATTAGAATCAGGATCTTCTTCGCTTTTTTTCCCTCGACTGCGCATCCAGGCGACAAGGAGAAAGATCGCGAAAATCCCCCCCATGCCTATCATGGGTACATATCGCTCGCCGACGGATTCTTTTTGCGGTAATTCGACACCCGCAACAACGTACTCTGTGTCGTCAGCAAATCGTATCAGCACCTTTCCCGGTCTGCGTGCGACGGCGCGGGGGACTTGCATTTCGAATTTGCTGGAGCCTGACCTAGGGATGCCTGCCGAAAGGTCCATTGCGGTCGCTTCGCAATCGCCCTGTGGATTGGCTACGCCCACGTTGAGTAGATTTTCGCAGTCAACTTCCCATCCGAATGGAGCCGTAAACGTGCTTGCTGAATAGTGCGGGAATGAAACGAAGACAATCCGTTTGCTGTAGTTGTTTGTAATCGTCCAGTTGTAAAGCTTGCCGCTTGGGTCGATGCCGCCTGTGATCGTGACCTTTTGTTTGTTCGATTGAGCGAAGGCGGATTGGGGAGCAACGCAAATGAACACGCTCATAAGAAGCAGAACTTGAGCGGCGAGGGCAGCGTTGTTCAGTATGGATGGTGATGTGCGTTCGGCCGCGCCCATTGGAACTTCCCTCCCCATGCAGGATGAAGTGTCTTAGATGTTTGCCAGCGTCCAAGTCTTCTGATTTCGATCTATTGTGCAGTTTCCAAAGAGGCAGAGGTTGTGTCAAATTGAGAATGAATGATAAAGCGCGCTAAAGGGAGAGCAGTCGATTTAGTTGCTTCAGGTAGGGGGCAAGCTTGGTCATGCGTACTCCGTACCAACTCATGATTTCACCGTCGATGATTTCTACTCGAGCCGGGGCGAAATGGTCTCGCAGATGGCAGGCGTGGGACTCGTCGAAGGGGAAAGGTTCGGTCGCCAGAAAAAGTACATCCGGAGCGTGCGCGACAATTTGTTCATGATTGAGTTTGGGATATCGAGATTCGCCGCAATGGCAAAGGTTCTCGAAGCCGGCATAGTGCAGGACGTCGTTGATGTACGTTCTCGATCCGGCAGCGATGTAGGGCTTTTGCCAAATGAGGTAAATGACGCGCAGGCGTTGTGTCGGCGAGTGGCGCACCGATAAGGCCGCTTCAATCGAAGAAGCCAATTTTTGTGCTTTCACCTCGGTATTGCTGATTCGCCCTAGTTTTCGTATCGATTCGAGTGCGGATGCGATGGATTCGACATCAAAGACGCAGACCGGGAAAGTGTGCGCAAGGCATTGGATCTGCTCCGCGACGTTTTCTTCTTTCTCTGCGATTACCAAATCGGGTTGCAGTTGAACAACCGATGCGATGTTCACATCTTTGGTTCCGCCGACGGTGTTGGCCGATTGTACGCTCGGGTTTGGATGAACGCAGTAGTGCGTGCGACCGACGACTCGATGACCGGCGCCCAGCGCAAAAAGCGTTTCAGTCAGCGAGGGGCACAGACACACGATTCGACGGGGATGGTCAGGCAAAGTCACACGGCGCTTAAGGTCGTCCTGGAAAATGCGGGGCATATCTACTCGCCAAGCGACGTTTCAACAACCAGTTATCGCGACTATTGATGAAGCAGCGACATGACCTCATTTCGCGTTCGGGCATCGCTGCGGCAGCGCCCGCGCACCGCGGACGTGACCATAATGCTTCCGGATTTCTTGATGCCGCGACAAGTCATGCATGCGTGTGTTGCTTCTATGACGACGGCTACGCCTTTAGCTTGGAGCTTTTCCATAAGCAGATCGGCGATTTGTGAGGTAAGGCGTTCCTGAACTTGAGGCCGATATGCGAATCCATCCACCACACGGGCGAGTTTGGAGATGCCCACGACTTGCCCGTCGGGGAGGTAGGCAACGTGCGCCTTCCCCTGGAAAGGCATAAGGTGGTGTTCGCACATAGAGTTAAAGGAGATGTCCCGCAGGACGACCAATTCGTCATAGACTTCCGTAAAGGAGGTCTGCAAATGTTCGGCGGGATCGCCTTTGAGACCGCGAAAAAGCTCCTGGTACATCCGTGCTACTCGGCTTGGTGTTTCGCGCAATCCTTCACGGTCGGGATCCTCGCCTACGCCAATGAGTATCTCACGTACGGCATTTTCGATGCGTTCGAGATCCATATAAATTCCTGAGCAGTATGGCAGGCCGTCTCCGCGCGGCCTCGCATGGAATTGTAAAACGTCGTCAAATTGTGGTCAAAATGGCTATTCTCGCTTTGGAAGCGCGGTCTGGCGTTGGAAGGCGCCTTGAAGGATAATCAAGCAATGCGAATAATCTCGGACTGGTAACGATTCGAACCTACAAGGGAGAAGGCATTAATGTTCCGCTCAAAGTTGATGTTGGTGGCATTGGTGGCGCTGACGGGCGTCAGTGCGGTGAATGCACAACAGTTGCCGTGGGAGGTGTTTGAAGATAGCGAGTCCGCTTCACGCTGCGGTCTGGTCAACGCCGAGAACGCGGAACTGGTCGTTCTGGTGGAAACAGGGCAGTTGGTTCTCGTGACCAACGACGATATTGTGCTCGAAAACACGTTTCTCAATCAGAGCAACGATGTCATTGTGGATGGCGAGCCGACGGGCTTTTTGACATTTGCAGAGGACGCGGATGGTTTTCGTACGCTTTGGTGGGTTTCTTTAACAGGTCGAGTCATTACAGTTGACGGTTTGACGGGGCGTCCTCGCGAGTCTGATGCCGTGCCTGCAGATTTTCAGGACGTGCCGTGCGATGCTTGCGAATTCTGGGATGAGGATATCGATGCCTGCAACATTCCGACAGAAATTGTGACTCAGCCAACGGGCGGCACGTTTTGTGAGGGTGTGCGGATTGTTTTAACGGTCACAGCCGTCGGTTCCAACATCGATCGTTATCAGTGGTTCAAAAACGGTGAGGCAATCGGCGGAGAGGTGAGTCGGACGCTGGTGATCGACGACGCCGAACTTTTTGATACGGCTAGTTATTCGGTTGACGTCATTGACGAAGACGGTTCTCGCGTGTCGAGTGATCCGTTTACCGTAGCCGTACAACGATGTTCGGATCCGGATCCTACGCCCTCGCTCAATCTTTGTGGCACGCAGGTCGGGATGATTGGTATGCTGCTTTTCGCGTCACTGTCGTGCATGAAATTCGTGCAACGGCGTAATTAACACTGGTTTTGCAACGGGCGTTACCAAAGTACTTTTATCGGGTCTGTTTAATCGTGCGTCGGTGGTCGGACGTTAATTGTCCATCTATCAGACGTGCGATTTCCTGCGCAATGATGCGATGGCCAAGAGGGTTCGGATGTCCGTCTACGGCAGGCGGATAGGGTTGGTCGATGGTAGTTTGTGCGGTGACCACTTCTTGCAAAGTGGGTGTCAGGTCGTAGCAGGGCACAAGAAGTCGACTCATCACCGCGGTTATGGCGGACTTCGCCTTTTGTTCGCCGCGGAGGAGTTCGGCGAGTTCAGGGATTTGGTCGTTTTCTGTCACCAGTGGCGAGAACACCGCTTCTTTCGTAGGTAGAAACACAACGATTAGTTCGATTCCCACCTTCGTACACTTGCCGGCGGCTTCTTCCAAAGCCGACAGCCCGATATGCATTCCTTGCTGAATGCGCGGATCAACCATGTTGATCGCCAAGTGGCGATATGCGGCGGTCATGATTGTGCGACGACCGTTGCGTTCGAAGATAACGCAGTCGTTCGGTCGATTTGCGGCCCATTTCTTGGCGTATGCCCAGTCGCTGTCATCGTCACGCGAGAACCTTGGCCGGTACCGGAGA
>JANQHN010000207.1 GCA_028282665.1 Phycisphaerae bacterium | reverse complement strand
TCGATACCGCTCCCATCTGGCAGATTCAAATCAAGGATTAGCGCATCGTATTGATTCGATGCAATGACCTCCAACGCTCCGGTCAGTGAACCGACGTGCGTCACTTCGTACCGACGTGCGTCCAGCCCATCTTTTACGGACTCCGCAACTTCTCCGTCATCTTCAACCAAGAGCACTTGTGCCTTATGCATTCGATCTGCCATACTTTGACACTCTCCAAACAGATAGGCCGCTTTTTCTTCCCCGCGTTATTATACCTGCCATCGTTCCGCATATCCAAATCTACTGACAAGCATTTGTCACAAGGAAATCGCTCGCCAAAACTGACAGACGGCATGCCTAGTCCAATCACGCAAAGATTTGGTTTTTGCGGATCGTATCGCCCGCAGGGAGGCGACCAGTTGATAGCCTGGCCGGGGAAGCTACCATTTTTGCCACTCGCCAAGCTTGCGCTTTATCTGTTGCCTTAAGTGGGCGATCCAATCCAAAAATCTGTTCTCGCCGTCAGTGACTATTGCTTCCTTTTCCGACAACAGTTCCCACTTTACCAATCTGTGCAAGTGTTTCGCTATACAGCTCAAAATCATTAGAAAATCCTAATCTTAGCCCGCTTTGGCCATCTTGACGAAACCCAACAACGGTTCATGAAACTTGATTAGCCTTGTCGTACCCACTCAGTACGGCATGAATTGCGCAATACCACCAAAAATTGGTCGCTACACTGGAATGAATTTCACCAAACACCTACGGATTGATTTGCAATGCTTTCTGCGAAAAGCCGTGAACGTCATCGAGTTGCCCCGAATCCGACGCCCAACCTCCGAGGAACCACAGCACTATAGCAGTTTCAATCCAAACGTAGCGCTGAATGTCGACTTTCCGGCAGTACAAAACACGGTGTCGGACGCTACGTCTGGCTAGAGCTTGCTCTAGGCATAAGCTCGCTTGAGAAATGTGAGCTTTAATTCACACGCCGATGGCAATCATACACCAGATTGGTGTCGCTTGAGGGAAGTTCAGCTAAGCCGAAATCGAAAACAGCTGACTCATCACATTCGCCAGCACGAATGTCACTCGGTTCCCAATCGCGATGCACCACACCAAGCACGTGGACCATGCCTAGTGTTTCGCGGGTTTTCGCGAAGAGTCTTATGCATTCGCGCAACGACAATTTCACTTTCGGCACGCACCGATCCATGTGATTCAACAGCGGTGTAGTCCGTTTACGTAATAAAACGCGTCGCCCATGCGGTCGCTGTCGCGAACGGTAACGATACTTGGGTGCTTCTTTATCGACAATCTTGACATAAGCGATGCGAACAACGGCTACCCGATCTCGAACCCTCCAACCAATAGAACGAAATCGGGTCTTTACCGGATTGAAAATGGTGTAGCGGCCAAGATCACGGACAGGCCCTTCGAAACGTCTGCGATCGGCAATATGCACTCTACGACTTGACAACCAAATCAGCCACGCTCTTACCGCGAAGCGCTTCCTCGATCGCCATTCGGGCAGTCACGACGGCATCATTGACTTCGCTCTCGCTCCTACGTAAACCTCGCGGATCAGCCAATCCGTAAACCATCTCCACACTGATCGCCGATTCAGGCCTTGCGAGGGCATACCGTGGCTCTTCGTCGTCCGATCTGAGCAACAGGCCTTGTTCTGTCAGCCGAGCGAGAAGACGATCCACGACACCATCGGTCAAGGCAGCTTCGCGACTAACTTGGTCCACGGTCGGCGCGCCTTGCCCCCTCGCGAACGATCGGGCAACGGCTATGACCACTGCAAGCCAATCCGAAGGCCCCACCACCAACTGATCCCCCGCTTCCGCAAGACGCAACTGCGAAAGGTTGGCTGCCGTGTGGGCAAGTTCCGCCCCGAATAGGAAGATCGCCCAAGAAACATTCAACCAAAGCAAAAACAACGGCAAAACACCCAACACGCCATATAAGTTGCCTTCAAGGACAAAGTGTTCAACATACTTAGCGAAGGCCCACCGGGCTATCATCCACGCCGGCACAGACACCAGCGCACCGCCCAGAGCAGAGGAAACTTTGACTCGCGTATTTGGAACAAGTCTGTAAACGGCGGCCACCATCAAAATTCCCGCCAGCACGGGGGCAAGCCAACCCACGACATTCACAAGCCAGGACAGGACAGGCAAATGTTCTCCCTCGACCATGGCCTGCCTGCCTACGTACATGGCGAACACAATCAGAATCGGCCCAAGCGTAATAGTCGACCAGAACAGAACGATGCGACGAGCCATAGCCCTGCTTCGCGGTGCTTCGAAAACACGGTTCAGCGAAGATTCCAGCGTCGTGAGCAACGTCAGCGCTGTCCATATAAACACAACCGCACCAACCGGACCGATCCGTTCGAACGTCAGCTTTCCTTCGACTTCTTCCACAAGCCGGGTAATCTCGTCGGCAACGTTGATGACCTCTGAATCTAAAGGAGCATTTTTGGCTGTTTGAACGGCCGGCGGCGGTTCCATTTCGGGCGTGTACACCTCAGCAGGGAGGTTCACTTCTAGGCTATCATTCCGCCGTAATGATGTGGCTACTTGTGCATTAGACTCGTCAGGGGCTTGTGCAAAAGCGGTAGGATTCTTCGGCTGCTGTTTTTCCTCTTTCAATGCAACGATTTGAGAAAATGCGGACGTATCGAGGAAACTCCGCAACGCCTCTTTACCGTCTTCCACCACGCCGATCGTGCGAAGAACCAAAAAAGCGAGTACCAGTGTTGGGATGAGTGCAAAAATGGTGCGAAAGGAAAGCGCGGCGCTCATCGCGGCGACGTTGTGTTCGTGCAGACGTTTCGCACAGAATTGCCAAAGCTCGATTTGTGTCCGTAAGAAACGGGCAGCCTGCCCGAGTTGCTTACCCGGACGGCACAGCATTGCTTTAATCCGAGTGCCGAGATCGCGACCGATCATTACCCGCCACCACCCTCAGAACCTTCACGAACCAACCACAGCACTTTACCGAAAAAAGGCGGCTCCCTTGCGCCGCCCAGCTTCGTGGGTTCGTTCGATTGTAGGGACTAACGCCGCCACTGCTAGAAAAACTTCTACGCGGGCGACGCTTCACCTTCGAGGCTAAACGGCGTTGCTTCCAAACCGGTGTTTTCGATTTCTTCACCGAAGCGAACCAATCGGGCACTGTTGAACACGACAACGGCAGTCGCAAGGGTATGGGCCACCGCGGCTCCAATCGCCTGCAAAGACCCAAAAATCGCCATCAATTCGAAAACAATGATGAAAAACACGCCGAAGATGATGTTCTGGCGGACGACTTTCATCGACTCACGCGAAAGACGAATCAAAAACGGCAGACGCGTTAGATCGTTATTCATAAGAGCAATGGAAGCGGTATTGATGGCCACGTCACTACCAGCAGCACCCATCGCGATACCCATGTCGCCCGCTGCCAGCATAGGTGCATCGTTCACCCCGTCACCCACAACCGCAACCTTATGCCCACGTTTCTTGAGGTCTTCGACCAAATCCAATTTCTCTTCCGGTAAGACTTCTGCTTGCACCTCGGTACAACCCATTTCCGCCCCTACCCGGCGAGCCACCGACCATTTGTCGCCGGTCACCATCGACACGTTGCGAATGCGCATCCGGCGTAGTTCCTCGATCGCGTCTCGCGCTTCCGAACGGGTGCGATCTTCCAATCCGATCCAACCCAG
>JANQHN010000087.1 GCA_028282665.1 Phycisphaerae bacterium | reverse complement strand
GCACAACACCCATTTTGATGCTGACCGCGCGAAACGAACTGCAACAGCGCCTGGAGGGGTTCAGCCACGGTGCAGATGATTACATTTGCAAGCCATTCTCGCCGGCAGAGCTTCTCGCCAGGCTCGATGCCGTATTGAGGCGAACCGGCGCAAACGACGGTCATAGACTAACGTATGCGGATATCGAATTGAATTTGCTCAAGCGGCTTGTACGCTGGTTTGATTACGAGGTTACGTTGTCGGACCGTGAAGCTGACTTGTTGGCGTGCTTCATGAGGCATCCGGATGAGCCCCTTTCTCGTGCGAAACTCGTCACGGAAGTTTGGGGCGACGATCTCGAAGGTGGCAGCAACGTGCTGAACGTTTACGTGAACTATCTACGCAACAAGCTTGAGGCAGGTGGAAGGTGTCCGCGATTGATTCACACGGTCAGGGGCGTAGGTTATATCCTTTCTGATCGGGATGTGGATGAAAAGTGGTAGAGGTGGATGAGTGGCGTGGTCGTCGATCTCGCTTCAGCTTGTCAAGCATTCATGCCCACATCCCTGCGAATTCATGCATTACGCAGGCTGGAATATGTTCTAGCTGTCGGCATTGTCGTTGATTGCAGCAAGGGGAAGGTAGATACGGAACGCCGTTCCCTCGGTAGTTGAGGAAGATACGTTAATGGTGCCGTTTGCGTTCTTGACCGCCGCGTACGTGATCGCGAGGCCTAAGCCTCGACTTCTTTCCGGTTTCTCGCCTTTCGTCGAAAAGAAAGGCTCGAAGATTCGCTGGGCGGTGTCGGGCTCCATACCAGGGCCTGTGTCCTCCACCGTAAAGACGGCATGAGTAGCGGGCATTTGCGGAGAAGCCAGTCCGTCTAGCCTGCCTCTTTTTAGCGTTACGTGGAGTTCTCCTCCGTTTTTCATTGCTTCACAGGCATTGTGAATCAGGTTTAGTGCGATTTGCGTAAACTGATCCTTATCGATCCGGACGGTAACCTCATGTTCGCAATCTTTTTGTACAACGATTCCTTCCATCAACGACTCATCCAGCGACTCTAAAATGAGTTCGACCGTTTCGCATAGGCGGATTATTTCAGGTCTTCCTGGGTGTCCACCTGCGAAGCTCTGAAGTTTGCCCGCGAGGCTCGCCGCTTGTAAAGAAGCGTGACTGGCCCGTTGGAGTGGCGTGCGCGCTGCGTGGTTTAAAGGCAAAACTTTTTCAATTCGGGATAGTGATAATTCGATACTGTGCAATAAATTTCCAAAGTCGTGAGCTACACCGCGGGCGAAGTTGACGGTTGCTTCCATTGCCTGTGTTTGGTGCGTTTGACGCTCCAAACGTTTTCGCTCCGTGGCGTTTAGAAGGACGATCGCCGTGTGACAAGTTCCGGCAAACCCGACAGGGTACGCGACCAGGTCGAATACAAGCGATTTGTCACCGTGTGTACGCAACAGCAGATCAGGGACCCGTACTTGTTCCCGTTTGCTTGCGACACGGTCTATCAGTTTTCTCCAGTCTAATTGGACCTCATTCCAGTGAGGCCAGGCTTGCAAAATGTCCATGCCTTGAAAAGCCGCCTCATTTTCGCCCAATAGGTGTTCTTTTCCTCCGTGATACTCGATGACTTTTCCTCGGGCCGTACAAACGATTACGGCGTCACGCAAATTTTCGAAGAGCGCGCGGTATTTTCGTTCGGAAGCGATGAGTTCTTGCTGCGCCTCTGCCAAGCCTCTGGCCATGCGATTCATGGAGCTACTTAGCGCTCCGAGCTCATCCTTTGAATTGAATTTGACGCGATGATCCAATTTGCCTCGTGCGAATTCCTCCGTTGCGGCATGCAGCAATCGTACGGGCAGTATGACCCAACGACGGATCATTGCCGAACCGACGGTGATAAGAATCATACCCGCAACACCAACCACGATGGCGAAATACAGCAGTCTGACGTTGGCTGCATCCAACGCGTCAATGGACTGGCGTCGGTTCGATTCGATAGTGCTCTTAATTTGACGAAGTCGCAGATCCAGCGCCGGGAGAAGTGCGCTGGAAAGCTCATCTTTGTGTACTTCCGCCGCAGCCGCCGGATCGGATGCCTTTAAGTGCACGACGCATTTTTGGATTTCTTCGGAAACGCGCCCAATCAAGGTTTCGATGTCTGCATCAAGTGACTTGCGTTCACTGGTTGCGGCGTAGCGAGCGAAGTAATTCAGTCGATCCAGGAACATGTCGATCTCGGCCAGGTAAAGTTCGTCGATGGCACGTTTGCCATTCACGGCGAAGTCTAAAGCAAGCTCCTGCCGCTCCAGATCAAGGCGGATGGAGTCAACGAACGTTCCGTCGTCCAGGCTGGTTTGAACGCGTACGATTGCTCCTCGTGCTTGCTGCCGCACTCCGTACATGGTGCCAAACGCCGCAAGCAGAGAAAACGCGGCGAAGGCAATGAGCAGGTAGGTTAGTCTGGATTGCAGGCTCATGACGAATACATAAGCGCGACATGCGCGGGCTGACCTCGATTGGTGAGAGGAGGCATTGTAATCTTATCATACACAATTGGCGATGCGTAAATGTGCAGTGGTCATCACGGAACCACTTGCGCTTGGTAAGCCCAGTCCCAGTTCTCTTCCTCAGAGTCGCTACTCGAGAGGACATGGCCTCCGATGAACACTACATTGGTTCGCCCACCGTGTCGTTTCGAAGGTGCCCAGTAGGAATTATTTGCGTAGGGGCCTTCTTCGTTGAGTAGGGAGGGTGCGATGTAGAACGGCTGAATGTTCTTTTGCATCGCCGCGGCGCCGTCTACATCCATAGCTAAAGGCGCGTAAGGATGGCTTAGCACATTTCCCGTAAGGAAATTGCTCGAAGGCGGAGCGAGGATTTTCATGTCACCAAACCGTACCACAGCTTGATAAAGCCGCATGTTCAATGCAATGGAGACGTCTTGAGTGGGGGAAATCGCTCGAATGCCACAGGGAAATCCTTCACGTTTTCGTAGTTCAGGCGCCCCTGCAGGACAGAGCATAAGTGAGTCGTTCGTGGTCAAAGGTCCGAAGGTGCTCGAGCCTAAATCCCAATATTCATCAATACGGTACATCGAGTCTTGGAAATCGTTGATTTTGAACCGATCACCTGAGAACTGTTCGCTATCACCTCGACCTTCTTCCGAATCACCTTGGGCGAACAACTGGAATTCGAACGCGACCGTACGCAGATTCGATGCACACTTAAGTGATTTCATCTGGTTGCGAGCGCTCTTTAGAGCAGGGATGAGTAAGGCGAGTAGGATCGCGACCAGCGCAACAACCACAAGCACTTCGATCAAAGTGAAAGCGCGGTCCAGGCTTCTTGGGTACATGTCCCGTTTTGAGATGGAACTCCCGCCCTGTCGAGCATGTGTCATCATGACCACTGTCGGAAACTGCCGCTTCCGCAGAAAAAGTACAAATTAGACACGTCGATTTTATCGTTTTATGACTAGTTCGTCACCTAGGATTAGGAAAGTAGGAATTATCAGGCAGGAGGTAGGGTGTGGGTTGCCTGTGGGTAGAACGGCTTAGGGGCCGGTAATAAAATCGAAAAACAAGCCATAATCGGCCAGATCCACGTCACCATCGCTATCTAGGTCCAAGGCTAAACATTTGGGCCAAACCGGTGGCATAGTAGAGCCGCTGAAGCATATTTGGAAGTTCTTAGCGTCGTATAGATCGACGTCACGATCTCTATCGGTGTCACCGGGGGAATCCACGCCCAGAATGTCGTCATTGCCGACCCATCCATCGTAGTTAAAATCGCAGATGCTAAAGTTGAATGCAAACGCCGGTATCGCCACCAGACCGTCCACGACACCGTCGTCAGCGTCGTGAGTATCGATGTAGTTTTGGACATAAGCTCTGTCAGCAAGATCCAATTCGCCGTTACCGTTTATGTCGCCGACAAGCGGACTGGGATAGGCATCCGTCCAGATGAACACTTCGTTGATGGGACCGACCAGGGGGTAAGTTGTGCCGAACAGGGCGGTCAGTTGCCAGTTTCTTGCATACATGTGCTCGGTGGGGTTTTGATTTTCCCACCCAGCGAGCAATTCCGCGCCGACTACTCCACTGGGGTGTTGTACTTCCCATGCCGCCGAATACTGGAGGTCGATTAGCGCCTCCAGAACACAGAAATGGTTATCCACGCGAAAATCCATAGGCTGTGGCTGTTCGCCCAGCATTTCGCCGGCCCCGGCTGGATTTATCGGATAAACCAAAATGGCAGTCGTCATGTCACTTATTGGATCGTGCGTGAAACGCATCTTGGTGGACGGAGCATATTGGCCTGGATAATCGCCGCCAGTGATGAAGCTGAACTCTTCGTATCCATGTGCTCGATGAAACCACGAGTAGAATAAATCCCAAGTCTCGCCTGCTTCAAACAACAAGTCCTCATCTCCGGCGACGATTTGGATTTGGTATCCGGGCGAGTCAGGCCTGGGACCGAGGAAAGCAATGTGAAATTCTTCTCCATGCCTGCGATAATAGGGGGGGGTGTAAAAGTCGTGCTCGTAATCGGTTGCACTTAGCGCCACTCGGTCTTCGAAGCGATCCAGTGCGGGTCGGCCGCCGAACCGGGCGACATTCGCAAGGTACCGAAATCTAGCCGCCTCCAACTCACCACCGGTATCCACGTTTTCGTCCATGTCGATTTCGATAAAACCGTATACCGGGTTATTGCCGTAGAGGTACGGGTAATAGGATTCCGGCGTGGCCGGACCTGGGGGGGCGACCAAACCTGCGAACAGCAGCTCGATGCGGACGAAATTGGCCAAAAGACCGTACACTCCATCGAAAACATCTTCGTTGGGTAAGTACGGAGAAAACTTGCCGATGCGGATCTCCACCAGATCGATCGGCTGGAGCAACTCGGGATCGATAGGCGCGTCTGCGTCGGAATCGGTTCGGCGAATTGTAACGTCACCAGCGCCGTCTACGTAGATGGTTGGTATCTGATGGGTCGCTAATTCAGACGAAGATCCGGTTGACAACGCAAAGAGGAAGATCGCCCAAGTGCTCAACTTGATGGATGTCGAGTGTTTAAGTGATACGCTCCCCACGCTCCGCCCCGTCTGTGCGGGGCGCGAGATGGCCGCGGAAGTGAGTTTATCGCTAATTGGATTGTTGATGTTTACCCGCTTCATGAGGCCCCAATGTCCTGGGCAAATTATGTCCCCATGATAGTTATTGTAGCAAGCCATATAGACAATCCAAAAGGAGAGATTGTAAATCTCGCCTGACTGTATTTAATGAAGGCTCATTATCAGCCGGGTGAGCTTATACGGACCCACACACGAGTTTAGGAATCGCTAATTTTAAAGCACGATCGTGCTTTAGATTTGACGGTTCGCCCGCCGCGCCAGATATGCAGTCGCCAAGTGAGTTCTCACGGTGATCGAATGAGCTGTACGAACGCACACATTCGATTTTACCCTTTCAGGAGATCATGATTGCGACGGATCGGTCGTTTTTAGAACGGCCAGCGCCCGAATTCACATCAACGGCAGTTGTTTCAGCACACGGATTTCAGCGACATTAAACGTTTCTGCCTAGTCTCGCCACGGATTAGGTTAACTAAGATCACATATAGGGTGAGTGCTCGCGGTCCTGCGGGCGGAGAGTAAAGGGGCATTTTTTAAAGAGGGATTGAAGAATGAACAGGATGGCACAGATGTGTTGCGCTTTGGGTTTGGTTGTACTGGTCGCGTCAGCACAAGCGGGTACTGTCGCTTTTTCCGATTTTCAGGATGGCACGGTGCAAGGCTGGGAGCAGGGTTTTGCCAATGGCGTGAGTGTGCTCAACGACTTTGGGCCGAACGGCGCGGGCGATCATTCGCTTGAAGCGGTACCGCACCCGAACTTCCGAAAGCTCTTCCCGCACACGAAGGATAACCAGGACTTTGTTGGCAATTACATTGCTAATCAAGTCGCTTACGTGACGTTTGACGCGATGAATCCGACCAGCAGCCCGGATACGATTCAGTTGCACGCGTTGGTGCTTAATGGCGGCGGTAATCGTTGGGCATCACTCGACAACGCGGTCGTGCCGAATGATGGTGTCTGGTATTCCTACACCTTGTCACTTCTGGAATCCGACATGATCAACGTCCTTGGCGGTCAAGCCTACGCGACAGATTTCGCAAACGTGGGGCAATTCGGCTTGCGTCATCAGGAGATCGCGAACCAAGTTGGCGGTTCGGCGTTGTCATCAGTCAACAATCGGATCATTTTGGATAACATCCAGTTGATCACGCCCGAGCCCGCTACGTTGTCCCTGCTTGCGTTGGCGGGGCTTTGTGTGATTCGCCGCTCGCGCTAGGCACCCGGGCCATCCATATAGTTTGTCGATCAGGAGCCGGTCCGTGTGGCCGGCTCTTTCTACTTTGGGAATTTGTTCGATCCGGGGCTTATTCTTCGGTCTGAATGATACGAATCAAACCAACGCTGCCGCGTACGAGCAAGCTTACTAAGAGCAGGAAGAGCAGCATGGCAACGGTAAGATTCAACACTGCCCAGCCGATCTGCACCCGCGAGTCCGTCAGGCCGAACAAAGACGCCGCGATGGCAGCAATGATGCCCAGTAAGACGATCGCGGCCAACGATCCACGCAGGTAACCGGGAAACGGTGCAATTCGAATTGCCAGACAGGCGAGCAGGTAAAGGAACAGAATCGTTCGCCAACTCATAATGTTCGCCCGCGCGGTGGCGTTGACGAAGTTCTCGACCTGTGTGATGAGATCGCGGAGCAATTGCCAAAATGCCGCCAGTGAAAGAGGCAAACCTTTCTGTACGACTCCGTCATCCATGTTAGTCATCACCGATCCGCCCAGATAGCGTGCGACCAAAAGTATCGCCACTGAACAGGCGATGAGCGGGAGCATGCCGATAATGATCGGTCCCACGACGGGGATTTTGGGTTCGGGATTCGGAGTCGTTTCAGGGCCGCCTTCTTCGTCATCTTTGATCAGTGTGGTGTTGTTGATGGTGGCACCGGTTACGAGCAGGCCGAGCACATGACCCATTTGTGCAACCAGCGTACCCGGTAGGAGCAGGGCGTTGAACACGCGCGGCTTCATCATGCCAATCCACAGACGATGCACACCCCACGCGGTGAGAACGACAACAACGAGCCAGAATGTCAGAGCGACGTAAACCACCAGCTGTTTGCCTCCGGCAAAGCGATCTCGGTCGGTTCCGGTAGGCGCGCCTGCGCATACCCTCCCCTCCATAAATTATCGGCTGTAAGGGGAGAATCGCGCCAGAGAATCAGGCGAATGTCACGTAACCGGCCTAACATAATTCCAGTTACGAGCGAAAGTTTGTCGCCAGGATGCAACGTAGTTATTTAACAGCTTTTTGGAGAGGTGCCGGAGGGGGATTCCTGCAATTCCTTCAGGTGAGCAGCCAAGGAGTCCCGTTGGGTTGTCAATTCGGCAAGCCGTGTTCGTTCCGCCTCCACGACGTCAGGATTGGCATTTTCCACGAACTTGGAGTTGGAGAGCTTGGATTCCTTCCCTCTGATTTGCTTTTCGAGTTGTTCCAGCGACTTTTCGGTACGCTTCAACTCCGCCTCATCATCGCTGATATCGTGTACGAAGATGCGCAAGGATCGGATAGAGACGCTGCCCGCATTTTTAGGTCTGATAGCGGTCGGGTCGACGATCAACTCGCTCACGCCGGCCATCTTCTGCACGATGTGTGTGTGCGCTTCGAACTCAGTCACACTCGCCTCCGGCAACGCGACCGTGACCTTGACCGATTCTTTCGGTGAAACTTGACAGGCTGTGCGGATTTCACGCACGCCGCGCACCACGTTTTGAATCTCTTCGAAGAGCGAAGTGATGCGTGTGTCCTCGAGTTTTGGATAACCATTTGCCGCTGGGAAGCTCGCACGAATTAACATCGAGTTGGTATCGAGGTCCACGACGCCGGGCAGGCCACGCTTGGGTGCGATATGGTTTAGTTGTTCATAAAGTCGCTCGGTGATGAATGGAATGATCGGGTGCCACAGTCGCAACACCTGATCAACGCAAAACGCCAGAACTTGTTTCGCTGCCGTAGCGGATTTTTCATCCGCTTGTCCTGAAAGCCTTGGCTTGGTCAGCTCGATGTACCAGTCACAAAGTTTCTCCCAAAAAAACTCGCGCAGTTCCTTGGTCACGGCCGAAAACTGGTACTCGTCCAGAAGATGATGCACGCGCCGGGCGGTCCGCGACAGTTCACCGAGAATCCAGCGGTCTTCCGGCGGTAGGGCTGCCACTTCGAGTTTCTCGCAGGTGACTCCTTCAAGATTCATGAACGCGAAGCGGGCTGCGTTCCACATTTTATTGCAAAAGTTCCTGCCTACATCAAACTTGTCCGATGTTTCTCTGGCGTGTTTTAGCTCTTTTTTGAGTTCTGCCGTAGCCCATTGGGTAGCGAAGTCTTCCTTGCAACTCACACACTTCACGCGTCGGCAGTCAGCGGGCTGGAGCTTGCGCGTGATTTTCTCGCCGCGCGATTTGCGTGCCTGCTGTTCGATTTTGATGGCGGTTTGCTGATCCATCAGGGCGCCGCAATGGGGGCAAATGTATTCGACAGGCATGCGGATGTCTTGCGTCTCTGTCGTCATGTCTGCCATCGTGTAACGAAGTGCGTCCGCGCCGTGTGTGTGGATCACGTCCATGGGGTCCACGCCGTTGCCTTTGGACTTGCTCATCGTTTCCCCGCGTCCGTCTAGGATTTTCGGATGGATGTACACGTGATCGAAAGGAATATCCCCCATTGTGTACAAACCTGCCATCACCATGCGAGCTACCCAATTGGTGATGATGTCGCGAGATGTCACCAAAACCCTACCCGGGTAATATTGTTCCAGCGATTCGGTTGCTTCAGGCCACCCCAGCGTGCTAAATGGCCAAAGCTGTGAACTAAACCATGTATCCAGTACGTCGTTGTCCTGGACGAATCCGGCGGATTCGAGTTGTTGCGTGAACTCATTCGCCGCTTGTGCCGAGAGGCAGTAGTACGTGTGCTCCTCCCCCAGCTCATACGTGACCGTGGTTAGCGCGAGGCGGTCGGCCGCGATCTCTTCGTCCATCTTCGCTTGGAGTTCGACGGGCATCTCGCGATCCTT
>JANQHN010000047.1 GCA_028282665.1 Phycisphaerae bacterium | reverse complement strand
CCGGTTCTTTGGCAAGATCAGTTGCGGCGTCAGCAGTTTCGACGGCATCGTCATTTACGTTTACGTTAGATTCATCGTCGGTGATGTTGGCATAGTCTTCGCGGTTCTCGGTGTATTTCTGGAGGGTTGCATCGAGTTCCGCTTCCATTTCGTGATCGACGGGTGACTCGGCTTTGGATTCTGTTTCTTGGCTGTTTTGTTCAGGTTCGAGAGGGACTTCATTCATTGTCTGGTCAATGTCATCTGCAAGCGATTCCAATTCGTCTGCTGGATCAATTTCTCGTTCGACGCCAGGCTGATTGGCGGTTGTTTGCGATTCGGTATTCTCGGCGCCGAATTCTTCGATCGTCTTCGCCGGGTCCGTACCTTCGCTCACCGTTGCGTCGAGATCGAAGTTGTCGACAGAATTCTCTTCGCCCATTGTGTCTTCCGGCTGAGTGGAATCTGGATCATCTTGCGATAATGCGTCATCGGTCACTGTCCCCACCTCAGCCATAAGCTGATCCACATCGGCAGTGATATTGTCGATGTTTTCCGTTGGAGTTTGTTCCTTCGAGGTGTTTTGCTTGCTGGTCACGATCTTGTTCTCCCGACTTGTAGACGCCCATGTCTGTGGCGATTCCAAGGCTCCACTTTCCAAGACTTCATGTGCGATCCTGTCGGCTTCTTCCACTACAGCGGTGATGTTGATCTCATTCCGGACGCGATCGAATTGCAGGTCGATCAGACGGATGTTCTGTGCGACGAGCGGATGGGATGCATCGCTCGCAATCATTCCTAGTTCAATGCGGTCTTTGTCGCTGTACTTGTTCCTCAGCAGTTCTGACGTCGGCGGGCAGGCTCTAAGCCTGCGGCCGATGTGCGACAAAAGCGACAGCTCGGTTCGCAGTCTGCGGAGCGAATCGTGGTCCTCAATCGAGATCCGCTCGATCGAGCCTTCACGGCAGACACAGTACGTCCGCGGAAACAAACCCACATCAAACCACCACACATCGACAGGCCGTCCGGTAAAGTCGCCACTTTGCGACGAAGAATGCGCACACCGATTCGTCGGCGGAGAGGAGGGCCGACTTCAGATAGCAAGTTCAATGGAGAGTTTGCGGAACTGCCTCAGGAGCTTGTTGGTGGAGATTATCGGGCGTAGCGCTGTGGAGTGCCCAAAAAAGTTGTAATCGCCTCCAGTCAAAGGCTATCGGCATCCAAGGTTTGATCAGTACGTTTCGACTTCTTTGTATCCGCGGAAGCACGTGGCGCTTTGGCGCATCATATCAATCTTGAGTTCGCTATCGACCTATTGTTTTGAATCAACCTTGTTTACCCCCATCTTCCAATTGCGACTGGTGCGCATAGAAAAACCCCAGATCGCCACACGCAAAGCTGGGGTCGATTAAGCCTTCCGTGAGAAACTTGTACCACGCAAGGCCGCACGGATCAATCGGGCTCGCAAAAGCTTGTCGGGCCGGGCTCACTACCCCTCGAACGGATTCGGATCGAGGTCGTCCAGTTTATCCTCGATCTTCGCCTGCTCATCGGCGTCGGGAAGTGGTTCCTTCTGAGCGTCGATCACAGGCCACTCGGGGGAGTACTTCGCGTTGATTTCGACGAAGTTGTTCCACTTCTCCGGCAGTTCATCCTCGGAGAAGATTGCCGCTGTCGGACACTCAGGCGGGCACAGACCGCAGTCGATGCATACTTCAGGGTCGATCACCAGGAAGTTCACGCCTTCGTGGAAGCAATCAACCGGACAGACCGCGACGCAATCCGTGTATTTGCACTTAATACAGGGTTCAGCAACGATGTGAGTCATCGAGCTCATTCTCCAATCGTAATAGGTGTCCCTCTTCAGGCGATTTTGCCTGTTCGCCGAATGTGCCGGCCAACATACCTCGAAGAACGAACCCTCTTCGACATGAGTCAAGCGAGCCCGACCGGTCTCTCCATCCGACGGCTTGTTACGAGATAGATATTCGCAATGATGCGGGTTTGTCAACCGGAAATGCCACAAAAACCGACCGCCCAACGAACAAAGCCAAGCTTCTGCAGTCCTATCCAATCGGCGGGGTAGAGGGTGGTGTGGTTGGCGGTGCCGGGAGATCGGCGTGGCCAAATGCCGGAGTCGAGGTGAATGTGCCACATTCCGGGCATACGCCTGTAAGGTTGCCCGTGAGGTTGTACCCGCAGGCGTCGCAGAATCCCGTTGGCCCTTGAATAGGGAAGAACCGCCATTCCGTTCCGATCTGCTGAATATAGCAGATTGAGTAGAGTCGCAAAAAGAGCAGAAGCGGGAGTGTGAGCACGCTGGATACAAACGGCAGTGCGCCAATGCAGCAAGTCATCATGACCAGGATGGCCGTAATCATTCCGGCGCCGATAGCAAGCAGAATTTTGAATGCGTAAAAACCGACCACCGAGTAACCGCGCGGTTTGATCAGTTTCTGCCAGGCGATTGACCAGCCCGAAAGCACAGGTACACGCTTAAGGTACATCGTGGGTACGACGAAATCTTTGAGCAACTGATCCACGATTGAAAAAACAACGGCGGCCGGGAAAAAGATCACGATGTAAATGGTCAATGCAATCGTAGCGTTCGTGCCCCACGTCTCTGTTTGGATGTTTGGCCAAGCGATTGTGACGCATAATACGATCAGCAGGATCGATCCAGCCATGGCGAACGCCGTAACCATGAATCGAAAGCCCATCAGGCTGTTTCCTTCTGATCGGTATTCTCGCCAGGGAGTCGGGACGGCAGGGCGATTATGCTGTGCGCCGTAGAGCAGCATGAAATACCCCCGACTCGAAAGCCAAAGAAGAAGCAAATACAAGAGCCCAACGCCAATGAGACCTAAAGCAGCGTACAGCAGAATTTCTGGGATGTGGTGCTTGAAATGGTATAGAAGATTCTGAAATTCCGGCGAATCCGTAAAGGAAAACCAGTGGTTGGCGGTAGTGGTTTGGATTGTCGTGACGGTTGTTGTCGATGGTACAGTGACTTCACTTCCACCAACTGGAATGGATGGAGTTGCAGTTGGATCAAAGTTCGCTACGGGCGGGACTGCGCCCGGTGTTGTCGCGTTGGGATTGACGTTGATTCCAGTGGCTGGTGCGAGGCCGGTTCCACCTCGGCCCGGCCAGCCCCGCGTGTTCCAGTTAATGCCCGAATTATTGTTGCTGCAATCTCCGATACCGATCAGGAACGCGCAGAGCCCGAGTGTCAGCCATTTCTCGAAGTTGAATGGCTTGAAGAGGATGCGTTTCGTATGTTTAAACGCATCATTGGTTGCTCTATTGACGGTTACGGCCATGTTTTCCTGTTCCCGCTCTCAGGTGAAAACGAATGGTAGCGAAATAAGGGAGCTTTTGACGATTCACACTCTAAGAGGCATTCGAAAAAATGTCGGCAAAATTGCGTTATTGACCGTATTTTTTTGTGGTCCGGCCGGCATGGCCTGACGCGCGATAACTATCGGGTCAAGCATGTAGGCCGCGCCTTGATTAGGCGGCTTGAGTCATTTCTTGCTAGGCTTTTGCTTTGTCTGAGCGGGTGGCGTAGTACTCCCGAGCGAGCAGGCCGTAGAGTAAGTGATCGACGTAACGGCCGCTTTTGAACGTTCCTTCCCTTTGGATGCCTTCATGTACGAAACCGAGCCGCTTGTACAACTTGATAGCAGTTTCGTTAAATGGAAACACGAACAGTTGAATCCGGTTTAGGTTCAACGTGGAGAATCCATATTCGAGGATGAGTTCCATCGCTTCCGTACCCAGTCCCCGGCCGCGCTGATTCGCCTCGCCGATGAAAAGCCCCAATTCGCCCACGCGATCTTTCCATCGAATCATGTGCAGGCCAATGACGCCGATAAGTTCACCCGATTCGTTGAGCCCGATGCCAAAGTGTACGGCGTCTTCTTGGTTGCTGACATTTTCGATGAACTTCCTTTCGCCCAGCTTATTCATTGGACGATACATCAACAATGTCTCTCTCGTGTCGGGATCGTTGACCCAATGCTGACAAAGGGCCGCGTCATCCACCTCCAGTGGTCGAAGGTGAATGCGATCACTCTTCAGGAAAATGATTGGTCGAACGTCGTCAAGCATAATCACACCTACAAACCTTGCTGACTGACTAAGTGGAGAAATGGGCGGCCCGATCGGACCGCCCACTTTGCCTGTTCAGTTCGCATTCATCAAATCAGAGGTCTAGTCTATTTTTTCCGCATAACGCCCTCGCCCTCCATGAACGTGATGGGCAGCCACGAGTGACCCTCTTCCCATTCCCACTTGACGGTTTTGGCGTCGATGAACTGCGATTCACCTTCCCCGGCGGTGCGCATTCCCTCGATTGTGTTCTTGGATGAGAAGCAGAATTCCCACTCTGCATCTTCTTCGTCATACCAGCATTTACCGGTTCCAATATTACCCATGTTGTCAACCATGAAGATGCGGAAGACTTCAGATCGGGCGTCCCAGGCCCAAAGAGACATGGCCTTCATTTTTTGGTCGCCCATCCCCCATTCCATCTGCTCGGTCATCGCCCAGCCGTCAAGTGCCAACTCAATCTTGCTGTGACCGCTTGTTTCGATTTTCTCTTCCATCCCCTTGATTTCCATTGTTCCTTCACCTTCCCATTCGCCAACCCACTTGTTCAAGTGATCCAGCTCAACGGGACGCGCCGGGGGCTTCATCATTTCTTCCATGTCTATCTGCTTGTGCGAGCAGCCCACCGTCAACGAAACAACGAACATTCCCAAACAAACCATCATGAGTTGTTTTGTAATCATTTCGTGTTTTCTCCTAATGCGTCAAAATCGGACGTGTTTCCACTTGGATTATGGCGTTGATACGAATCAACGCGTTTAAGAAGGGGGCGCGATCTCTGCGCCACTATCGCGGCCAGCGTCTAGCCGCAATTCGAAAAGGTAACGAAGCGTGTGCGCAATGCAAGACGCCGACACAGATGCATTGCGCAGCAATTCTGGTGATTGCTCAGTTTCAGATCCGTTAATGTGAGGCTTTGCGCAACATCTAACTCTAACGAGCGAGCGTCCCGGCCAGTTTCACGAATGTCTTTACGCCAAAGCCCTTCGCGCCCTTGCCTAAATGCCCCAGAGTTTCTTCTTTCGTGCCCGGTCCCGCGATGTCACAATGAATCCACTTCACTTTTTCCGGCACCCACTTGTGCAGGAACAGCGCAGCAGTGATCGATCCGCCCCAGCGCTGGCCGATGTTTTTGCAATCCGCGACGGTTGTTTTGAGTTGTTCGTTGTAAGGCATGTGCAGCGGCAGTTCCCACCACAGTTCGCCTTCCTCCTGGCCTGCCTCAATGAGTTTCTGCGTGAAGGCGGAGTCGGTGCCGTATGCGCCCGCAATGTCGTTGCCCAAGGCAACTACGCATGCACCGGTCAATGTAGCTGCATCGACGATCCAATCTGGCTTTCGCTCGCCTGCGATGGTCAATGCGTCGGCGAGGATTAACCGGCCTTCTGCGTCCGTGTTCATGACTTCAATCGTGCGGCCTGATCGCGTGGTAAGCACGGATGTGGTGTGATATGCCTCACCGGAAATGTCGTTCTCGGCGAGGGGAGTGAGGACGGTCAATTTGATCGGAAGCTTGAGGGCTGCAATGGCACAAGCGGCCGCGAAGGTTGCCGCCGCACCGCCCATGTCGTATTTCATACCAATCAGACCATCTGCGGGTTTGAGATTGTAACCACCCGTATCGTACGTGACTCCTTTACCGACAAGGCATAGGTGTTTTTTGGCGCCGCGTGGCGCATATTCCCCGATGACCAATCGTGGTTTGGCTTTGGCACCTTGCCCCACGCCGAGGATTCCACCACATTTTTCCTTAGCGAGTCGAATGTCGTTCCACACCGTCACCTGCAACCCACACTTTTTACCCATCCTGGAGAATTCGTTAGCGAGGCTGGGCGGCTTGATGACGTTGGGCGGCTCGTTCAAAACATCGCGGGCGAAATTGACACAGTCATGCAGGATGCCTCGATCGGTGATCTGCTTCTTCGTGCGATTGGCCGTCTGGCCGTCGGTTACCGCGACGACGCCTATGGAGGCTTCTTTCTTGCCACTGAGGTATTTATCAAACTTGTATCCACCGAGCAGCGCACCTTCTTGGACTGCGACGAGCAGATCAGGTTTGGGGCCCACATAAACGACGACTTGCTTGCAGCCTTCCTTCTTAGCCTCTCCTAGAGCAGCGGCGACCGCTTTGCTTAGTTCTGCCGTTGGCGTTGAATGTTCTGCGTCGAGGCGAAGCGTCTTCGCAATGGCGCGAGTGCGACCGAGTTTGCCGCCGAATATCGTTGAAGAGCCACCCGCGTCCCCGGGTGCTTCCAACGCGTCGACCAACTCGGGATTCAGCGCCGTTTTGGGAAAAAGTGCATTTTTGCTGTTTTCGTAGGGAAGTAGTACTAAGTCGCCACCCTTGGCGGCGTATTTCGTCTTAACCGTGAATTTCGGCATCGCCATGCTGATCCTCGTTCGACGTGGTTGTATTATGATCCGTGCGCGCTATCGCTGCTCGCCAATTCCAATGATGGGCGTTGTAACCCATCATGGCTTACCGATCAACGTACGAACGTACTTTGCGGTGATTTGGAGAGGGCCGGCGCTGCTAACCCATACGCTTGATCACTGCGTCGCCGAACTCGCTGCACTTAAGCAGTTTGGCGTCCTGGCCTTCGGCTCGCATTAAACGTTCGAAGTCGTACGTGACTTCGCGAGCACTGATGGCGTCGTTCATACCCTTGATGATCAAGTCCGCCGCCTCGTTCCAGCCCATGTAACGCAGCATCATTTCGCCGGAGAGAACAACGCTGCCCGGGTTGACCTTGTCCTGATCCGCGTACTTCGGCGCAGTGCCATGCGTGGCTTCAAAGATGGCATGACCGGTATCGTAGTTGATGTTGCCGCCCGGTG
>JANQHN010000036.1 GCA_028282665.1 Phycisphaerae bacterium | reverse complement strand
TCGTTCGCATCAGCCAAACCGTTGAGGCCGGCCGTCACGTTGCCGCTGAGGTTGTCAACGATCACGTCGCCAACGCTGTTCACGCTGTTGATGGCCGTCACACCCGTGATGTTCGTACCGGTCAACGTCACCGAGTGGTCCGAATCAAACGAAGTCAGGTTCAGCGTCTCGATACCCGTCAGGGTGGCTACGATTGTGACCGCAGCAGCCGAATCGGTGAAGAACGCATCAAGGACGTCATTACCGGCCAAACCGTTGGCCGAGTCACCCGTCTGGAGCGAGGAGAACTGGTTACCACTGCCGCTCGGAACCAGCAGCGGAGCCTCGTACGTGTCATCCTCAGCCGAACCGGTCAATGAGTCCTGACCGAGCGTGAACAGAATCTTAGGACAGGCCGGGCAGGTGCAGACAGCTTCGGTGTCACCCTCAGTGCAGGTCACATCGCCGCACTGGCAAGTGACGTCCGCACAAGGATCGGTACCGTCGACACACTCACCGAGGTCGAGATCACAGGTCTCGATGCCGTTGCAGAACAAGCCGTCGTCGCAATCGGCGTCTTCTTCACAATCAGGCGTCTCGACACACTCATTGTCGACGCAGTTGAAGCCGTCATCGCAATCGCCGTCATCTTCGCACTCGACACACTCTTCAGTGGCCTCGAGACAGACCGGCGCATCGCCGGAGCAGGGATCATCGCCGTCAACGCAGAGGCTGTTCTGGCAAAGCTCCGCACCGTTGCAGAACACACCGTCATCGCAGTCGGCGTCTTCGTCGCACTCGACGGGAACGCACTCGTCATCTTCCTCGACGCAGGTTTCCTCATCGCCGCAAGGATCGCCCGGGCCATCCACGCACTCGCCGTCGACGCAGGTCTCGACGCCCGTGCAGAACAGGCCGTCGTCACAGTCGGCGTCCACCTCGCAGTCGAGGCACTCATCCGCTTCTTCGTCGCACGTCTGATCATCCGTGCAGGGCGAGGTGCCGGCGACGCACGCACCGTCGACGCAGGTCTCCTCACCGTTGCAGAACGCCCCGTCGTCGCAATCAGCGTCAGTAGCGCAATCGGGACCGTCGATGCACACGTCGTCTTCCTCGTCGCACGTCTGGTCCTCCGTGCACGGCGCTTCACCGTCAACACAACTACCGTCAACGCAGGTTTCCGCGCCGTTGCAGAACTCGCCATCGTCGCAATCAGCGTCCGAAGAGCAAGTCACCGTCGGCGGTATACAGCCCGTACCGACGAGCATCAGGATGGCCAACACGCCACAGAACGTGCCTACCTGCCATACATACTTACTAAATGCCTTAGCTTTCACCATTTCGTAGACCTCCAGTTTTCTAAGGACTGTGGCGTGTTCGATGCCACACGCAAGTTCTTTTGAAACGAGACTTATTCGCTTAAGAAACGTTTTTACCATAAACGAGCTACAAAGCACGCAATAATAAAGCGCAATCCTTCCTTTGCCGCCAGCTCGGCATCAAACACGCGCAAAGGAATTAGTTGAACCTCCAGCCAAGCCAAAGCCACAGGCTTGAGCACCAGGCCGGTCAAGGACGTGGTTGAGCATTTATTCTGATTCGCTTAACCCTTTGATTGGCTGCCTCAAGGCCGATTCAGCAACGCGCCAGCCTGATTCGACCCGTTTTTTTTGGCTACGACATACTCCACCGATGTCACCGCACCGCGACGATGGCGGAATTCACGTCACCAACGCGGGCGAATTGTAGGTATTGGCCAGTTCAAGTCAATAATCAAATTGAATTAATCCAGCCAATCCACAGCACCTTGCACGTGGTCAGTGAGACTTCCAAAACCCAACGCCATTCCTGACGCGCTTGGCGCGGTGCCAATCACACTGTTGTGACCCTATCGGTCCACCAGTCAATTCCGCTTGAACTTTTGCCACCGAAAAGTGACACAACTTAACGACACATCATGCCGAAACACACCGCAAGCTGCCATAACTCACAGGGCAGGACGCCAAACTAACCCATTCTCCCAGCACTAATTACGCCGATAATGCGCTTCAGCTCGCAACACTTGCCATACGAAGACGTCCCCGCAGATTGTCCATCACGTTCATGAAGTTGATATAGGAATCGTAGGGGGAATCGTACGGAATGAAGTATTTATGTACATCGCCGTCCGCAAAGTACTTAGTGCACATGTAGTAGAAATGGTCCGAAGTCTGCAGCCTTCGCCAATCATCCAACAACTCGGGATCGCCTTTTGCCACCACGGCGGATTCGAGCCTGTAGATTTCCGTCAAAGCGTTCGATTGCATCGAATTGCCCAACCAAGCCGACAAATCCCGCTCCGTGTCCGCCCAGCTTGTGAGTTGCGGTACGTCGTACTCTCCGCTGGTCGGAAACCGGTCGATCACTTCCGAAACCGTCGCAAAGTCGTTGCCCGGCCTGGACATCACTTTACCCGGCAAATCCTCGAGGAAATGGAAAATACCCGTATCCTCCCACTGGTGTTCGCCCAAAGTCTCAAAGTCCATAAAGAGATTCGCAACGTACCCCGTACCATTAATATCGTTGATCCAATTCGCAAAGCGGTCCGCAGTCAAAGGCCATTCAGGCCAAGCGCGGTTGCCGAAACGAAACGCAATGTCGTCACTAAGCCTGTAATTTTTCAACAGGAGCACGGGCGTTGACAGATTAGGAGGCAGGTACAGAAAGGCTGGACTGCGGTGTCCCAGTAGTCGGTCGACCCCCTCACAAACCACGCCTTTAAAACCCATGTTCGCAGCGAAGCGAGCGACTTCGTTGTTGTAGATCAGTTCGGTGTTGCGGAAGACCGAAGGTTGCTGGCCGAAGAGCTCGCCAATCTTTTGCTCATGCATTTTGATCTGCCGAGCAAACTCCGCACGAGAATAAAGAAACGCAAGCGAATGGTAATACGTCTCAGCCAAGAACTCCACGCAACCGGTATCGTTGAGCCGGTGAAGCAGTTCGAGAACCTCCGGGCTGTACTGTTCGAACTGCTCCAGCGCAATTCCGCTGACGGAGAACGAACAACGAAACCGCTTGTCGTGCACCTCGATCAAGTCGAGCAGAAGCGACATCGCCGGCTTGTAGCACTTGTGCGCAACTTTTTGACATATCTGCTCGTTCTTCTCGTGGTCGAAGTACTGGTGGTCGGCGTTGAAGATACTGTAACGCCTAAGACGACAAGGCTGATGAACCTGAAAGTAGAAACACACAGTCGCCATATCGCACCCGCCTTCCAATTAGGGTGCCACATCGTGACACCAAACTACGGAGCCCGACGCTTCCTTCCCGGCGCGACGTGCCTCCATGCACATCGCGGCAAAATCAACTGCCTTTCTGGCCGACCGCCTTTTGATAAACGCCGATACAATTCGCGGCGGAGTCGCGCCAGCTGAACCGGCTTACCTCGAGCACGCTGTGCTCTCGGAGGGTCGCTTGCAAAGGCGGATGGCGAAGTACGGCAATGATCTTGTTCGCCATCTCCTCCACATCCCAGAAATCGACTTTCAGGGCATGTCGCAGAATCTCAGATACGCCCGATTGTTTTGAAATCAGCACGGGCGTCTCGTGGTTGATCGCTTCGAGCGGGGCTATACCGAACGGTTCAGAGACCGAAGGCATCACGTACAGGTCCGCCATACGGAACACCGTTTCCACGTCCTGGCCTCGCAGGAAGCCTGTAAACAATACCTTGTGCCCAATGCCCAGATCAGCGGCTAGTTCGATCGAACTGCGAACCATGTCGCCGCTCCCCGCCATGAGAAAACGAACGTTGTTCATTTTTTCAAGCACGAGATGCGCCGCCCGGACGAAATACTCCGGACCCTTTTGCATTGTAATCCGCCCAAGGAACAAAACGATGCGTTCGTTACGTCTGATCGCGGGAATGGGCGCAGGGGCCTTACCATTGCGATCAATCGCGTTGTAAACGACGTCGATCTTGTCCGGATCCACGCCATAGCGCTGCGTCACGATACGCTTGGTCAAATAACTCACGGTAATGACACGCGCCGCGGTATGCATACCGGCGCGCTCGACGTCGTAGACAACCTGATTGACGTTTTCACCGCTACGATCGAACTCAGTCGAATGAACATGCACCACCAGCGGTTTGCCCGAGATGCGCGCCGCCGCGATTCCGCCCCGATAGGTCAACCAATCGTGCGCGTGGATCACGTCAAAATCGTGACGTTTGGCAATGCGAACAACCAGCCTCGCATAACGGTCAACCTGCCCCATTAAATCGCCCGCGTAGTCGGAAGCGTTGGTGCTCTTGGCGGCCTCAATCGGACCTGAATCATCATCGCCACGAAGTGCTCGCTCAATTTGCTCATCGACCTCTTTCATATCCGTGCCGAGAAGAAATCGCCGCTTGCCCGGCTCGGTCATCGAGTCATATGGCTTCATTTGTGCGCTGACTGCGAGAAACGTAACGCCCGCCAGCTCCGCTGCTTTTCTTTCGATCTCGTCTGAATCACCACCGGCAAACAACGCAGTGGGTGTAAGGAGACGTACGTGCGAGCTGTAGTCAGCGGGAACCGCCTTAGGCAAAACAAAAAGCACCTCCGTGCCCAGTTGACTCATACCTCGAGTCAACCCATAGCAGGCGGTGCCAAGTCCGCCGGAAATAAACGGCGGAAACTCCCAACCTAACATCAAAACTTTCATGGCTTTGCAACCCGCCTTGTGATTCGAAAAGAGCGATCACGACCTCGGTTTTGAACAACAGCGACTTTTGACAGGCTCGGCGCTTCCAGCACCAGCATGGATCGCTAGCCCATCGAATGAGGCAATGAAAGGTTGTTTGATGATCCGCGCATTCTTCGCGCCCGGCGCCGATCCATCAGCAACTCACTCCCTTTTGCCGATCCACCACACCGTTGTTTTCGCACACGCCATTGCGGAACTGGCGAAGGTGAATCGAAGAGCGCATACAAATGAGCCTCCCTGCTTCCTGGCCCCCTCTACAGCGAATGTCATCACACGGACGTGCAAGCGGGTGTATTTGACGACATCGAATCATTTCCCGCCATCGAATCGAGTCTAATCCATCCCGCGTTGGTGTCAATGATTTAACACTCCCTTATGATCGTTAGCATATGGTTAACTAAGGTCTACGAAACCGACCAACAAACTGTGACGGACTGGTAACGTAAACTCACAACCTGCGTTGCGAGTCCAAAACACAAGTCGCTCGATTTGATGTGCGATAAGATAGATCGAACAATTCACAAGCTTTAAGTGCGCAATGCAACGCCCTCGACCGCATCCAGAATCGCCGACGCAAGCGTTGCTTTAGCGCCGCGAATGATGGGCGACCAACCTGTTGCCGGCGAGTAGATCTCAATCGCTCCTTCATTAGCACCAATGTTTTCGGGGCTATTCAGAATAATCATATCACATTGTTTTCGCGCAAGTTTGTTTTCCGCGTGCTTGTGGTGATTGTGATCTTCCAGCGCAAACCCAATGACCTTGCGGTGCTCCTTCACAGCGCCCAATGCCGCACAAATGTCCTCCGTTGGTTCGAGTTGGATCGTGAAGTTCGTATTCCCTTTCTTTAACTTATCGGCATGCTTCACCTTCGGTCGGTAGTCACAAACTGCAGCCGCCATGATGGCTACGTCACATTCTTCGAAACGCAACCGCGCCGCTTTCAACATCTCGACTGCACTGGTGACTTGAAAAACCTGAGCGTCCTTTGGTGGCGAGAGCGACACCGGGCCGGTAATCAGCACCACATCATGCGCACGCCCCAGCGCCTCCTTCGCAATCGCGTACCCCATTCTTCCGCTTGATGAATTAGAGAAGAACCGCACGCTGTCCAAAAACTCCACAGTAGGGCCAGCCGTGATAAGCACGCGCATGACGTAATCCCTCAAGAACGAGAATTAAGACAGAAAAAAAGAAAAAATGCCAAGAAAAGCAATAATAGATAGTTTGGCGTATTGAGGTAATTTATATCGGATTTGCGAGCCAAATATCGCAATCCGGATGGGACGGTTTAAACGCCTACCTTAACACTGAACGCGCTTGGGGGGCGATTTCAGCAGCAGTGGTATAATCGCATCCAAAATTGCATCTGCCTCACTCATGCGCCCCGGTCCAACGTCGCGACAAGCGAGCCAGCCCGATTCCGGCCCGACCATCGAATAGCCAAGTCCTTTCAAGGTCGCTACATTTCGCTGCACGATCGGATTAGCCCACATCCGTTCGTTCATCGCGGGCGCCAAGACCACGGGAGAATCCACGCCGGTCAGCAGCGTAGTCACCATGTCATCCGCGATACCCGAAGCCATTTTACCGATCACATTCGCTGTAGCCGGCGCAACCACAACCAAATCAGCCAGTTCGGTTGCGCTGATGTGCTGGACGTCCGCTTTTTCGAGCGGCGACCACATGTCCCAAAGCACAGGCCTACCAGAAAGAGCCTGAAAGGTGGTCTCACCGACGAGCTTGGTCGCGTTTTTAGTCATCGCGACCGTCACACCCACTCCACGTTGAGCAAGGGAGGATACCACGTGACAAACTTTGTACGCAGCGATGCCGCCACATATGCAAACCAAGACCTCATACCCCGCGAGGTCAGCCACACTCGACTTGGGTTCATTCTCCAACGGTTGGTTCTTCCGTTTCAAGCTCCCCTTCCTCGGGGATTTCCATCGCGATCTTGTCTTCCAAGATCTCTTTGATAATCAACTCGATTTCAGTCAGGCCTTTGGCATCGACCATAGGTCTGGCACCTTGCAGCAACTCAAGCCAACGACGCTGAATCAGCGCCGTCAGTTTGAACTTCCCGCCGACTTTGTTCACGATTTCGCTATCACGTAATGCTTCGATCATCCTGTATTTGGCTCCTGGTGAATGATCCGCCCAACTTCTTCAATCGCGCGCGACAAATCGTCGTTGATTACGAAATGCGTGTAAGCACCGCTGGTGCGCGCGAACTCGATTTCCCGTTTCGCCTGAGCGAGGCGCTCTGCCTGCACCTTAGGCGATTCCGTTTTCCTTCTTTCAAGGCGCTGTTTGAGTTGCGTCTCATCGGGCGGCAGGATGAAGATACGGAGCGATTCGGGCATCTTTTCCGCCACCTGCCCTCCGCCCTGCACGTCAATCTCCATAATCACATACCGGCCTGCTCTCACCGCTTCAATGACCGGTGCAATGGGCGTGCCGTAATGATGCCCGCAATACTCTGCGTGTTCTAGAAACAGATCGGCATTCACGCGCCGCTGAAACTCCGCTTCGTCAATAAATTCGTAACTCTCTCCACTCTTTTCACCAGCACGCATCGGCCTGGTGGTCGCTGAAATGCTCCAAACCGAGCCGTCCAAGCGCTCCAACAACGCATCACAAATCGACGTCTTGCCCGTGCCCGACGGACCACTGATCACGACAAGCCGTCCCACGTGCTTGCGTGCCGTTCCATCGCTATTCGACATTCTGGACCTGCTCTTTCACGCGATCGATCATCGCCTTGATCTCAACCACGGACCGGGCGATCGTCGCGTCATTGCTTTTTGAAGCGATGGTATTCGCTTCCCGCAAGAGCTCCTGGGCCAGAAAGTCAAGCCGCCGACCTACCTGACCACTGTTCTCACACAGGTCATCAAATTGGCCTAAATGCGATTTGAGGCGAGCAAGTTCCTCGCTGATGTCACAACGCTCCGCGTAAATCGCGACTTCGCGCATCAACCCATCCGCCTCCAACTCATAGCCGCCCTGCTTCATGAGTTGCCCCACGCGAGTCTTCAGGCGTTCGTGATACTCTTCCACCACGCATGGGGAACGCTGTTCGACAATCGTCAATTCGTCGCGAATCGACTTGCAGTTTTTCGCAAGATCCTCACGAAGCGCCGCACCTTCTTCACGACGCATTTGCGTAAGCCCTGTCAGCGCCTCCCGCGTGAGCGTCTCTACGATTTCAAGAATGCGAGCCTGCTCGGACTCGTCCATCACAGGTTGTTCGCAAACGCCCGGCAACGACGCCAGCGACCCTAGATCAATGGTGCCCTTCACGTGGTTCGGCAACGATACATCACTAATCTAATCCACATAGGCTTGCAGAGTCGCCCTGTTGAGCGTAGCGACCTGCCCGCCTGATTCGCTGCGCATCTTCAAGTTAAGCGAAACGTGTCCTCTGGCAATGAATTCTTTGACGAAGCGTTCCAAGGACGGTTCCAAAAACTGCAACGTATCGGGCAATTTAAGCGCAAGTTTGAGGTATCGCCCGTTAACGCTACGGACCTCTACCGAAAACGCAACGCCGCGCTCGACATGCTGCGCGGCGCCATAACCGGTCATAGATTGAATCATCAATTTGCGCTACGCACACAAAAGGCGCAGTCCTGGGGTTGACACAAACGCGTCCATCCGGGGAGAACGCCCCCGGGATTATTCGTCGCCGGGATTCGAAACAGAACCGGCTGTCGTCTCCGGCTGATCAGTTCCGGTCGGTACCTGCGATGATTTCACGGGATCGCCCGCGGTCGACTCCTCGTCTTCCTGCGCGGGTGTTTTCGCAGCGGTTTCTTCGGTCTTTTCGGTGTTCGAATCGCCAGCAGGCTCTTCCTTAGCCGGCTCGTTATCAGTGACCGACTCGTCCACGACGATAGAACCGTCGGCATCCATTGGAGTGCTTTCGTCCGTAGCGACCGACTCCGTTTCGCCACCCGGAGCAGCTGCGACCACTCGAGCGGTCCCATCCTCCGGCCGATCGATATAGAAGGCATAGTTCGCCACCACAGTGATCAGGGCAAAAATCGCAGCAAGTGCAACTGTAATCCAAGTGAAGACGTCTCCGGTCTTGGTGCCAAAAGCGCTACCACCGCCACCTCCGCCCCCAAACGCAGCCGATAATCCGCCGCCGCGCCCCTTTTGCACGAGGATCACCAGCATCAGCGCACCGCAGACCAGGATGATCAACCACGCGAGCAAAGGCCACCAACCGATTTGAGCAATCATGTCCATCTATCGATTTCCTCGAATCCAAAATCCCCGCAAAACACGGGAAACCCGCTCGATATCCGGCACGCCATCCGCACGCAGTTATCAATAGGGTATACCTATCCTGTGAAATTATCTCACCGACGAAGCGGCTGCCTTTATGATAGCGACAAAATCGTCCGCTACCAGACATGCGCCACCAACCAACGCTCCATCCACATCCGGCTGGCCCATCAAGTCCGCCGCGTTACCGGGTTTTACGCTACCTCCATACAGAATTCGCAGCCCGTCCGCCGCTTCCTCGCCATAAATGCTTGAAAGGCGCGCTCGTATGAATTTATGGACTTCCTGGGCCTGATCCGGGGTTGCGGTCTTGCCCGTGCCGATCGCCCACACCGGCTCGTATGCAATCACCAAACGATCAGCCGGCACATCCGGACCCAATACTTCATCCATCTGCTGCCCCACCACCTGCTCGGTTTGGCCGGCTTCTCGATCATTCAGCGTCTCACCGACGCAATAAATCACCGTCATATCCGAGCCTGCGAGTACCGCACGAACCTTCTGATTCAGCCGCTCGCCCGATTCGCCAAATACGTGCCGTCGCTCGGAGTGGCCGATGATCACGTGCGAACACCCGGCATCCGCCAGCATCGACACCGAAACCTCACCCGTAAACGCCCCTTTTTCTTCCTCATGAACGTTTTGGGCTCCTAACATGACCGGAGAACCAGCCAGCGTCTCTTTGAGGGGGTAAAGTAACGTAAATGGCGGACAGACAAGAACTTCCGTCGCAACTTCGCCAGTCAGACCGCCTTCGATACCTGCTTTGATCCCGGAAACGAGGTCGCGCCCCGCGCCCAAGGTGTTGTGCATCTTCCAGTTTCCTGCTGCCAAGGGCTTACGCATGATTACCTCGCAATCGAATTCTTGGGTCTTTATCAACCGTCCGCACATCAGATTTCACACCGGACCAGGGTACGGTATTGTCGGCATCATCCTCCATCGCCGGGTCCACAGGCGCGTTGACCCGGTTCCCGATAATTTGAGCGACTTGACGAATCTGTTCCATCAACTCATCAAACCGCTGGGGCAAAACCGCCTGCGGCCCATCGCACAGCGCCCGGTCCGGACAACTATGAACCTCGATCAACGCCCCGGAAGCGCCGGCTGCAATTCCCGCCAGCGCGAGGGGAGGAACCAAATCACGCTTGCCGGCCGCGTGAGAGGGATCCACGAAAACCGGCAAATGACACCGCTCCTGCAAAACTGGAACGGCGGAAACATCCAAGGTGAAACGTACGTCGGAGGAGAAGGTGCGAATGCCCCGCTCACAAAGGATTACCCGGTGGTTCCCCCGACTCAGCACGTATTCCGCGGACATCAGAAGATCCGTCGTCGTCGCCGCCATACCTCGCTTAATCAACACGGGCTTGTCGACCTGCCCCACTTCCATCAGGAGGTTGAAATTCTGCATGTTGCGAGCACCGATTTGCAGAATATCCGTGTACTCGCATACCGTCCCGACGTCTCGGGGGTCCATGACCTCGGTAATCGTGGGCATGCCCAGTCGATCGCCCGCCTCTTTCAGTATCTCCAGCCCTTCGATCCCCATACCTTGGAAGGTGTACGGCGAGGTTCGAGGCTTGAACGCCCCGCCACGAAGGATGGCTGCCCCTGCGTTTTTTACGATAGCGCCCACATCAAAGAGCACTGCGCGACTCTCGATTGCGCAAGGACCGGCTATAATACTGACGTACGGACCGCCAATCCGCACGCCCTTGGCCGTAAATATCGTGTCCGCCTCGTGAAACTCGCGCGAAGCAAGCTTGTGCGGATCCGTCACCGCCATGATCTGATCGACACCGGGCAGTTGCTCCAACTGCTCCCGGATGCGGGGCGTTTGCTCGCCCATGGCACCAACAATGGTGCGGTGGGCTCCGCGCGATAAATGAGGAGTCAGCGACAGCTCACCGATGCGGTTCATCACGCGGTGCACATCCTCGTCGGAAGCGCCCGGTTTCATAACCACGATGATGTCCATAACGCTCCCATGTAACGTTGAAACGCCTAACCGCTTACGACGGGCCAACTTACACAAGCCCTTCAATGACCGAAACTTACGTCGAGTGTGGCGAACCGATTCTTATATCATTGAGTTGACGGGTTGTCAAACGCCGCACGGTCCGGGCGCTCATCTCAAATCGTAAACCAAGCCAGCGGAACCAGCCCAGAGGCCTCAAGATTTCACAGTCCCTCCTCCGATAAAACCATTGATGTGTGAGTTTCCGCGCGCCGAGAATCCGTGTCGGACCGCCCGGCGTGCCGGTTGTGATGGTTATACCCGTCGCCAAGCCGGTGTTCTTTAGGTTTGTTGGGAGACTTTGGGGGACTTTGAAGTGGCGGACGTACTGGATCAAGCAGAGGTTGATGCATTATTAGCTGCAGTAGCGGATGGTGGCGTGGATGCTGTGAGCGAAGCGCCCATCGAACGTCGCACGCAGATCAACCAGGAAGTTCACACTTACGATTTCAAACGTCCTGAGCGTGTCAGCAAAGAACAAATGCGGTCGCTGGAAGGCTTGCACGAAGCATTCGCCCGCAATTTCGGCGCATCTCTTTCCGCCTTCCTACGCACCATTGTCGAGATCCGCGTCGCCACCATCGAGCAACTCACCTATAGCGAATTCATTCACTCACTGCCTAACCCAACAAACTTCAACTTACTGTCCGCTGAGCCCCTCGAAGGACAAATGTGCCTGGAACTGAGCCCGCTAATCATCTATCCCGTACTTGACCGCCTGTTGGGCGGCAGTAATTCTGAAATGTTCATTCCCCAGCGTCCTTTAACCATGATCGAACTGAGATTGGTCAATCGCATCACCGATCGAGCGATCAACTGCCTCACCGAAGTGTGGGCTGAGATGGTGGACATTCAGTTCGCCATCACGGAAACGGAGAGCAACCCCCACCTAGTCCAGATCGTTGCTCCAAACGAAGTGGTGGTAGTGATCGGGTTTGAGATCAAGATGGGCGGGCGCGCGGGAACGATGAGCTTCTGCATTCCTTTCAATGTAATCGAACCGGTCGTTGGGAAGCTGGTATCGCAAGGCTGGCTAGCGTACCAGCGTCGCAGTCAAGTCGAGGACATGAAAGGCGACATCGCCCGCGGACTAGGCGTTACGGACGTGGACCTGCACGTCTACCTTGCGCAAACGAAAATCACAGTCGGCGAACTTCTGTCGCTCCAGCCGGGCGACATCCTGCAAACCAGCAAACCGGTTGACGCCGATCTGATTATGCAGGTTCGCGGTCAAAACAAATTTGCCGGCAAAATAGGCAGGCACAAACAAAATCTCGCGTTTAAAATTACACGCAAAGCCGAGATCGAAGAACCGCTGTAAATCAGAGCCGCAGTCCGATCATCCGACCGTTCCCGACCTAGCAAATTCATAAATGAGAGGTTCGCAAATAATGCTCTCACGCCCTGTTCGCGCAGGACCAAGCAGATCGGCAAAACCACAAATGACATCGAATCCACTTCCAGTGCCGATGACTCGTACTTGCTTGATTATTGCAGTCAAGCGAAAGATTGCGTTCTCACCTCAATAAACTCCAGAATTTTTTCCGTGTTAAATGACAAAACCGTAATCTACGAATAGATTAGTGACTGCATATAAAAGCGAACCACCTACAGCACTAAAAAACATTGGATATACCCAATGATCTTCCAATCGATGAGAAACCAATTTTTCACAACCAGAGCTGCTTCAAGATTACTGATGTGCAATTCACAGACAAAAAAGAAGAGTAGAACCTATCCATAAATTCAATTCGGCATGCTTAAAACAACTGTCCGGTCCTCAAAAACACTGAAAAACAAGAGGGTTGCAAAATATCTTAATTACCGAAATCGTCCCGCAAAACCGTCCAGGGATAGGCTCTAGTAATGCACGCTTGAGAAAACAGGCGAGATCGAATCGCGCTTGTTTACCTTGACAACCTTTATAATTATCCCGGCATACTTACCTGCAACAACTTGCCACAAACATCAATCTTCCATGTTACATCCACCCAAGCCAACTCTTCCATGTACCCAATCAGCGTTGTTCGTTCATGATGCGCCCTGAAACTGCGCCAATCACCATCTATTATCCAATTCTTTAACTCTTCTTAGCGCGCCGACAAACGAATTCCGCTAATGTTATATGTGTGCGGCAAAGATACAGAGCCGTCAGTACGGCTCCTTTCGCGCGGGCCATCTTTGTCTCCAGTTTTTCATATTTGAATAATCTGTCGTTTTACTGGTTCCTGTGTTTGAGGCTCCTGCGGCGCCGACTGCGCGGGCCGTTTCGCCGAGGAAAACGGTTACGTTTTACGGATTTTTCTAAGCGCCGGAACTTACGAATAGGCAGTGTCGGAATTTTGTCTGGCATCACTTTCGCGTGGCCAATAGTTCACTATTTGGAGAGGAGAAAACGCATGGCTAGTCTGAATCGTATTGGGCAGGTAAGCTTGGTGGCAGCGATAGCGCTATCACTTAGCGTAGCTGTAACCGCATCGGATAACTTCAAATCTATCAAATCGTCGTCCAGCATTTCGGGCATTGGCATCTCAGCGTCGATATCACCGAATAACGTTGTGCAGCATCCGGACGAGAACGACCCGCTGTCATCCATGGTCGCCGTTTCGATGCCGATCGGCGAACCGATGAACATTGCCGAGTTTATGCGTATGCGTACTGATCAGTACGCAAAGGACCAGCTTCCGCAGGGTGTGGAGTTTCCACTGGCAAACACCACGACGGATACGGTGCGCGTGCTTCCCGAATTGCAGCACAACGTGCTGGGCAAGTGGTTCGATCCACTGAGCCCGAGCACGGGCTTGGACGCCCCTCGCTTCGGCGCCAACTGCGACTATATCGCGTATTTCGGTGCGGGCTGGAACAATGATTGGATCGATAGCGTGGTCGGCAGCGCACCGCAATTCGCCGGCAGCAGCTTTTCCGGCTGGATTTGGTCGAACCACGAGTACATCTCCAACGGTCGCCCCACCGTCGGTAACGCACCTTCAGGCCAAATGCTGACGCTCGCCAAGTACCTCGAGGATCGCGGCGTGTTCGCAATCGATGTCACCAACGGCGCCCAGTGGACCCAGGCCGAGGTCGACACGTTCATCCGGTACTACAAGAAAGAGCTGGGTGGTTCTTGGTTCCGCGTATTTCGCAGTCCGATCACGGGTGAGTGGCGTATCTTCCGCGACCCGCGTGCGCGTCGCTACAACGGCTCGGACAGCACGCTGCTGACCCTGACCGGTCACACCCTTAGCGAGCCGGATCACGACGACAGCGGCAACCCGCTGCCCAATGGCGTAGTCGTCGGTATCACGGGCGACTGCTCCGGCGGCCTGTCGCCTTGGGGCACGGTGGTTTCCGCAGAAGAGAACGTCCAAACCTACTACGGCGACCTCGAAACCTCCTGGACCAGTTCGCAGCAGTTCGTGCCCGGCACCGGTTTCGATGCCGGCGCCAACATCACTCCGACCTATGCAGCCAGCACCAGCGCTCATTGGGGCTTAATCTCCAATTCGAATGAGCGTCACAACCGCGATGTTTACGGTTACTTGGCGGAAATGGATCCGGGCAAGCCGGCGGACCTGTACTACGACATGGAAGATGGGGAAGGCCACCGCAAGCTCGGCGTGATGGGTCGTGCCCGCTGGGAAAACTGCACATTCGTAACCGGCGCTGATTGGCGCCTGATCGACGGGCAGAAGGTCGTCATCTACGGCGGCAACGACCGTCGCAGTGGCCGCATCTACAAATGGGTCAGCGCTCAGCCTTATACCAATGGTATGACTCGCACTGAGGTCCGTGACCTGCTAAACAGCGGCAAACTCTACGTCGGTCACTTTGCGGATATGGACAACGATTCCGGCGCCTCGGTTATCCTCGGTGGGCGTGGGGCCGTTGGCTTCACAACGCACACCGTCGGATAG
>JANQHN010000412.1 GCA_028282665.1 Phycisphaerae bacterium | reverse complement strand
CCGCCTCACGACGACGCCCTTGCCAGTCGCTTGTCCTTCACCTCCATCAGGTTGGACGGAGGACTTGCACCTCCAAGTTGCCAAACATGCTCGGCACACAAAAAACGGCGGCGCCCTTTCCAGGACGCCGCCGGCGCGTTCTAACATCAATTGGTTTACGCAACTATAGCAGCTTCAATCCAAACGTAGCGTTGAATTGCCGACTTTCCGGCAGTACAAGGCACGGTGTCGGACGCTACGCCTGGCTAGAGCTTGCTCTAGGGTTTACGCAAACTTGCGGCGGACCCAACCGACCATCGGCAAACCCAGACCAGCCAGCAGAACCGCAGCCGGAGCGGGAACGACGAAGACGGGGACGCGGTCCACATCGCCACCATCCTGGAGGCCCAGGAAGTCGACGCCGTAGGTCAACGCATCGGTCGCGTACCAGAAGTGAGCGCTCACATCATCGGGATTGCCAGCGTCGGGAAGGAAACCAACGCCTTCCGCATTGTTGCTGTCGAAGAACAAAACCTCAGGCGAAGCCGAGAAGAAACCCAAACCCATCTGGACGGGGTCGGCACCCTGACCAAGGCCCCAACCACCGTACGTAGCGGAACCGCTGTTATCCGAGCCAACCTCGAGAACATTGGCAATACCCCAATCGCCACCGATCGTGGCGCGAACCGCAGGGGTGTCTTCGGTACTGGTGTCATCAATGGTGAACCAGTATTCGAAAGCGAGGAAGCCAGTTCCCGGATCCTGCCAGACCTGACTGGTGACGGTGCCATCGTACACGTCGGGATCGAAGTCATGCAGGTTATTCGTCATCGATGCCAAAAGCACCGAATAGTTCGCGGGAACACCGCTCTGAGTATAATCGTTGGGACCGGTCGAATTAGTCGAACCAGGACGGTAACGGACGTCACCAGGATTGATAACGGCCGAAGCGCTCGTGACAAACATCGCAACAATGGCGATGGTGAGAACATTACGAAGCATAGCTAAAAGCTCCTCTCCAAATCGATCTCGAACACTCAAGATCGAATGCGAAACAATTTCAAAGTCAACTAAAGCAGGTTTGCAATTAATGTTGTTCGCTTAGAGAGAAAGCGCAGGAGGCGCACGCGGCGCGGTTGGAGCAATATCGTATTGGCTGTCAAAGTGAGCATAAAGCTCGGGGGGTTGCTTGTAAACACCGCCTCGCCGCAGCGCCCAGTCCACGTCTTCGAAGACGCAAACAGCTTTGCAAATCGGATTCAAATCGAAGACAAACGATCCGCCGATCTGATCAGGAGCGCCGGGGTGATACCACTCGGGCAGGTGAGATAAACTAAAGTGGCGCGCATTTCGCGCTAACTGGTAAGCGCCGACACTCAACAATGCAGACAGGAACAGAGCAGCGCTGTTGGGAGCAGGAGGCAATTCTACGATATTATTCCTGGTTGGCGATGCCTGGCTGTTACCTGCTGACTCAATGTCGAGGCTGAGCTGACTAACGGGGTCAAAAAAACTGTCAACCGAATCGATCAGCTGTCGATCTGGAACGCTGGACTTGATCGTGTTGAGCAATTGCGAACCGCTGAAATCCGCGCGCGACACATCCACCGTCAAAGTCATGACGGAGACAACCGCAAGGATAGTTAGCAAGTTACGCACGCTTTTTTGCATATCCTCAAATAAAACAGGCTGAAACCCAAAATGCCGAGGCACATAATTTCCGACCCTTACCGGAGCATAGCACCCTCAGGCGTTAAATTCAACGCTGCAGAAAAAAATGAAGTGTCGCCAATTTACCGGACTTACAGCCCAATTTAGCGACGACGCATCACGAAACCCGCAACGATCAGACTCATCAAAGCCAACGTCCCCGGTTCGGGAGCAATCGCCATTTTGATGTCGCCTAAACTGTTGGATCGATTCTGGCTGAAGTATTGATCCAGATCGGCGATTCCAGTACCACCGAAATGGAAGTGGCCAAGCCTCGCTTCGTCGAACAAATCCCGATCACTGATCAAGCTGACACGACCGTCAATGCTATCCTGATTGGGGGAATCAGGTGTATCGGCACTATCACCTTCATAGTACCAAGGGCCACCTATGTCTTCGAGGATCGCGTCATTGCCGGCTAGAGGCGAAAGATCAGCCTCCATGACAAAAAGGCCTCCGGAAAAAGAGAACCCACTTTGGGAAGCAGCGCCGGAAAAGCTTGGTGAAGCCAGGGTAGTCACCGTATCGGTTACCAGGATTGAAGCGTTGCCCAAACTGTAATCGTTGGAATTGTTAAAAACGACGTCCGCAACAAACTGCATATCAAAATTCGCAGCGTCGTAAATCATCCCAAAATCGATGATCGTATCCGCATCGGGACCCACACCGTCAAACAAACCGTCAGCGCCGAGATCCAACTGCTGAAAAGTGATCCCACCTATCAGCCCATCGGTAATGCTGATCGTACCGATCACTTCACCGGGCCCGGCGTTCGGGTTGGTTGCCGTATACTGGAAATCCACCGAAGTGATGTCGGCTTCGAGTCCCTCGCCGACAGCTCGCGCATCGGCAGTCATCAGCAAAATCGCCACACCGCCAATGGCCAAAATAGACCTGCGAATCATCCTGCTCCCTCCTCCATTTGCTACCTAAACTCGCGAATATGAAGTCCTGCGAACATCTCCGCGAGTGAAACTGTTCGACAAACCAAGTCAAACGCGTCAAGGCGACCTAGAAAAACCGGCGACGAGCCATAACACCGCTCAAGCCCAAAAGCGCCAGGCCAATCGCCGCAGGCGCCGGCACAACATGCACCTGCATATTGCTGTTCGTGTAAGTATGACCGGCTGCAAAAAATGCATCCAAGTCAGTCAGCCCACCACCGAAATCGACATTGAAATCGAACACGCCGCCGTTTGTGTAGCTGGACCGGCCGGAGGTAACGCCGAGTGTACCGTCCACATTGTCCAACCCGAACAACTGGCCTTGGTAGGGGCCGTCATCCGTGTCCGCCGCCACGCCGGTAAAGGACCAGTCATCGCCCGCCCCCAACAAGATACCGCCGGCATTATACAGCGACGCGTTAAACTCGAACGTGAAGGCGCCGAGCGACATGTCCGTACTTTGAATATCGCCATGAGCGACCGCCGTGCTGAAATCTCCGGGGGTACCGCTGGCATCCCAGAGCGTCCAAGTACCGGCGATCGAATAATCGTTCGTTCCGAGCTTAAACACCTCTGCGGACAGGACTACATCAAAGTTCCCACCCGCATTGATTCTTGCAGAGTCAAACAAGACTTCGTCCGAAGTAAAGAACTCACCATCGAGACCGGGCGTCGCCTGGGCAGCTTCCACGAAGGAAGAAAAACCTCGCTCAATCACCAAGTCGCCGACCTTGCCAGGCGCACCGCCCGCCGTGGTGTACTCGAAGTTGAGCAGATTGAAGTCGAAGGTCAAGCCCAGATCAGCACGGACACTGGACACAAGCAACACACAGAACACAGCAGCCAAAATGATCGAATGATTTCCCTTCATCATTGCCTCTTTCTCCCTCTCTATCAGTCTCATGAAGTGCCCGATTAGCCTCCACCCACTACGCTTGGGGGCCTATACCGCATGGCATGACACCCACCGGGAATTGATGATAAGAATAAAAAAAACCACGTCGCGCCAAGTTATGCATCGCTAACGCACGCAAACCGCGAGACTCAAACCGACCATTCTTATCGCTCAAAAAGACAGCGGACGACCGGATGATATCCCCTCCAGTCCGCTAAACGCCCTGAATACACCCAATGCGCGAGATTTGAACTGCGCGAAAAACGGGCATTTCTCTCTTGAATAGTAGCGAAAACCACAGGCGAAGTAAAGGCTTCAGAAGACTAATCTCAATCAATCTCGCCGGGGTAATTTAGGGAAAATTTCGATGTAAAACACGCGAATCATCCGCAACTATGAACCGCTACAAGGCAGAAAAAGAAGAATAAAAAAATAAATTTCTGCTTTAAAAAAAGGGGGGGGGGGGGAAGGAAGGACAACTTGTCCTTCCGATAAATTAAAAAAGCAACAAATAAGCCTTTTCATGACAAACAGGGGCAAATCGTCAAACTATTTGACGATTCACCCCTGCTAAGTTCAGTTTGATGCTATCGAGCTATACGAACTTACGGCGGAAGTAGTTTACCGCGCCCAAACCCATCATGCCAAGAAGCACAGCGCCGGGTGCGGGGACCACAGTGCCCTGAAGAACCAAGTTGGTCTGCCAGTAGCCGTTCAAGCTGTAGTCATCGTTGTTGAACTGATCTTCGGTCAGCATGTAACCACCGAACCAAAACGTGATTTCCGCGCCGTTCAAGTCGGCCGAGTTCGGAGCGGCCTCAAGGCCGGTACCAACGGTGTCATTGCCGTAGAATGCATCATTCGTATCCAATTCCATACGGAATTTGAATGTATGATCCGCCAGACCGGCATCGTTCCAGTTGTAGCCATCCGCCCAGGTCCCGGTATACCAGCCACGAAGCTTGTCTTGGAGGGAATCGCCCGGAGGGGTGCCCCAAGGATACGTGGTCAGGGAATTAACCCAACTCGTCGGCGTAGCGCCAACGCCATTGGCCCAGTTCAGCGGTTTGTAATCGTCACCCCAAGAACTGCCCTGGTTGGGCTGGGGATTGTCAAATCCCCAGAGATTGAAATCGACCAGTCGCTTGGACGTATTACTAACTCGCGTAAGGAAGTCCGCATTTTGGCTACCCACATAAGAGCGGGCCGCCCCTTCTGAACCGGAAGGATGGCCTACCGCAGCCGCGCCATGGTACAAGTCGTTGTCGGCGGCGCTCGAGCCGTCCGCGCCGGCAACCACGTTGCCATCCCAACTGCGCATCAGATCAAGGGCGGTAAACTCAAACTCGTACAGAACAATATCTGCATTGGCTACGGCGCCAAAAACGCAGGTCGCTACGATCGCAAGAAGAAAAGTTCCTTTTTTCATCGTCATTCTCTCTCCCCTGCCAAGCTTACGCCTAAACGTAGCCGGCAGAAAATCCATTAAGCATATCCGTGTCTCCTTCTCAGGCCTGAGGTCAGGCCACAAATTTATATGAAAACCCCCGAGACCGTTCGCACACACGAGACAGCCTCGATTTTGTAACTAAAGCGGAGCATTCTAGCGACAGAACCCGAACTGTGTATAGCCTAATCGAGAAAAATCGCAACTTTACTGCCCGATAATTCGGCGGGAGGGCCAACATTCCTACAACAAAAAACGCTCATTTGGTTCCGTAGCGGAATGATTACGCCGCATACCGTTCACACGATCACGACGGGAGAAAACCTCCATATCTTGCTAAGCTGCCTAGTCGAAACACCTCGCCATGTATCGAAAAAGAAACACTCTTGAATCACTTCACCTGGATTTTGTGCCACTATTGGGGACCAGTGAAATTTTGTAGGAATAACCTGTAGTCGGTTGCATCGATAACGCCATCGCAAAGGTAGTCAAACCCGGCGGAACACGTTGCATCGGGGGGCGAATCAGGTGCAGTGCCGGAGTAGCAGGATTGGAACC
>JANQHN010000405.1 GCA_028282665.1 Phycisphaerae bacterium | reverse complement strand
CAACCCTAACACGTGTGGCATCTTCGATGAGAACATTGCCGACATCGCCGACATCATGCACGAAAAGGGCGCACAGCTTTACATGGACGGCGCGAACATGAATGCGATGCTGGGTATCACCAAACCCGGCGATTTCGGCGTGGACGTGATGCATTACAACGTGCACAAGACGTTCAGCACGCCGCACGGTGGCGGCGGTCCGGGTGCGGGCCCGGTTGCAGTGGCCGAGCACTTGCGTCCGTACCTGCCCAGGCCGCGCGTGATCAAGAAAGAAAACGGTACGTATGGATGGTGCTATGACTACCCGGATTCGATTGGCAAAGTGCGATCGTTTTACGGTCAGATCGCTGTGCTTGTGCGGGCGTATACGTATATTCGGGCGCTGGGCTACGACGGACTCCGGGATGTGTCGGAGAAGGCGGTGTTGGCGGCAAACTACATAGCTTCGAAATTGAAAGATCGCTATACCATGCCTTTCCCTCCACCGTACGCACACGAGTTCATTATGGTGCCGGATTTTAAGGATGCCGGCGTGACGGAAACCGACATCGCGAAGCGATTGATCGATCACGGCATTCATCCGCCGACGATGAGCTGGCCTGTACATCACTGTTTGATGGTCGAGCCGACGGAGACGGAATCGAAGGCAGTTTTGGATCACTTCGTAGCGGCGATGCGCGAGATCGCGGACGAGATTGAAAACGATGCGGGAACGGTCAAGTCTGCTCCACATACGACGGTCGTGAAGCGGCTTGATGAAGTAGCTGCGAGTCGCAAGCCTAATGTGCGCTGGAAGCCGGCATGAAAAGTCGAAACGTCAAAAAATTTAAAAGTGAAAACCAGTAGCCGGGCAGGAAGCCGTCCGGTATCCGCCAAAGCCGCGTTGCTCGCGGCTTTTTTCGACAATGGAACCGTTCAAACAACCAACACTGCGTCTGCTTGACGACTTCGCGTTTTCCGGCGCAATGAATATGGCGCGGGATGAGGCGCTGCTAAATCTGGTTGGCGAAGGGCGAAGCGAGCCGACGTTTCGGCTGTATCAGTGGGCTCCGCCAACGATTTCGCTGGGGTATTTTCAAAAGTACGCGGAGTATGAGGCGCTCGATTCGCCTGCGAGGGAGTTGGCGGTAGTCAGGCGCCAGACGGGCGGCGGGGCGATTCTACACGACCTTGAACTTACCTACTCGCTGACGTTGCCGATTGATCATGCCCTATTGGCCAAGGGACCGAACGAACTTTACGCCATGGTCCATGACGCGGTGATTGCCGCGCTGGCTGAGCTTCAAGCCACACCGTTTCGCGGCTGCGATACGGATGACTCGGGGCCGACACGCGGGCCGTTTTTTTGCTTTGCAAGGCGTCATTGTTTCGATGTGTTGGTGGGGGAGGACAAAGTTGCGGGCAGCGCCCAACGACGTACAACGACGGGCGTTTTACAGCACGGTTCGATCATCGTGGGTAACCGATTCAGTCAGCAGCCTACGGCGTTGTTTCACTGGTCCGCGAAAGAGACCATCGCCCGCCTAAGACCATTGTTTACCATGCACCTCTCTCGAATCATGGACGTGACGTTTACACTGGGGAAATGGTGTGACGAGGAATTGCGTGAGGTGGAGAAACTCGTTGCCAAGCATGAGGGCGGAGAGTGGCTGAAACGGATGTAGGGTAGTCCGATGCCGCGCATTAGTCCTCGCGGTTTGGGGTCGGCAGGTTTTGCTTCGTTCGGCGCCGCCTACAAATCGCTTTCCGGTCTGCCTTCGCGGCGCTGTGGGCCGAAGAGTTCGGCGGTGTTGGGGGTTTCCAGTACGAAGTCCGTCGGGATCACGCCGTCGCGCGTCAGGTTGTAAATCACTCGTACCACAGCTCCGTAGTCCAATCCCAAGCCCGTCACTTTGTTGCCATCCATACCTGCCTCATTACCCATAAGTCGGACAAGCTCGTACACGTTGGTTGATCCTGGGATGGGTGGTGAGACTCGACCCATTGGTGAAACGCGGATGAGTGTGATGGTTTCGTCATCCTTATCGGCGGTGAGTGTGATGGAGTCGTCAGGCGAGCGGTAGAAAACGGGCGGAGTGCAATACAGCGAGTCGCAAAATAGCGCGAGCCGTCGTTCGTCACTGCGTTTCGCATAGATGAACGGTTCGCCTTTGCACGGGACCGTATCCAGCGTGAAGTTATCACGCGAGAGGCGTACAGAGCGTAGGCTTGTATCGTTACGTTCGACAAGCGCTTCGTAGGCGGCTGTCTTGACGCGCGGATCGGGGTCGTTGAGCACGCGACGCAACGCGAGAGTCGCGCTCGCCATACCTTTGGCTGCTCCGAGCGTACGAATTGCCTGGAATCGGAATGGGCTGTCGGGATCCTCCGCGTGGATCGCCATCGCGTCCACCGCGAGATGATCATCCAGAAACAGCCCCGCTGCGGCGGCATGGAAGCTGACATGATCCGCAGGATCCGCATAAAGTTCGTTCAGTTCGGGTAATGCGGTGCGGCCAAGCGTTTCAAAGCAAAGTGCGATAAGTTCGTGCGGGGCGTTGGGGCGTTTGAGTTCCAGGGCGAGTTCACGGGCGCGGGTCGCTTCGAATGTCGGGTTACGCGATAAGTACAACGCACGCAGCAGAGCGAGAAAATGGTCGGGGTCTTCCTTGTACTCGGGGGGGATGGTGATTTTCAGGTAGGATGGGGTATCCGCGACCGCGATGTGGCGATACTGCGGAAAATGGTTGTTGATGCGATCCTGAATTTGTTTAGCGAGTGCGTACGAAGGTCTGCTTAGTACGAGGCGGACGCGGACGGGTTGCGTGACGGATGCACCGCCAATGACGATGCCTTCGATGGAGGGCGTGCGCGTCGCAGCTTCGTTGTCATCGGCGAAGGGATTTAAAAAAACAGGACCGTGCGCGCGAGCTCTGACTTTGCCGGTAATGACCGCCTGAGGGCTAACCGGTCGGAAAGGCCTGAGGTCAGCCGTGTACAACCTCCCTCCGCGAAGCGATTTCGTCGAGGTGCCGGGCAGCGCTCGGACGGCTACATCAAACCGCGCGCCTTTGACGGCAGCACCGGGCATTTGGCCTTCGACGAGCACCACGGCAGTGTCGATATCGTCGACGAGTTGTTCCGGTGTGATCGTGTCCGTGCCGACGACCGGGCTTCGAAAGTCATGCTGTTTATACATGTCCTGAATGACCTGTGAGCGAACAGGTTCGGGGCAGTCGCTCGAACCGTTTTGGCCAAGTCCTACAACGAGGCCGTATCCTCTCAGGCGAATCGGTGCGAGGCCGTCATAGAAAGAAGCGGCGCCGATGGTGTCGCGGTAGGCGGCGGAATTAGCGAGGGCGGCGGGGACGGGATCCACGCCCAAGTCCATCCGGTCGCCTCCTTCGGGACCCAAAATGCAGCCTGTAAAGGACGCGGCTGCACCTATGGCGAAAATCGTCATCCATAGGGGCCAGGGTTGGACGTTGATACTGGTCATTGCGGTGTCACTCCGTAACGGCCTGGAATCGCGCGATTCGTCGATGGCGGGCGAGCCGAGGTCGCCCCGAACGGTTTGCTAAGCGGTCTGTCAAGGGACGTTAGGTTATCCGCACAGCCAACGCGCCGTCAAGTGTGCGGCCAAAGATCGGGTACTGCGAAAACGCTACTTCAAACCTTGGAAATAGCGCTTCGCTAAATCCACATAGACTTCCTTGAAGTGTTTCCATTGGGCTTTGAATTCATCGCTGACTTTTTTTTCGAGTAGTCGGGCGGGCGTGCCCACCGCGATATGTTCGGCGGGTATTTCCTGATTCTGGCGTACGACCGTGCCCTCGCCCACCACTGCCCAGTTGCCCACGGTTGCCCAATCCGACGTGATGGAACCCATCCCAAGCAGGGCATAATTATGGACGGTGGCGTTGTGGACAATCGCACCATGTCCTACTGTGACCCAATCGCCGATGATGGTTTGTTCATCGGGACGGGCGTGGATGACGCAATTGTCCTCGATACTCGTGCAGTCGCCGATCACGATTTTTCCATAGTCCCCACGGATTCGCGCCCCCGGTCCTATCCAGCACTTTATGCCGATTCGGACATTTCCAAGGACGTCCGCGCTAGGATGAATATACGTGCCTGCGCCAATCATGGGCGTGTGACCTTCAAAGTTATTGATCATGAGCCGTTCGCCTCATGCGAGCAAATTAAAACCGTGCCTTAAACACGCGTGCGATGTAATCGGTTACGTAGGTTCCATGTCGCATTCTGCCGGTGCAGATCAAAAAAAACGGTGTCGTCTGGCGGCAATCCAGTTGTATCCGATTTGGGCGATGCGGGGAATGCCCGGCAGTTTGTAAAACCAAGCGAACTGTTTAAGCAGGGGCAGGTGGGAGGCGATTTTGTGGACGGCGTCTGCTCCGGCGTACAACTCGCCGCGATGCCCGATTGCGTGGAGTTGAGAATCAAGGTCACAGTCCACAAGTTGGGGGAAGCGGTCAATCAAGTTCGGTCTTTGGGATGGAATTAACTCGAATGCGCCGTCTGAATCGTTGCACCGGATGTAATCCGCCTGCTTGCGACACAGGGAACATTGGCCATCAAAAATAACGACTATGTTCGATATTTTGCCTGTCGTTGGGCGAGTCGAGGGTTGGCCGCAAGTGTCCACTTGAGATTGCGTTTTTGTGCAAGCATGAGTTCTTTTAGAAAGGGGTTTTGGCGGGTTGCACCGATTATTGTTGCAAGCGGTTGCATCGTTCATGTTGTTTGAAGTTCGGCTAATTCTTCGTCTTGGTTATCCATTTCAGAATACTATGCCTCTCCCCCGGAATCCGCAGCGGTAGAAATCCGGAACCACAACTCAAGTCTCAACTGCTTTTCCCGAATACGACTTACCGAATTCTTATTTCGGTTCTACAATCACGAACATGAAGCTGATGCGCGAGTTTCGTTGTTTCCTGGCAGATGATATGTGCGACGACTCCGCGCGCAATACCTGGGCGGGGCATCCCGCAACGAATCGACTCGCCCCCTTTGTTGTTTTGCGGGCCATGGTGGAGGGGCCTGTCGACCCGGACACTGGGTATTTGTGCAACATCAAGCGTATCGATGAGCTTCTGACCAAGCATGTGGCTGCGCCTTTGCGTAAGAGTTTATGCGAAACTGGCTTTCAAGTGACCGGAACGGCTGTTGTGTTGGTGGCTCGATTTGAGCCAACCGCTCGGGCTTGTCCCCAGCCGGCCCGTTTGACTTTGCTCGAGCTTCACGCATCTCCGTTTATGCGGTACGCAGTTTACGAAAGTGAACCGTCCATGATTGAACTGACCCAATCCTTCGAGTTTTCAGCCGCTCATCGCCTGTATTGCAAGTCGTTTTCGGACGAGGAGAATTTTGCGACGTTTGGCAAATGCTCCAACCCGAACGGGCATGGTCACAATTATGCTGTCGAGATCTCTATTCAAGGTGAACCGGATGCGCGGACCGGGGTCATTATTCCGCTGGATCGCTTCCAGAAAACGGTCAATGAGCGGGTCATCGCGCGATTGGATCACAAACACCTCAATCAGGATTGCATTGAGTTTTCGGACCTGAATCCGAGTGTCGAAAACATTGCCTGCGTGATCTGGAATTTGCTGGAAGGTCACTTCGAGCCTGCGAAACTTGCCCGCGTCCGCGTATGGGAAACTCCTAAGACTTATGCGGAATACAATGGGAGCGATTGAGCGGATTTTACGACTGAGCTTTGTGATCTTGGTCCTGTAGAAGACTCAATGATTCGCTTCTTAAGCACTTGCCTCCCCTTATAACCCCAAAGGTCTTGCGCTTAAGGCATCACCTGTATCGTAATCTTTCCTCCGGGAGCGGTTGCTGACCGCGGGTGTCCCTTTGCATTGACATGTCTAGAGCAAGCTCTAGCCAGATGTAGCGTCCGACACCGTATTTTGTACTGCCGGAAAGTCGACATTCGACGCTACGTTTGGATTGAACTGCTATAGGGGACACGAAGACTCGTTTAGGAGTACGTTATCGGGTGTCGCCGTGCGGCACGCTCCGATCTCGAGTGGGGTGAGACCGAATTGTGTCTGACAAGATAAAAAACCTGAACATGCATTCGGCGTTTGCGCGAATGCTCCGCCGGAGCGTATACGTGCTGGCGATTTGCGCCGCGATCGTGTTTGCCATTGCGGGGTTTAAACTGCGGGACCAAGCGGTACGAGCCACCGCCATCGAACAGGCAAAGCTATGCGCCGTTCATCTGCGAAACGCTCCCGATGGTGAATTGAGCATTCATGCCGCTGCGCTTGTTGATCGCTACAAGCCGCTCATCGGGGTGGCAGTGCTTGATTCAAAGGGCAGGCCCGCTTCCGTCCTTCCGGAGTTGGGCGGACTGCGCAAGTTCGCTGCACAGGCCGCTCACGAGTTCAATGAGCCTGTCACGGCGAGTGTGGATCTTGCAGGCGAATCATCCTGGATGACGGCCGTGCGTACCGCGCTGCACGTGGACAGGCCCGGCGAATCGCGGCAGTTGGTTTTCATGTTTGAAGGAAAAGCAACTGCTGCCAACTGGCTTACGTCTTCCGCTATGTTCGGTCTGTTAGTCCTGGTGCTGGGAGTCTTCGCGGTGGAAGGCGCGATTATGTGGTTAGGGGAAAACGTCGTTCATCCGGTGCAAAAACTGTGTGATGTAGACAAAAAACCAAGCCCTGATCATTGCGAGCAAATTCAGCAACGCAGTTCGTTAAATGAGATTGGTCAACTTGCCCGAGCGTTTCAAAACTTGTGCATTCAGGTGTCGGACGCGCGGGCACGCATTAAGAAGGTCGAACAGACTTCTCGCCAAATCATTGACAAATCCGAGGATAATCATAACAAGGAACTTCAGCGGGCAAAAGATCAAGCAACGACTGACTCGCTCACCCGCTTGCGTAATCGCCGTTTTCTCGAAGAAGAACTTGATTCGATCTTCGAGGGGCAGCGTCGTATTGGGCGTGACTTCAGTATTGTGATGTTGGACCTGGACAATTTCAAGCACCTCAACGATACACAGGGGCACAAAGCGGGGGACGAATTACTCAACTTCACCGGCGCTTTGATTCGTGGAGCGATTCGGCAGGAGGACTACGCAATCCGATACGGCGGGGATGAGTTTGCGCTGCTTTTGCCCGATACATCGTCGGACGAAGCGGCGAGGGTTGCGGAGCGAATCGTGTCGCTGTTTCGCCAGTACACCGCGTTTGTGCTCACAGGATCGAAGCAGGTTACAATCAGCGCCGGGGTCGCATCGTTGACGCAGAATCCGTATGCTTCCAGTGGTAAAGCGCTTATGGCCCGGGCAGACGAAGCATTGTACAAATCAAAGCATGACGGAAAGTGCAAAGTTTCCACTGTCGCGGTGTGATTTTTCTCTTGCTATACTCTATTTCGGGTTCTGCGGTTACACTGATCCGGATGGCGATATTGCCAGACCCGAATATCATTCGGCGTTCCATCTTCGCCCATGGGAAGAACTGACCGTCCCGAGGAGTAATTCCGCCTTGCACGTTGAAAATGCGTCGCATTTGTCAAGCCTGACCATCTTCTTCCCTTGCTACAACGAAGAAGCCAACGTCGAACGTACGACGCAGGCTGCTTTGTGTGCAGGGCAACGACTTACCGATGATCTGGAAGTCATTATAGTCAACGACGGCAGTAAAGACCGGACGGGTGAAATAGCCGAGCGATTATCTTTGCTCAATCCCGTAGTTCGCGCGGTGCACAACAACCCCAACTTGGGCTATGGCGGGGCGTTGCAACGAGGATTTCGGGAAGCCCGCAAAGAGTGGGTGTTTTACACCGATGGCGATGGTCAGTTCGATTTTGAGGAAATCGATCTACTCCTGCCGTTGATGGAGAAGTACGACATCATTAGTGCTTACAGGCTCGATCGGAAAGACCCATTCATGCGTAAGTTTAATGCTTTCGGTTGGACTGCATTGGTCAATCTAGCCTTTGGATTGGGCATTAAGGATATCGACTGCGCGTTCAAGTTGTTTCCGCGTACGCTCTTCGAGGAGATTGAAATGAAGTCAATGGGAGCCCTGATTGATGCGGAAATCCTCGCCCGCGCCAAACGTCGTGGATACAGCATCGGACAGGTCGGCGTGCATCACTACCCCCGCACCGCAGGAGAGCAGACCGGCGCGAACCTCAGTGTGATCCTTCGAGCCTTTCGCGAACTCTTCAAGCTCCGTAGCGAAATCGTCCGTACTACACCCCGCAAATAAGCCGCCGGCACCGGTTCGGTGGGTTGTGGACTAGCAGCGTTTAATGAGTATCAATCCGCCAAAGCCAAGCAGCAGCAGCGATGCCGGTTCGGGTACGACTGCGACCGAATATTCACCGAAATTGTTCGCAAGGCCGTCGATTAAAACATAGTACGTGCCCGGAAGCGCGTCGTAGGCGATGTTCTCTACGCCGGTGTCGTTTGTGCTGTAATACACGCTGGTGTCGAAGTCCACCGGGCCATAGAGGAACAGGTCGAGATCGTGGCTGGATTGGTCGTAGAGCATCACGACCTCCATGTCACCGCCAGGCCAGGCGACTTCCCAGACCTGGTCCGGACCGAGGTACATATTGTAAGGGTGTTCTCCGCTGTGATAGCCGTCGTTGTCGTCGGATGCGCCGGTCGTATCGCCATCCGCGAACAGGCCGACTGTGAGCGGCCCGAGAATGGTCTGTTCGTCAAAACCCGCCGTTGCGCCGTTCGTGCAAAGCAACACGATCAAGAAAATCAGTCCTGCGATAGTACGTTGCGTGTGCATAGTATCCCCTCCCGAACTTGCCACTGAATCATATCTGCGGTATTGGCGTTGGGCGACCTGAAGTCTGCCGACGACAGAATCATTCCGGTCAAACCCCAGGGGAGGCGCTTCATTTGGTCAACTTGCAGTCTGGGATTCCGCTAACACGCCCCCAGCCCATCGTTTGGCGGAACACTCAGTTAACTCTACCCAGATTCACACGGCTAAGTCAAGGATTCCACATCACACCGGATGCGGAACCTGCGCACGGGGTTATGCACTGCCTTCCCAACTTCACCGGCTTTCGGTACAAAACGTGCCAGAATGCCTGGAAAGCGATGCCCGGGTTGGGTGTCTGCGCTAACCAAGGCCTGGACTTACTTGCGCCCTCCCAGCAGACACCGCCCCTGCCGCGAACCCCGGTTAGATGACTGTGAACATCGAGCTTTCAACGAGAAGGATGCCACTATGTTGATGCCATTTTCGCCCGAATCCTACGTAAATTTCGCCGAGGCCGAGCCGCGCCAGAAGATGCTCGACGCACTCGCCTACGTCAAAAGCCAACTCGGCAGGGAATACCCCCTGTGGATCAACGGTGAACCCGTCACCACCGGTGAAACTTTCACGTCGATCAGTCCTGCCGATCCCGACCGCGTTGTCGGTATCATCGCCAAAGCCAACAAAGACCTCGCCGAAAAAGCCATCAACACCGCCTACGCGAATTTCGAAAAATGGCGTAAGTTCGACCCGGACGCTCGAGGGCGCATCATGATCAAGGCGGCGGCGATCATGCGACGGCGCGTTTACGAGATGGCCGCGTGGATGGTCTACGAAGAAAGCAAAAGCTGGATTGAAGCGTACGCGGACGCCTGCGAAGCGATCGATTTCCTCGATTTCTACGGCCGTGAGATGATGCGGCTTAAGGGGTCTCACCCGGTTACGCCTTTCCCCGGTGAGGAAAACGATTACCGCTACATCCCACTGGGTGTGGGCGTGGTGATTCCGCCGTGGAACTTCCCACTGGCGATTACTTGCGGCATGACCTCTGCGGGGCTGGTCACGGGCAACACCATCTGCCTCAAGCCGGCGAGCACCGCGCCGGTGATGGCGGCGGTTCTGGTCGAGATTTTGCATGAAGCAGGCCTGCCCAAGTGGGCGCTCAACTACGTGCCGGGTCCCGGCAGCTCGGTGGGCGATACGATGGTATGTCATCCGAAGACGCGATTCATCTCGTTTACCGGTTCGCGCGATGTGGGCACAGGCATTTTCGAGAAGGCGGCCAAGGTCCAAAAGGGCCAGATCTGGCTCAAGCGGACCGTCCTGGAGATGGGCGGTAAGGATTGTATCGTGGTGGACGAGACTGCGGACGTGGACCTTGCGGCCGAGGGCGTGGTTGCTTCGGCTTTCGGTTTCCAGGGGCAGAAGTGTTCGGCGTGCAGTCGACTGATCGTGCATGACAGCCTGCATGATGAACTGCTGGCGAAGTGTATCGAGCGGGCGAAGAAGATCACCATCGGCGATACGGTCGAAGGCGAAAACTACTTCATGGGTGCGGTCATCGATGAGCCTGCCTACAAGAAAATCAACGAGTACATCGAGATCGGCAGCAGGGAAGGAAAGCGCGTCCTCGGCGCTGATACGAAGGTGCCGGGCAAGGGCTACTTCATTCCACCGACGATCGTCGACAACATCAAGCCCGACGCCCGCATTGCTCAGGAGGAAATCTTCGGCCCGGTTATGGCGGTGATCAACTTTAAGACATTCGACGAGGGCATGGATATCGCCAACGGCACGGAATACGGCCTGACCGGGGCGTTGTACTCGAAAGACCGCGAGCGCCTTGAGCGTGCCCGCCACGATTTCCACGTTGGCAACCTGTATTTCAATAGGAAATGCACCGGTGCCTTGGTGGACGTGCAGCCATTCGGCGGTTTCAACATGTCCGGCACCGACAGCAAAGCCGGCGGCCGGGACTACCTGCAACTGTTCATGCAGGGCAAGAGCATCACGGAGAAGTGGTAGGATATAGGAGCCGTTGTGCGGGCCGTCTCGGTTCCGAATAATCAGACCGTAGATTAAATCAAAGGGGCAGGCCGATACCGATTGGCCTGCCTCCTTTGTGCGCATTCGTTGCATTCCCGTCCTGCCGATGTTTGGTCGCTCAAGGCAGTGGCCATTTCTTCTCATCACCGTCACGTCAAGGACGATCGTGTGGTGGCGTTTTATGCGCATCACGGCTTCATCGTTTTCGATGGCGCGCCCTAGATGCTCTTTTTGTCCATAAGCACCGCATTGAGGAAACTGGCCGCGAGCAACGAGGCTTGAAATATACGCAGCGGATGGTGGCGTAATCTTGCTTACGGTGTACATTGAGTACGGAGATCGTGAATTGTTTATTCCGCTTACAATCCTCCTGGTCGGTGGTCTGCTCCTAAGTATTTTGCTTGCCGTGGTCGCAACCTGGAACCGCGACATATTCGATCGCTGGATCAATCCCCCTGAATTGTTCATGATCGAATCCAAGCAAGAGCGAGTGCGAGCGCAAACCACCGCGTTTCGTGAGTTCCTGTATAAGCCCACCACGTTGCTGATGATTGCGGTTGTTCTTCTAACGCACATCGTCGACGTTATCTCGGACATAGGGCCGGGGGGAGCGTGGGATGCTTCAGAGATCGTGATCTTGATTGTGTTCGCATTGTGCAACGTCGTCGCAATCATTGATTACCGAAACTCGATGAGGACGTCCCTGCGCAGGCACCTCAACGAACACGGCCAACCGGCATGCATGGCCTGTGGCTACGACCTGCGTGGCCAAGTGGATGAGATCTGTCCGGAGTGCGGAAGAGTTGCTTTGAAGAAAATAGAGTAGACAAACCAGTGCCTCGCCGCGGACAAAATCTTGAACTCAGTCGTTCGCACCTTAATGCCTGTCGACGGCGTTGGGTGATGCGGCAGGATCGGGTGTTGAAGTCGAGTGGGCATCCTGACTCGCGGTACGGCAAGCCTTGTGGTCAGTGTCGGTGCTTCATTCCATTGTACGGCCGGTTCAAGCGTGAGTGGGGTGCTTGTTCGAATCCTGATTCGCCACATGATGGGGTAGTGCGGTTCAAGCATGACGGATGCGAACATCATCATGACGCGGGCGGTTGGGTTGTTGGGTCAACTGAAGGCAGCCCTTACTATCATTGGCGCCAAGTCTCCAAGGTAGTGTATGGATCGACAACGAGATGGGGGCGACTACTGAGCTTGTTTTGGAAAATTAGGCCACGTGTCGTAAGCAAAAGTAAGCGTTTGGTTCCCCGTGTACCCCGGCCTAACTACGAAATGAGCGAGTTGCACCAAGCCAAGTGCCATCTGCGATGGCGAGAACGAATCAACCGGAACATCGCTGACGAAGGCTGCACCGATTCGTGGTATCGCGAACAGTGTGGTGCATGTCGTTATTACATTCCCTTATCTGGTTTGCTTGCTGCTGATTACGGTGGCTGCACGCATCCCGAATCGAAGTTCGACGGTATGGTTCGTTTTGAGCACGACGGCTGTGATCGTTACGATTACGCCGGCGATTGGATTGCGTAAAACAGTGATGACGCGTCAAGCTTCTTGTGCCATTCGAATCGCTTGATTGATGACCAGGCAAGCGCCAAAAACCAGCGTTTCGTCTTGCCGAGTCTTGCGTCTAACTGCGTACCCAGCTTCCAGGAATCTCGTTCACGCGCGATCGGTCGGTTATTGGAGCCAGGAGCGCGGGTGGAGAATTTCTTCTTGAACGGATGGAGCTTTTTGACGATTTCACCCAGTACCTCGCCGTCGCGCTCAATGCGATAACCCCATCTTCACCGGCACACGCCCTATTTGATCAGTGCGAGTTTCTGGCCTTTTAGATCTTGCGTCGTCAGGCCACGGCATGAAAACAACTCATTACCGCGGACCTGCAGGCAGGAATCGCCTTACTCGTCGGTAATGGTGTAACTGTCACACAGAGACGGGAATTCTTTCTCGATTCTGTGCACCATCCGGAAATTTCTAACAAACGTGCCACTGAGCATTGTTACAGGCATGCAGGTTGTCCTTGCGCATTTTCCCGTCAGAAGTTGACAGAAGTCATATACCACGGCCTCTCTTCCCCTAAAGGGAAGAAGAGGCGGGCACTGAAACGGCGCGGCCGGCTCTTATTGCGTTTTTTGACAGGCGTTTGAGTCGTACTTACGTATCAGAATTTATGATACATTTGCTGCTTAGACTTCCGGAATCACAATTCGCTTCTTCCACTCCTTCACGACCGGTGTTTCGATGCCCAGCACGCGAAGCAAGAAGCCGTATCTGTCTGCCGCTTCTTCAATGCGCTTGCTGGTCGGCTTGCCTGCTGCGTGGCCTGTTCGCGTTTCGATGCGGATGAGGATAGGGGCTGAGCCGCCCTGGGCTTCCTGAAGTGCCGCCGCGAACTTGAAACTGTGCGCAGGCACCACACGGTCGTCGTGGTCGGCTGTCATGATCAGCGTCGGCGGATACGATTCGCCCTTCTTCGTGTTGTGGACGGGCGAGTAGGAGTTAAGCACTTTGAACTCTTCCGGATTGTCCGCGCAGCCATAGTCCGATGTCCACGCATGGCCTATGGTGAACTTGTGAAATCGCAGCATGTCCAGGACACCGACTTCGGGAATCGCTGCTCCGAACAGGTCTGGACGCTGCAACATACACGCCCCAACCAACAATCCGCCATTGCTCCCGCCGTTGATCGCCAAGCGCGTGTTCGTGGTGTATTTTTCTTTGATCAAGTACTCGGCTGCGGCGATGAAGTCGTCGAAAACGTTCTGGCGATTCAGTTTGCAGCCGGCGAGGTGCCAGGCTTTGCCATACTCCCCACCGCCGCGAAGGTTCGGTACCGCGTAAATACCGCCCATCTCGAGCCACGGGATGCGAGCGGCACTGAACCATGGTGTTAGCGAGATGTTAAATCCGCCATACCCATATAGGATCGCCGGGTTGCTGCCGTCGCGCTTCAAGCCCTTCTTGTAGGTGATAAACATCGGCACACGCGTACCGTCCTTGCTGGTGAAGAATACCTGTTCCGACGCGTACCCGTCAGGGTCGTAGGCGATCTTCGACTCGCGGAAGAGTTTGCTCTCGCCGGTTTGGCAGTCGTATCGGTAGATTGTGTCCGGCTGGGTGAAGCTCTCGAAAGTGTAAAAGGAATAGCGGTCCGCGCGCTTGCCGCCGAAGCCCGCAGCCGAGCCGATACCCGGCAGTTTGACATCGCGGATGAACTTGCCCGACATGTCGTACGCTTTGATCTGCGATGTCGCGTCCTTCATGTACGAGCAGTAGAACTGATTATGGATGCAGCCCACCCCTTCCAGCGTGTTTTCAGATTCGGGAACGATTTCTTTCCAGTTCGTCGGAGCGGGGTTGGTGATGTCGATTGCAATGACGCGGCCTTTGGGAGCGTTGTTGAATGTACGGAAATAGAAAACGGTGTCGATATTGTCAATAAAGCTGTACAGGTCTTCAAACTCGTTGATCAAGCCGACGACTTCGGCGTTCGGATCAGTTAGGTCTTTGTAAAAGATGCGGTGTTTGCGTTCCGTGCCGCGTCGGACGGCAATGATGAGGTAACGGCCATCGTCGGTGACGAACGCGCCCATGCTCCAGTTCTTCTCCTCTTCCTTGATGCGTTGGAAGATGACTTTGTCCTCGGATTGTGGCGTACCCAACTTGTGGTAGTAGACTTTCTGGAAGAAGTTGCTACTCCTTAAATTAGTGCCCTCTTCCGGCTTGTCGAAGCGTGAATAGAAGAATCCTCGACCGTCTTTGGTCCACGACCCGCCGGAGAATTTGACCCAGTGTATTTCGTCGGAGAGGTGTTTGCGTGTTTCGACGTCAATCACTTTCAGCGTTACCCAATCAGAACCGCCGTCGGAAATTCCATACACGAGCAGTTTGCCGTCGTTGGTGAACGCGCCTCGCGAATAGCTGTACGGACTCAAGGCAACCGTACCGTCTTTGGAAAACGTGTTCGGGTCGAGCAGGATTTGTCCCGGATCATCCAGAGACTTTGTCATGTAGAGAACGGAGTGGTTTTGCAGACCGTCATTTTTGAAGTAAAAATACTTGCCCGCGATGTTGATCGGCGAAGAGTAACGTTCGTAATTCCACACTTCGGTGAGTCGTTGCTGAATGGCCCTTCGTTCGGTAATGGAGTTAAGAAATGCGTTGGTTAGTTTGTTTTGCGCGGTGATCCACTGCTGACTATCCGTGGAATCCGGATCTTCGAGCCAGCGATACGGATCGGGCACTTTTACGCCGTGGTACTCATCGACGGTGTTTCCTTTGGGGGTGTCCGGGTAGGTGATCGCGCCTGATTTGTAAGACGAAGTCATCACGGTTGCGGTTTGGGCCTGCACCATGAACGTCGCGAAACACAGCATCACAACGACTGCAATTACGCTGGAGACCAATCTAAACTTCATCGGTTTGAGCACCTCCGGAATTTTGTTGAACAATGATGACGTCAACCCACGTCACCTCAGACTACCGGAACCGTGGCGTGGGGCACGAGCGCACGAAACGTTACATTATGTCTAAAGCGGTTTTACTGTAATAGCTTTGGGCAAAGTTGGACACACGTTCTGACAAATGCCGCAACCCACGCACCCGCGCTCGACGATGGGCGGGCTGTTTCCGTCGATGCGTAACGCGTGCGAGCCTACCGGGCACTTATCCACGCATTCGCGACAGGGTTCGCCGCTGACGCGCAAGCAGGCTGAGGCGTACACCTCCGCGAAACCCATTCGAATCTGAGAAATATCGGCGATGGGCATCAGCGCGCCACTCGGACAGTTTTTGATACAGGCGAGGTCATCGCAAATCACACAGGCTGCAATGTCCGGATCGAGGTGCGGTGTGCCGTCGAGTTCCTCGCTGATGCCGGTGAGTCGGCGAATGGCACTTACGGGGCACACATCTTCGCAGGCGCCGCATCGCGTACACGTGTCGAGGAATTCCTGCTCGTCTTCCAACGCGCCGGGCGGGCGGATGTGGATCCGATCCACACCCATTTTTGGAAACTTGTCTTCGAGGTAATCGATAGCGGGTGATAGTAGCTTGGCTAATGCCTCGTTGAAGAACTTTCGTCGTTTGATCTGGTCAGAATCCAAGTTCACTGATCCCGCTGTTTGGGGCGAATTTGCGAAGCACGTCGCCTCATTTTCGTGTGCCGAGCATGTTTGGCAACTTGGAGGTGCAAGTCCTCCGTCCAACCTGATGGAGGTGAAGGACAAGCGACTGGCAAGGGCGTCGTCGTGAGGCGG
>JANQHN010000223.1 GCA_028282665.1 Phycisphaerae bacterium | reverse complement strand
CAAGACCCACACCGTCAGTTACACACCGACTTCGCACAGGGTCTTTCGGATTTTTGATCCGACGGACGTCGGCGGACTGATGCGTGTTCTCCGGTACTTCGCGCATACGCCCATGGACGGCATCTGGTGCCTCTACGGGGATCGCCGGGCAAACGTTTGGTGGTCGTTTTCGAACTTGAACGAGGGCGAACTGGTCCATCAATACAATCCCTTCGATCACCTGTGGACGCGTGCCTACGGACCGTATCGCAACGTCATCCGTACGACTGACCCATTGTTGCATCAGTGGAACTATCGGTATTACGACAATGGCCGCTGGGGCAATGTTCAGGAGGTCGAGGACCCGCTAAACAAAGTGACGGCGTACACCTACGACGCCTACCACAACCTCACGAGTGTGACCGACGCCGAGTTGCAAACGTGGCAATATCAATACACGGACCTGGTGGATTCCACGCTGCTGACCAGGATCATCGAACCGGACGACGGGCAAGGCAACGGCCAGGCGGTCACCGAACTGGTTTACTACCAGGAGAACGGCACGCAGGATGATGGGAAATCAAAAGGTGCCTTGTACTACGTCAAGGACCCCAACGACGTCATTACCTACTTTGAATACGACCGCTACGGCCAGCTGCGCTGGGAGCACGAAGGTGCAGTGTTTGCAAGTGGCGGGTTGCGTATGCAACCGTTGGAACCGGTACCCAATGCGGTCAGCGTCGAAACCAAGACCAATGACGGTGGGCATAGCGTTGGCGGCGGCACTGCCGGCGGAATCGGTGGAAATGCATCCACCGATAACTTGGGACGGCAAATCTCGAGCGATTGTTACTACATACCGCATTCGGGCAATCGCAATGTCGGAGCGTACTATCCGGTACCGCCAGGTTTTCCGCAGCAGCCGTGCGAGGATTTCATGGCCCTGGAAATACCGGTTGGGTATTTGCAAGATGTAACGTACACGCCGCAAAGCCGGGTAGAATCGCGCATTAACCGCGTAAGCTTCACGGACGGACACTTTAATCGTGAACTCGCGGCCACGTTCGATGCCCTGGGACGCCTGACGAGCCGATCGGAACTTACTCAAGAGCACCCGGGTTTGAATTCGCGCGATACCGCGATCCAGTATATGGATAACCAGGGGCGCTACGAAGTCACTCATGAAGGACGTATTTACATCCTCCAAAATGATATCGCGGGTCGTTTGTTGAGCGTTCAGGGCCCGAACCTTAGTGCGACTTACGCCTATTACGATAACGGCTGGTTACAAAGCATCACCTTCGGCAACGGCACCGTCACGGAGTACGATTACTTCGATAACGGCTGGTTGCGCGAAATCCGGCATTTGGGCGCAGCGGCTCCGCACAGCACGCTTCGACTGACCTATACGTATGACAATGTCGGACGCATCACCGAGATCGACGAACTCACGCCTTTCCCGGGGCAACGGTACTTTACGTATGACAACCGCGGCCGACTGATTTACGAAATGAGGACCGATCCGCGCTTCCACGGATACAGCTACACGTATGACAATGCGGGCAACCGGACGTCGAAGATTAACGGCGGACACCTCGTCTTCGGACCTTATGGCAGTGAGACTTATCACTACGACACCGATCCGGGCGTTGACGGCGTGGCGGTGTACGGCAGCCGCAACAACCGCCTGATGTACATCGAGAGCGAACGGTTCGACTTTCAAGTTGGTGACTGGGTCAACGAACTCACGTGGTACTATTACGATTACCGCGGTAACGTGAAACGCATTACGTCGCACGTCGAGGGCCAGCCCGGCTACCGGAGCACGCGGATGGAATACGACAGTTCCGGCAGGTTGTGGCGCGTGACCGGTGAAGAGTGGGATCTGGATTGGCGCGTTTTCAAGGATACGCTGGGCAACAAGTGGCAGGTTGCGCTGACGCCCACGGCCATGAACCACGCGGATGCGAAAACGTACGCTGCGCAGTTGGGTGCGGAATTGGCGCGGGTAACCGACCCGACGGAACTCGACTGGTTTGTCGATCAGTTCCGCCCGCAGGACGGCAACGAAGCTTCCTATTGGCTGGCCGGCGAGCAACTGCATGAACCGTACTGGGGATGCTCCCAAGGCCAGGATTGCAGTGACGCAACCACGTGGTGTGTCTGGACAATATCTTCTAATGAGCCGCATGATGTGATTTTGAATTGGCACCCCGATCCGGAACCGTGCAGCGAAAACTACTGCTACCTGCAATCGGTCTTTGGTTTCGAATACCAACTGGGCGGATGGCTGCCGGGCCAGCCGGACGATGGCGACTGCGTCGAAGATAGCGACGAAGACCATCGGGTGCTCACGCTCAACGCCGGCAACAATCCGCAAAACAACGGCTTCGCCGACGTAAACGAGCTTGGCGAATACCGGGCGCTGATGCAGCGTAAGATACTCACTTCCGAAGATTGTGTTCGGCCGGATTTCGAGCGCCTTTGGGCCGTCGAGTTTCGGTACAACGGACCTCGACAGCGCTATCTGGTGCGCCAGTTGAATCCGAACACTTTGGCTCCTGTCGGCGAAAGCGGGGACCTGTGGGTCGATTACATAGGCGACATGCCCCTACTCGATTACCAGTTCAACAGCGGTCTAGAAGTACAACTGGCTTCTTATTTGTCCGGCATAGGCCACACCGACCTCGCGACCGGCGCGAGCAACTACCTGTTCAACGATCATCTCGGATCCGAAATCGTCTCGACCACGACGCCGATCAGCGGCGATCCGGCGCTGCAGCGGTTCTCAATCTCGACAGCCTTTGGCGAGCAGACGCTTCAGGATTATCCCGGGGCAATGCAGCGCTACCGATACGCCGGCGCGCACGGTTACCAGGAGCACGACATCGACCAGAACGGCCAACCGGACAACGTGCAGGGTTCCATCCGTACGGTCAACTTCCCGTTCATGCACGTAGGCTGGCGTTACTACGATCCCGCCAGTGGGCGATTCCTGCAGAGAGACCCGATCGGAATGCGTGGAGGATTGAATGTATATGAATATGTACGAAGTACGCCGACAGGAGCAATAGATTCATCGGGTACTAACCCTCATGAGCCTGTCGTGCTTGACAAAAATATGTGGTGGATGAAACACGAGTCACCACCTAAACATTATCCTACTTCTACATCTGAACCAGTATGGTTGCCACCGCCGTCTACATTTGGTGGACCTACTGGAAAGGAAGCCTTCACAGGGGCTGGTGTTGTGGCTGCGACAGCGGGCAGTGCGATTTTGACTTGCGGAGCTTCAACGGCACTCCAAACTGTAGGAGGTGGCCTAGTAACGACAGGCACAGGAGTATGGGGCTATGACGAAGCCGTCGACTTTTTTACATTCATATTTTACTATCCGTTCGCCACAATTGAGGGCGTGCCAGAACCGAAGCGTCCACCTAGCTACGGTGGGGGAGGACGCTTTGGAGGGCGCGGCGGCGGCGCAAGCTGGTGATTCTTGGAGAAAACTATGCTAGACAATAAATGTTCAATTTTGCAGCTAGCATCTCTCCAAATGATGCAACAAAGAAGGCGATTACGATGACGTTCGTGAGTGTTAATGGCACAAAGATAACATTGCTGATTAATGACATGTAATTACACGTGCATCTTCAATGGTTTATGTATCTGTGAAATCATGAGTGATTGCGTGTTAGCAATTGGTTGATCATCCATAACACATGGTGAAGCCAGATAGTACCTATTCGGCTTGTGATTGTTTTGCTCGGGCAACTGCTCATCTGATCGTCGTGCGATCGGTGGGCAGTTGTTTTCTTTTAAAGTCTGCAATTCTATGCGCTTGGTAATTGGTTCTTCTGAGGCAAGCGTGGCTTTAGGGAAGAGTGTTAATGATGTCGCAAACGCTATTTGTTTTGGGTTTGCTCCCCAGTTGGTCACGCTAGGTCGTTAGAGTAATCCATCAATCGATTCCCTCTTCGATGAAGTGGGCACACTGAGCACACTCGTCTGAATAATCTTCAAGATCACCACACAGCACCGCTCGCAATCCAACGGAGTTGATCCGCCCAAGGCGGTAGTCATCCGCGAGCTTCTGCCAATCTTCGTCCGGCCAGGTTCGGCAATCCCGACAGGCCGATTCGATTGCTGACACGGGCTGTCTATTCGACTCTTCGCGATTGAATGACATCGCGACCATTGCTCCTGCGATCCCGATAAAGGCACCGATAGTGAGCGGGAGCATAATTCGCTTAGAATGTCGCCTAGACTAAGTGCGATTGATTTTGATAAACTGGTTGGAACACGTCAATAACGAAGCCGCCGATTTCGAGGCGAATCTGGAAGAATGGAGTAGAAAATGGCAATTCCCAAGCGCGTCAACGATCGAATCAAGACTGGGCTAAAAGTCTTTAAAAAGGTGCTAGGCGAAGCACGTAGTGCGGACAGAAGCGAACAAGATACGGTTATTATCGTTACTGACATGCTCGCAGAGATATTCGGTTACGACAAGTATTCCGAACTGACAGGTGAGTACGCCATCCGTGGAACCTTCTGCGATCTTGCAGTTAAACTTGACGGTAAGTTGAAGTACCTGATTGAAGTCAAGGCCATAGACAAATCGCTGAAAGACAATCACCTTCGACAAGCGACTGATTATGCAGCCAAAGAGGGAATTGAATGGGTAGTCCTTACAAATGGTATTGAGTGGCAGGCGTATCGTATGTTCTTTGAGCAGCCGGTTAGACACGAGCATGTTTTTACGATTGATTTCTTCGAAGGCGGCAGCGAATTGGCCGAATTGGTCTACATGTTGAGCCGTGAGGGGATTACAAAGCAGGCTCTCGATGAATACCACGAGCAGAAGCAGGTACTCAATCGCTATGTCGTTGCGGCCGTTGCAATCTCGGAGCCCGTGCTCAAGGTAATTCGGCGCGAATTGAGGGCTATTTCACCGAAAATGAAAATCTCTATCGAGGAAATTGAAAAATTGCTCCACTCAGAAGTAATCAAGCGCGACATCATGGAGGGAGAAGAATTGAAAGGTGCCAAGCGAAGGGTGAAGCGAGTCGGCAAGCGGACGAGCAAGAAGCACATAGTTGAATCACGCTCTTTAGCGAAGGAACGGGAAACAGCTCCAGTTATCCTGCCGGTCGTCGAAGCCGAGATTGCCGCAGCAGAGGATCATAGCACGGATGAATGACATAGCGCAGTCTCGACGAGTTGAAGTGTTTTAGGTTGATCATGACGTGCTTGGTGTTCGTCGTGTTCTCGATATGTTGACTATAGCTAGTCATCATGGAAAACGTGGTATCATATTGTTAGTGTAATATTCAATTCTGGCATAGTGTTGTGCGCGAGATCTCTTACTCGAGGGGGGCAATCTTACTTGATGATGTCCAGCTCAGACAACGGAGAATCTTCGAATCGAAAGAAGACATGCTGTCGTGAAAAGACGCGTACATGAACTCCTGCAGGCAGGCGAGCACGGTGGTGTATCCAGTCGAGTCGTTGATGTATTCTTTGTCGCACTGATCATCCTGAATGTCGTCGCAATGATCCTGGAGACGGTGGAATCCTGTCGCAGGATGGCTCCCCGATTTTTTGCCTGGTTCGAGGCCGTTTCAGTGTTCATTTTCACGATCGAGTACGCCTTCCGGTTGTGGTCTTGCACCGTAACCAAGGAGTACCGTCAGCCCGTATTTGGCCGGATTCGATTCATGTTCACGCCACTGGCGATTGTGGATTTATTGTCGATCATCCCATTCTACCTTCCCTTCTTGGGGGTTGACCTCAGATCGCTTCGAGTCGTACGGCTGTTTAGAGCCATCAGGATTTTGAAGTTCGGTCGTTATTCCGAAGCAATGAAGATTACGGGGCGGGCTGTAGCGTCTCGTGGGCCGGAGCTTGTTACGACTTTGTTCCTGTTGCTGGTTTTGGTCCTATTGTTGTCGTCGCTGATGTATTACGCGGAGCACGAGAAGCAACCGGAGACGTTCTCGAGCATACCAGCTTCCATGTGGTGGGCGGTAGCAACGCTCAGTACGGTTGGTTATGGAGACGTTTATCCGTTGACGCCGGTCGGCAAATTAATGGCTTCAATAATCGCGGTCTTAGGCATTGGCATGTTTGCGCTACCCGCGGGAATCCTTGGCGCGGCCTTCGTCGAGGAGATAAATAGGGCGCCGGAAGAAAAATGTCCACACTGTGGTAAGAGCTTAGGCGAATCATTTCGTAGCCGATCCGATTAGCTTTTGTGGAGAAAGCGAACTCTGCGTGGCTGCATTCACGAATTGTCAACAGCCCAATAGAAGCGCGGAATACAACGCCTAAAAAGCTTGCAATGGTGTACGATGAAAGTGACTTGACCCAGTAGAATTGCGGCAACGTGGTAGAAAATGCTGTTTCTTGCGGGTTTGCTTGCCGTCGGCCGTGGTTTGCAACCGGAAGGTCGTCAGTTCGAGTCCGATCAGTTCCATTCCATGCCGCGCCGTTGCAAGGCCATCATTGCAGAGAATCGGCATGCTGAGCCGCTACACGATGATCCGAGGAAAGCGGCCCGCCGAGAATCCGTTCCCCGAGGTGATTCGCAAAGACACTCGCTACCGCACCGGACATCCCCTCCGGCCTACAGAAGAAATGACCGTCTGAGGATACCGATGCCTCGGGCGGTTTTTTTGTTTATTCACGTTCAGTGAAAAATAGTACAGCGGCAGTGCAGAGTGATATCACGGATTATTTTTTGCGGCCTCGACCACTCTTGCCGGATGCTTCTTGGTGTATGCGTAAAAGATCGTTGAATTTCCGTTGCGAGTTTCATGAATGAAGTGGCAGAGTGAATTGTGTTTAATTTGGGTTGAATGAGAGTAATGAGTGGATGATGGACTCTTGGCGTTCTCAGATAAACGATTGTTCTTTCCGGTAAACAGTTCAGAATAAATCTAAAAAAGTTGTCGGAATTGTCCTGATTTCGGGATCAATATGCATATTGCAGCGGGTGCTGAAGACGTTTTTGGGCGCCCACTCTATACGATGAATGTTTTTTATTCGTCTCTACGGCGAATGCGGCTTCGTGTCGGCTTTGTCGTTTGCTGCTTGTGCGGAAAAACGCTCCATGAGGGACTCACTAAAGAACGAATCGCCGACCGGCGGGTCTTGCCCAGGGTATCGAATTTGCCTTGATTCCGTAAAACTACGCGGCCCACCTTCCCAATGTTTAGTCACACTTCTCTTAACATGGTAATTCACTAGAAAAATTTACGAATTATTTTCTATTAATTAATAATTTTGAACTTGTATCCGAAAACCCGTCTTCAACCTTCGGACGACGCAGGCGGCATGCGTGAAGTCTGGAAGGACCAGGCTATTGCACGACATGGAAGACTGCATTGTAGGATTTTGGAGTTAGCTGTAAATTGGAGAAAGAGCTCTATGCACGTCACCACAATCAAGCGAGGAAGTATCGCCTTGTTGGCGTTGTTAACGATCGCATCGTTTGCACAGGCTGCACTTCAGGAGAACCAGGTGGTTCTTTTGTACAACAGCCAGAACGCCGAGTCTTTGGCTATCCGAAATGCCTATGTGGCCCAATATCCGAACGTTCTCCAGTTCGATTTGAATCTTACCTATCCAACGGTTCCGCCGACACCCAGGCAGGATGCTCCACCGCCGGAGGAAATCAACAATCAGTACATCACCGCCAGCAAGTTTCAGGCGTTGTTTTTAGGGCGGAATAGTGCGTTTAGGCAGTACCTTAACGCCAATCCGCAGGTGCTCGCCATCGTGACCACACGCGGACTGCCGGGGGCGGTCAGCGATAATTTCGATCCTGAACCGATGGTCGGGATGGGGCAGCCAATAGACGGCGTCTGGGCGAGTTTCGAGGCCGCACTATCGCATCCCGGCATCGTTTCCGGTGGCAATCCTTTGTTGAAGGTGGTCAATCCCTATTACGGGGCGACTGTCGCATTTCAGAAGTTTCTCGTTTCAGCTGAGCCGGGCGAGCCGACCTTCGGCGATATGTATCTGGTTACACGACTGGATGCCAATAGCGTCAGTGACGTTGTGGCGTTGATTGATCGATCCGCTGCACCTGCCGTCAACATGTATGCCACATCTTTCGTATTCGATGTCTCCGGAACTTCGTTTCAGGATTTCGAGAGCAATGTTCGGTGGGCAATGGCGAAATTGTGGGAGGCCGAGTGGTGCGTCTTGTATGACGATACCGATCAATTCGTGCATGGCCCTACGGATCCGGATTATGACCCGGCGACTGATGCGGCGTTCAACGAATACCCTTGGGTTGGGTATTATGGTTTCGGCCGGAATCATGGTGGCCCGGAGTCGATCGGTTACTATTACACCCAGCATTTTAATGCGGCAATCGGAGGCACGTTCAGCAGCCTCGAATCCGGCAACGGCTGGACGATCCATGAGCCGGGTAACTATGCGTGGAATCAAGGTCAGGTACTGGATTGGATCAGTTATGCGGAAGGATCGTTCGGAATCGGAAATATCCAGGAACCTTTGACTACTGCGGTGAGCCGTCCCGATCCACTGTACCCCAATTTTTATTGTAACGGACTTTGCTGGGCGGAGGCAGCCTACACGTCATTGCCTTACCTTGGTCAATACCAGACCCCGATTGGCAATCCCATGGCTCTGATCATGGCCTACAATCCGGATCTCGATGGCGATCGTATCGTCGGTATGTCCGATCTAGCCATCGTCTTGGCGAACTTGAACACATCGGGACCGGCGGGCGATATCAATGGTGACGGCTGGGTCGATGATGACGACAAGGATCTCGTTCTCGAAGCGTACAATCGAGACAATACTCAAAATCCACTGACGCCTTTGGGGGCGAACGGACTCGGAGATCTGGACGGCGACTGCTACGTAGATCAGTCGGATCTAGCCACCTTGCTCGCGCTCATGGGCGACTGCCCGAGTCCGCCGCCGAGCGATCCCAATATGCGATGTCTGGGAGATCTCAACGGCGATGCGGTCGTCGATGACAGCGACAAAGACATCCTCCTTGCGCATTACAATGAACTGCTCGGTGACGTGGATCTTGACGGCGATGTGGATAACGATGACAAGGACCTCCTTCTTGCATCGTATAACCTTTGCGTCGGAGATCCGGGCTTCAATCCCGACGCCGATATCAACGATGACGGATGCGTGGATATGTCGGATCTGGGTTACGTGCTGGGTTGCATGCAGTAGTACGCGCTTCACCACGTCGCGTTAATTTAGTACGGCATCGGCAATGCGGGTGTTGTTGGACGTTCGTTTGTCGATGACGGCATGGGTAGGTCCGGTGCGGGAGGACAGACTGCCCGAGGATTTGCATGCCTCGGGCGGTCATTGAGTGTTTACGTGTCGGTCGAAATCCAATTCTTCTTAGTTTGCATTTCTTTTGATCTTCGCTTGCCATTTGTTCGGATGTTCTTCTGGAGGAGGATCGAAGCCATAAGCAATGACAATTACGCTATGGTTCATCTACTAACGTAGCATGGTAAAAGCAAAACGATCAAGATGAAAACGTGATAAGTTTCCACGGACCGGGTGCTGTGGTTTGCTTCGTTCGGTCAGGCGTGTCATGGTGAAATCGATTGAAGAATGGCACAAATTTTCATCCAATGGTCATTTTCACAGCCGGCCCACCATACATTTAGACGTGAATACCGTTTTGTATCGATGATCAGGTATTTCATCAGTTATTCTCAGATAAAAATGATCTTTTTTCTTGATTAAGCACTTCTTAGTTGTATATTGGCAAAAGCAATTGAGTGTAATCACTTTGGTGTGAAAGTGGTTCGCTCTCCACACCTCTCTCATCTATTGTCAGGAGATTCAGTATGCGCAAATGGAATGAAGTACGCTTGCTGGCTGCAGGTTTGATGATCGGGTTTATGCCCATTGCGGCGGAGGCGCTGGAGCGCCAGGAGGCGGTGGTCCATTTCACGGACCAGGATGTCAC
>JANQHN010000168.1 GCA_028282665.1 Phycisphaerae bacterium | reverse complement strand
AAGATGGAAGGCCTGAAGAACTAACGCCGCCCGAATTAGATTTCACCGGGGGAGCTAGAATGCCTATTTGCCGTTGCTTGTTTATTGCGTTGTTTGCTGTTTTTTTGATGATTGTGCCTTCGCACGCCAACGATAGTCAGCCTGCAAAAACCCCGAAAAACACACTCCGTCCGCCCAACATTGTGCTAATCGTGGCAGACGGCATCAGCATGGGCGAACTGGGCTGTTACGGCGGAACGAAGATCGCGACGCCCAACATCGATCGCCTCGCTGCAGAGGGAATGCGCTTCACCAATTACCACGCGGGTAGTCCGGTGAGTGAAGCGGCTCGTTGCACCCTGCTGACCGGTTACCATACAGGCCGCGCAGACATTCGCGGTCGCGGGGATGCAGGAGGATGGCTTCGCGGCGCGAAAGAAGGTCAACTGCCGCTCCGAGACCAAACGATAACAATCGCCGAAGCGCTTAAGAAGCGTAAGTTCGAAACAGCAGGCATAGGCCTGTGGAACCTGGGCGGACCGGATTCCAGTGGGCATCCCAACAAGCAAGGCTTCGATCGCTGGTTTGGTTACCTTTGCCGACGGACCGCGGTAAACCTGTATCCGCCGCACTTGTGGGATAACGGCGAGAAGCTCACACTACCGGGAAATCAGAGCGATGAGCCGCACGATCATATGAGAATCAAGCCTTGGGCGAACACTCAAAATGATTCACAACGACAATCACGCATTTACGCACCATCCCTCCTGATCAAAGAAGCAGTGTCTTTCATTAAAGTGTCCCGCGAAAACCCGTTCTTTCTGCTCTACCAACCGCCGCTGTCCCAAGCAGCACTGCAGGTTCCTAAAAAAGCTCTCGCCGCATATCGCAGCAAATTTGATGAACATCCCTACCGCGGGGCCCATGGACGCCAAAGCCAAGATCATCCACGAGCCGCACGCGCGGCCTTGATCTCTTTGTTCGATCAAAACGTCGGGCAAATTCTGGATGCGCTAAAGAAGCTCAACCTCGACGAAGAAACCGTAGTCATCGTTACCTCAGACACGCTTCCGACCGCGGTCGGCGGCCACGATCCATCTTTTTTTGATGCCTCGATCAAAACTCATGAGTCCAGCCAATCAGGCAGTGGTTTCGTCTCCCCATTCGCCAACGACCTGCGCGTTCCTTTCATTGTTCGTTGGACGGGTCGTGTTGAGGCGGAATCGATAACGGACTACTTCTGCGCCGCGTGGGATGTCTTCCCCACCCTTTCGCACATTGCCAGCGTTCCTAACGCGAACGATCTCAACGGTATGAGCCTCATCCCCCGCCTCATGAACCATCGGATGATTCCGGAGCATGAGTACCTTTATTGGGAGGTGATGAACGGCGCCGGTTGGCAAGCTGTACGCAAAGGTAAATGGTTTGGCGTGATGAACATTGCGATCGCGCGTGGCGATTGCAGCACCAACGAGTCCTCCGGTTTCACACTGTACAACGTGAAACAATCTTTGGATAAACGCATCGACCAATCATCCAAGCAACCGACCGTCGCTAAGCAGTTGCGGCAAATCATGCAAAAATCACACCAAATTGACTTGCGATTCCCATTCGGCATTGACCGACATGACAGCGGACTTCCTTTGCTGGTCAATGACGGATGGAAAGCCGACATGATCACGTCGCCAATCGCACGGATGGATTCACAGCAAACATCTGAAGCCATTGATGGCAATCCATCCACCACTATGTACATGCCGCTTCCAGGAGACCGCAAACGAAAATTCAGCCCCTCCTTGAAAATCGACCTCGGGCAAGAGCGAAAGATCCTGGGAATCCGCTACACGCCTCCCATCACAGGTCAAACAGCGGGCACGGTGCTCGACTTCGCAGTTTTCGTCGAGCCCGAAAATCATGACACGCAAGCCAGGGACCGACTCGCTTATGAAGGTCAATTCAAATTCGGTACCGTTTCACAGGAAGTACTGTTCCCGATGCAGACCGGCCGGTACGTACGATTCGAAGTACATTCCGAAGTCGACGGTTTGACGATGGCGGCCGTCGCTGAATTAGAGATCGTCGGTCAATAATCAGCTACGCCGATGAACCCAACCGTGCGAACAGAGTTATTCCTCTTCCTTCTCTTCCAGCACACATTGGAGACCGAGCATGAGATTGACCTCGTCGCTCAAACTTTCCAGGTACTTGGTCATGCCGAACTCGCTCCGCTTGATCGTGAATTTCGCCTCAAAACCCGAAAGCTTACCACCCCACCGATTCTTACCCGAACCGGTGTGCTCGATGTCCACGGAGACTTCCTTCGTCACGCCATGCAGCGTCAGGTCGCCCTTGACCTTCATCTTGCCATTTCCCTGTACCTCCACCTCTTTGCTGACGAACTTCAATCTGGGATACTTGTCCGCATCAAAAAAATCGGCGGTTCGCAGGTGCGCGTCGCGTTTTTCGTTGGCCGTATCGACGCTGGCGGTCTCGATCGTAATTTCGAACTTGCTTTTCTCCGGGCTCTTCTTGTCGAACCGTACCTCGCCAGCCATCGTATTGAATCGCCCGTAGAAGTACGAAACGTTGTTGTGCTTGATGCGGAAACACATCGCGCTGTGCACATTGTCGAGTTTGTACGTGGGTATCGCCCATGCAGGTGAAACCGCTGACAACACCAAAGCTAGTGCCAGTGTTTTTCCGATAGATCGCAACATAAAGAGCCTCCCGCGTAAATGTGAATTTGCCGCACTTCGCTCGAAGCGCGTGTAACGCAGGAGTATATGAGCGCACTGTACTTGCGAATCCGCATAGCGCGAAAAGTGGTGTCGCGTGTTCAGCACAACCGGTTAGCAAAAAAAGAAATCAGGCATTCCTTTTTGCTACGCATGCACGATACTGAACGGCTTATGCGACTTCCATTGTCCTTTTGTGAAATCTGGGAAGTCAACTGCCTCGCTTCGGTTCGCGAAGAGTGTTTTCGTCAATGCGAACACCACGCTCCGCGACGCAGCTTCACAGACGTCCGTACCCATCGGCTCGCCCTTTGCAAGACACTGCACGAGTCGGTAACCCTCGACGAAATCCATGCCGTCATATTCCACACCCAGGGATTACTAACGAAACTCTTTCCGTAATGGATGTTCGTGTTCTTCGTACTATTCGTTCGCTTCTTCCCAACGGTAAGCAGGCAAAATGCTTTCAAGGCACAAACGGTTTGGATAGCTACAAAAAAACCCGCCTTCCTCGTAGCTTACTGATTCGATTGTAAAGCTTAGACAGGTTTCTATCGTGGACAAGATAGATCCGTAAGTCCTTCTATAGCAGTTTCAATCCAAACGTAGCGTTGAATACCGACTTTGCGGCAGTACAAAACACGGTGTCGGACGCCACACCTGGCTAAAGCTTGCTCTAGAGATGAATTGAGCAATCCGCTAGGATGTCCGTCCCAATTGGGCGGAGAGTAATTAGTCAACCGCCGCGAGCGAATCCGCGGTGTGTTGCGGTGGAGTTTGCAGGCAACCATAAAGAGGAATTCGGGCATGAGCGTGAAACCGAGTCTTGTCATACTCGCGGCGGGAATGGGCAGCCGATTCGGCGGCTTGAAGCAAATCAAGCCGGTAGGCCCAAGTGGCGAAACGATTATGGATTACTCCGTTTTCGATGCGGCACGCGCGGGATTCGGCCGAATCGTGTTCATCATTCGTAAGGATATGGAACAGGATTTTCGCGAGGTCGCAGGCAAGCGTTTCGAAAAGCGGTTCGACGTTTCTTACGCGTTCCAACAACTTGACGATCTCCCCGACGGTATCGCGCCACCCACCGGTCGAACGAAACCCTGGGGAACGGGTCATGCGGTCTTGGCTGCCCGAGATGAGATCAAAGAACCTTTCGCTGTAATCAATGCCGACGATTTCTATGGCGCATCTTCGTACGCCGAGTTGTCCTCCTTCCTGGCAGACCATAAAGACACAGCACCGGCGTCGTTCGCGATGGTAGGCTACGAACTGCGTGCAACGTTGTCGGAAGCAGGCGCGGTCAACCGCGGTGTTTGCGAATGCACTCCTGACGGCTGGCTTGAACGCATCACGGAAGTCGAAAAGATTCACAAGGACGGTCAAGACGGACTGGTCGAAAACGAGGATGGCAGTAAGACACGAGTTGACGGCACCACGCCGGTCTCCATGAATCTGTGGGGATTCACGCCTGCGCTGATCGATGACTTGCAGCGTCGCTTCACCGCATTCATGCAGGAAAACTCAACGTCTGAAAAAGCGGAATTCTATCTTCCTGCAGCGGTGCAGGGGATGATGGATGATAACCTTGCGCAGGTGAAGGTGCTTAGCAGTCGTGACGCTTGGTGCGGCGTAACCAATCCGGATGACTTGCAGCGTGTACGAGACAAAATTGCGAGCATGATCGCCAATGGGAAGTATCCGGATAAGTTGTGGACATAAACACCGTTTCTAGGATCGCTTGAAAGGGAGTGCAAGGGCAACCCGTTCGTAAGTCGAATCTGAAAGAACGTATTGCGTACCATCCTCGCGCACCAGCAGCCACTTTTCTTTCATGTGGCATTTGCGCCAAGCACTCATCGCCTCGTCGAGCGGTTCGAAGTAGAATTTGTCGAAGCGAGTGAATTTCTCCCACCCGTCCTTGGTAATAAAACCTTTACGAACGGCAAGCTGCATTTGTTGGGGCGTCATCCCCGAAAATGCCGCAATGTACAGGTACTTGAAAGCGCCTTCGGTATCCACGTAGATACGGTCGTATTGACTCCTTGATCCTCTCAGCGACTTTCCCAACTCGACAAGGTGGTACTGCCCAAAACGACCTGGTAATTCCGCATCTCCCACGTAGCGGTGAATGTTGGCCACACCCACGATCGCGATCCATGAGCAGACCAATACAAGCCCGATACTCTTCCACTGCGACTGAAATGCCTTAACCGGATCCACTCTCGCCTCATCCACTCCACGCCCGGCATAGAGGTCATTACAGCGCCAGCTTACGATTCGAGCGATAGCCACGCCGGTAGCACAGAAACCTGTGGCAGCGATGACTGGATACAATGACCAAACCCCGGCCACTCGCATGGTTACAGATTCAGACACAACACCCGGTACCAAGTGAATGGCCGTTCCGCCAAGAAGCACCAAAACCGCATACGATGCGTTCCTGATCAGATTGAACATCAACACCACCGCCCCAATATAAAGAAAAGGAAAAGCAGCAATGCTGAGCCTGGCCACTGACAGTTCGGAAATCTTGCTAAAGGAAAAGAACAAATGCCGAGGGTTGAGTGTAGTTGCTAGATTCGCACACATGTACCCGCACCAGAATCTCGGTCCACTGGAGAGCGGAGGTACCACACGGTCTGCCCGAGCGAAAAACTGTTCAGGCATCGCAAGGGCAGCGTAGATTTGAGTGGACGCGCCGAAGATTACGAATAGGCCTAGAATAATGACCAGTCGAACCAGCCGGAACCCCCGTCGCTGGACTACGCCGCATTCCCAGGCAATAAGGCACGCACCGAATACGGAAAACAATAGCGCCGACAAACGCAATGCCCCATAGGCTGTCGTAGACAAACCAATGAAGACACCGGCAAGGCCCCACCATCCGTAAACGGAAAATGGAAGCGAATTGCCTCCTTCCCGGATCCGTCCATGTTCCTGCAAACGGCTTATGGCTCGCGCCAATGCCCACACGACGGCAATGCTAAAGAAGATGGAAAGAAATCCACCTGCGTGCACCTGGCGCGAATACTGCAAATGGATGGGGGAAAAGGCGCAAAGCACGAGTGCAATACACGCAGTGCTAAATCCAAAAAATCTTCGAGTGAAACACCACACCAAAGTCAGCGAAGCGATGCCCAACAGTGCTGCTGGAAGGCGACCGGCAGCCACCCCAAAACCGAATATTCCCGTCGAAACTGCCGTCAGATAAGTCGCTAATGAAGGGTGGTAATCGCCAGGTCCCACCCCCCGAGTAAGGATAGGCCAGGATACGCCCGCGCGATCCATGCCCGTTTGCGCCAAAGCATACCCATCCACGATCTCTGAAAGTTCGTCCTGGTGGATTGGTAACGGGTACCGTTCGAGTGCGTAAAGCCGTAGAAACCCAGCGAGGAGCAACACGCCGGCGAACCACAACCATTGCTTGTCACCGTACCAGGATGAATTGAGCGAGTTGGTGGATTTGATGCCCTGGCGGACAAATTCACGCGAGTTGGTGGTGGTTCGCCTGAACGACATCTCATCCGCTCTCGCCGATTAGTCGCTCGGACATCATTTCCGCCACAATAGGTGCGATCGACTTGTCTAATTGTTCCGCCAGAAACGACGCGCCTTTTCGATTAGGATGGTACATATCCGGGAAGAAGAGACGATCACTTTCCGGAACGTCTTTCAGAGTATCCCTGATGTCGATGGTTTCGTAGCCGCTTCCGGCAAAATCATCCATGAGTGCGTTCACGAGAAACGGAATGGCTATCCGGTATCTCGCCGGCTCCATCGTCGGGTGGAAGAGAAAGGTCACGGCTACAAAGCGAGCCCCTCGCTCTTCACACATCATTCTCATCGTGCGGACATTGCGTACATAGATTTCTCGTGCTTCCTCGTAATCTGCCTGAGTGGCTTCTTTTACCGTTGGGTATAGAACCGGTCCCTTTAACTTCTCCATCTGCTTTGCAACGAACCGCTTTCCGAGGCCGAGCAGGAGACTGTTGCGATCGTAGAATCCGTTGTTTCTATTAAGATGACGTTGGTAATCTCGATCGGTAAACGCATACACGATGGACTCGTCCATGGGGACGTATCGCAACGCATCGGCGTTCTTTCTCACGTCGTTGGTCGCGCCGTATTGAATGACCAGATCCGGTTTTTCCGGCAAGACTCGAGTGTAGCAACGTATCATCTGTTGAAAAGTGTTCTGCGCGTTATTGCCCGCGTTAAGCACGGTGACGGTATCGCCAAACCGCTTTCGCAGCTTTTCTTCGAGCAAATGAGGCCAGGTCTCATCGTCATTGAGTCCGTACCCGAACACCGATGACCCGCCAATCGTGACGACGAGAAACTCGTCATCGGAAGTCGACCTCGGATTCGCGTGCGTACGGAACCGCTTCCCATCCGTGGTGTACGTGGCTTCGGCCATTTCCCATTTGTGATTGGGCAGCACCTCGAACCCCATCAGCGCCGAACGCCCGTTGCCCCATTCGGAGTACCTTCGAAACGCATCCTCGCCTCGAACGCCAAGGTAGATCTCGGCAGCGATAATGACACCAATCGGCATCATCACGATCATCAAAGCAAATTTCTCGCGCAGCTCCGCAGGAGCTCGCCGCACCAATCGAGCAATGGTCCAAGCAAAGCTCGCACCCGCTAAAAACAACAACAACAGGACTACGATGTAGTGCCAACTATACGGCCCGAAAACCGCATCTCGACTTCGGTGATCCAGCATCGGCAGGGAAAGTAGCCCTATTGGTACGTAAGCATAGACAAACGAACGCCAAGGTACGCCTAGAAAACTACCTTCGTCTGTATCACAGCTTCGGCCCTGAATCGATAACGGTTCGCTGGCTGCCAAGTACCTTATCTCCAATCGATCGCTGACCTCTTTAGGCAGCGCGTATAAGCCTTATACGCATACCGGTAGCATTGACTCGCCCGCTAAAATGAGCTTGACAAACCTTTGCGATCCTGCGTCGGCGATCGATTCGTTGCCAGCGATCAAAGCTGCAACAATCCGGCTTGCTTCCTCCGCGTTGTTGAGCGGCACGGTTCCCTCACGAATGCACTCAACGAAATGTTCACACTCCGCCATCAAAGGTTCACCACCTAAAACACGGGGGATCAGAACATCGCCATCCCGAATGGCCGCTTGAAATGAGCTAAACGAGTGCGTGTACGCGCCCTTGGCGTCAATATCAATGGACTTGTCGTACACCCGTACCGGTTCGAGCGGATTCATATCGTCCCAGACAACCATCTTCTTGTCGCCGACAATCGTGATCTCACGGACCTTCTTGGGATTGAGCCAACTCACAAACGTGCTCGCCGTAACGCCCCGTCCGTACTCATACGTCGCATTGACGACATCCTCGACGTCGGCGTTTAAACAGCGCTGCCCCGTCGCGCTGACCGCTCGAGGATTTTCCTCGAGCCAGTAGTTGAAGATGCTCAAATCGTGTGACGCGAGATCCCATAGCGCATTGACATCCGTACGAACCGGACCCAAGTTGGTTCGAAGTGCGTGTATGTACTGAATCCTGCCAAGTTCACCCGATTGGATGTACTCGCGCACTTTCCGTATCCCGCCGTTAAACAGGAAGATATGACCAACAGCCAGCGTCAGGCCGCGGTCATTCGCCGTCTCGACGAGTTCTTCGCATTGGGCTATTTCCTTGCACAGTGGCTTTTCAACCAGCACGTGCTTGCCCGCCGCCAGGGCTTGGCGAGTGAGGTCGTAGTGTGTATCCACAGGTGTAGCGATAACGATCGCGTCTGCACTGGGATCGTTAATGGCCAGCAAAACGTCAGTTGTGGTTTCGATCCCGCCGATCCGTGTGCTGACCCAGTCCAACCTGCCCTGATCCGGGTCGCAAACGTAATGCACTTTCGCATCAGATAAGTTCGTAAAGCAGCGCGTGATGTTCGGACCCCAACGCCCCGCTCCCAGTACGTTGACCGTAATCATGATTCACCTCGATATTTGTTATCCAGCGGTGCCACGGAACATACGACGCTCGTTAGGCTTTGATTCCACAACCGAGCAGATAGATGGGCTTGAGAATGCTCCACCATCCTACAATCGGCCTCATCTTCGTCTGACCGATAGTCCGTGACGGATAAATTTTGGTGCAAGGCACCTCGCGATGCTGGTAGCCAAGCTTGATGACCTTGAAGAGCAGATAGACCTCGAGACCATACTGATCCAACCACGGCTGGTCCAGATCGATCCGGTCATCGTCCAGCAGAGAAAGCCAAAACGCGCGAAATCCATTTGTGGTTTCGGTCAAACGTTTGCCAACGAACCAGCTCATAAGCCAGGGATGAAGCCGAGTGGCCAACTTGCGGTATCGCGGCATATCTCCGCCATACGCCCCCCCCGCCAGATATCGCGAACCGATGACAAAATCCACATCGTCATGTGCCAACGGTGCCAGCAACGCGGGAATCTCCGCCGGGTCGTCCTTGTCGTTGCCAGCCAGAATCACCACAATGTCAAAATCGTGTTCCCTCGCGTAACGAAAACCCTCGCGAAGTGCCTTTCCTACACCGCCCACCCGCTCCAGCGAAAGAACCTCCGCCCCTTGCGACGCAGCTACGCGCGCAGTCTCATCCGTCGAGCCGTCGTCGACGACGAGCACGGTGTCAACAAGTTCCCGGTCGCAACGCTGTACGACCCTTCCGATTTTCAACTCTTCGTTGAAAGCGGGGACGATGGCGATGATCCTGTAACCCTCGTACAACAATTCATCTCCGAATAAGCGCGCACAACCAGGAAAACGATACCTGTGCGCGCCTCGTGCCGCTTCGATCCACGACATACCCTGCACACGCAGTGCTAATTGGAAACCGCTTTGGTTATCGGATGATGAAAGGCCGCCCTTGACGTATGAATATCACACCCGACCTGCCCCAAAGAATGGAGACCGGAAGTGCGTCTGTAGAGGGGAATGGCAGCACTGAAAACCTAACACTAGAGCAAGCTCTAGCTAGGCGTAGCGTCCGACACCGTATTTTGTGCTGCCGGAAAGTCGACTTTGAACGCTACGTTTGGATTGAAACCGCTATAGCCTGCGCGTACGATCACCGCAGAACCATGAGTGTTTCGGTCACCACAAGGAAGAACTTTGAATGTGAAACTCGAATCTCTATTGAAACGAACCTCACGCAAAAACAAATACCCTACCGTCCATCTTCTTGGAAAAGACTGCCCAGCCGATCAATCTCCGCGCCATCCACTTGGACAGGATGACCGACCAAAATACCGCCAACGTTACGAAATGGCTTGCCGATATGCATACCGCCCGAATCGATTGTGAATTCGCGAATGTCCTTATCGTGCTTCGAACCACGCATTTTGAGAACCGTCACACCCCTGCGCATTTCACCGAATAGTTCAACATACCGCAGTAGAATAATCGAGTCGGTAATCGTGGAAATATGCGTCTCGGTTACGGACGCACCACCCATCAGTGGCGTGGTCGCAGTGAACAAGCCCGCAACCTCCGACTGCTTGATGAACGACGTAAGTCCTATCACGAATTCGCGAAAGCCTTTGATCGTCGAAACTCGTTCCAATGCCGAAAAACTATCAATCGCAACTCGGTTGGGCTGGTATTCCGCAATGATATCCTTCATTCGAATCAAGTGGTCTTCCAGACCTGAAACCTCTGGGTATTCGCAGATAACTTTGAGTTTCCCCTCGTCCTCCATCGCCTCAAAGTCAAAACCCCATCCCTGAGCGTTACGGAAAATCTGGTCGCGGCTCTCCTCAAAAGCAAAGAGCAGGCACCGCTCGCCATTGGTAACCCCTCCTTGAATGAAGTGAGTTACCGTCAGCGTCTTTCCGGTTCCCGTCGCCCCCGAAAGCAGAATGATCGAGTCACGATAAAATCCCCCGCCACACATCCTGTCCAGTTCCTCAACACCCGAGGAAATTCGAATGTTGGAAGATCGCTGCTTAAGCTCAATGGCGGAAAGTGGAATCACGACGATGCCTTCACCCGGAACGATGGTGAAAGGCCATTCGCCTTTCTGATGATACGTACCGCGGTACTTGAGCACTTCAATGGTACGGCGACGTTTCTCGCCCTCGAGAGGATTGCGCAGAATGACGACGTTATCCGCAACGAACTCCTCAACCCCGAAGCGCGCAATCGCTCCGTATTCATCCGATCGCTCCGAAGTCATGACCGCGGTTACACCCATCTTTTTCGTCGCGGTCGAAATCCGAAACAGCTCACGCCGCACAAGCGTGGTCGCAGTAAGGTGGTTGAAGATCGCACCGAGCGAGTCCATGGAAACCCGGGTAGCGTTAACGCTTTTGACCGCATGTTCAATACGGGCCAAAAGACCGCCAAGATCGTATTCGCCTGTCTCGACAGCCTGATCGTCCACACGCGGAGCCGCATCAACGAAGATCCACTTGCGCGACTTTTCAAGTTTCGCGATATCCCACCCCAGGGTTTTCATGTTTCGACGGATGTCTTCAGGCGACTCCTCGAAAGTCACAAAAACGCCCGCTTCGTCGTGCCTGCTGATGCCCTCGGTCAGAAACTGCGCTGCGAAAACCGTTTTGGCGCTCCCCGCGGTACCGGCGATGAGCGTGGTCCTCCCTTTAGGAAGACCGCCCAAAGAAATGAGATCAAATCCCGGAATGCCCGTGGGTATTTTTTCGATTGGATAGGTTGCCAAGACTTCACTCATTTGTCGTTCTCCTGCGTCGGTGTCAATTCCTGCCGGGGGGCCAAATCCAACGCAAACATCACTTTCTGCGTTTCCGACAAATCCCCGATGATCCGCCTTAGTGGTTTGGGTCTAATGCGAATCAACGTCGGGGTAGCTAAAATACGTTCATTCTCCGCAGATTGCGGATTCTCCAACACATCGATAACCGTAATCTCGTACTTGCCAGGCAGGAAATGCTCACACAAGCTACGCAAATTGCTTACAGCACGTTGTGAAGGCGGGGTCTGTCCCGTGATAAAAAGCTGCAATTCGTACTTTTCCATCTCTGCCTGCTCCCGACATCCAGTACGTCGCAACCGCACTTATTCGAACCATCTGTTCAGTCCGGTCGCAAACCCGCGGTAGTAGGAGGCTAGGTGCCCCATCAATTCCAGCAACACGACCTTGCTCTCATCCACTGATGCGTTGATCGTAGCGGGACTGCTTGATCCCCACTTATGCCGTAACGCTCTCGTGCCAATCTCGACAATTTCCCGCGGACTCGCACCGTGAAATCCCAGTTTGCCGGCGAACGCTCTGAGACGATCGGTCAGATCGTGCTCCACACGATACTGCCGCCTTTCAACCGCCAAATCGAGCAATTCACTATACTGCTTGATCAAGTACTCGTACGTAACCGGATCGCTTTCTCGAATTGTGTTCAGACCGAAACTGGAAGCCGTAACGGAAGATCGAGGATTCCCAGCCATGTTCTCCAAAGACCGGAAAGATCGATCACGATCTTCGTTATCACGCCTCCGGTTCTTATCGATCTGCTGCAATAATTTATGCCGCTCAATGGCATACATCACGGAACGACCCAGCAGCAGTTCGTCTGTGTTGTCCTTGACAAGATAATCTTGCGCACCGTTTTGTACAGCATGAAATCCCAATTCCTCGTCGTTCATGCCGGTCAAAACAACAATCGCTAACTCCGGGAAGCGCGAATGGAGTTTATCCAGCGTATCCAGTCCCCATGTGTCGGGCAACTGAAGATCGAGCAGGACCAAGTCACAGTCTTCCGCTTTTATCCGTTCGATTGCAGAGTTGAGATCCTGCTCCACCGTCAATGAGAAATCCACCGGGCCGTAACTTTCCAACTTTTCTCGAATCAGCCTTGCATCAGCCTCTTCATCCTCGACGAGCAGGATTTTAATGTTTCGTTTCACTTCTTTAGCCATAAATGACTGCTCTGTTTTGAGGGCGAAAAACGGTGGACCGCAACTTGCCCCATGACGCTTAACAGCACTCTACGTTTCGTCGACTCCATGCACGGCATGATTCAAACCGGCGATAGGCAGCGTAAAACGAACGGAAGCGCCTCTGCCTGGCACACTATCCGTCCAAATGCGCCCACCGTGACGTTCGACAATTCGCCGACAAATTGCTAACCCAATGCCCGAACCCTCGTAAGCCGATCTCGAATTCAATCGAATGAAGAGTTCGAATATACGCTCGCAGTGGTCTGGGTCAATTCCAATCCCGTTGTCTTCAAAAGTTACAGCCCATTCACCCCCGATCACCTTGGCGGAGATCCTTACTGACGGCGAATCCGATTCATTGAATTTCAAGCCGTTCGAAATCAAGTTTTGGAAAAGTTGCAACAATTGGTCTGGATCTCCAACGACACGGGGCAAGGACTCGCTGATGACTTGACCATTTTTTTCCTGCAATTTGCTTGCGATATGTTTAACCGACTGTTCCACCACGCCGTCCAACGCAACCTCTCGCAGCCCGGCCGTGCTTGTATCCAGGCTCAGTAAGTTCATCAGGCCGAGGATCATGCGCTGGAGTCGGCTTCCTGCGTCTTCGATGTAAGCAAGGTACTGACTTGCAGTGTCATCAAACTGTTCCGAGTAGCGGCGGCGCAGCAACTGAGCGAAACTGCACATAACACGCAGAGGCTGGCGAAGATCATGCGAGGCGACGTGTGCAAACTGCTGGAGGTCTTTGTTCGACTGCATCACTTCTTCCAGCGAACGATTAGCCGACTTCTTAACTTGCCCCATACCCGCAAGGCGGCTGATCCGATTCGCGGCAGACTGCAAAACCTCCTTCGTAATCTCATCGGCTCCTTCCACCTCGACCGTTGAAGTGTCGCTGCTACGACAAATGGCCAAAGAGCCAACAACCCCCTCAGGTGACAAGATGGATACCGTTGGATTTTTTGCTTGATCATCAAATGCAGCTGCTTCCACAATAAAATTGCCCAAAACGAGGCGAGCTCCCGTTGCCTTCCAGGGCCCGCACGCATGAAGCACGCACTCGACGATGTTTTGCAACAAGGCCTCTCGCCGTAAATACTCCTCATTTATCAAGTCGGAAATTTGCTCAAGGTCGTTCAACGCTTGATCTCGCTCGCGTCGCGCTTCGCCAGCCTCAGCCGACCTGCGGGCTGATATCCGGGAATCAACAACCTCAGATTGCGACGCTACGACCGAATCCGGAACAGGTTCCGGCCCGCACAGCTTGCCCCACAACATCGCAAGCCGCTCGCACATTGATGTCATTGCGTCGAAATGACCAAACGAAAAGTCTCCAGCAGGAACAGATCGGTCAGGGGGCAGGCCACCCAAATCACTACGAACCTCTATGGCCTTACGAGCGATTCTATCTAAAAGCTCCATCAAAAGAGCCAAGCGTGTATCGCGCGGAGTCGCGGCTACAGTGGCACAAACGACGTCGCCCAGCTTGATGCCACATGCATAGACTTCTTCCGATTCTTTAGAAATCGCAATTTGTTGCTCCAGCGACATGCCTCGCTCGCCGACCACAGAAACGAATGTTCGCCAAGAAGAACAAAAGCCGAGTTGATCGATGTTTACACAGCTTAAATCGGATTTCCACATTGGCGCAGAGTCTGCGGCCGATTTGCCAAAATCGTGAATCGCACGGCAACGACTATCGAGAATTCGACCATCAAAAGCACTCTCAATGATTAGGCATTCGCACTTCGAATTCTTAACCGGCATAACTGTTCAGTGGCCTTTCGCGAAACAATTGGCGGACAATCCGGTTGTTTCCGCGCCGGATGCAGAGTGATCTTAGCAATTTCAACCCAAGCGCAGTGTTTAAAGACGAGTTTTCTGGAACGTCAAACACGGTGTCGGCCATTGCGTTTAACCAGTACCGATGTTAACAGACTTGCACCGCCAAGATTTTAAGAAAGCACCTGGTTTGACGATCTGCGGCATACGCCTCTGATGATATCCTGTACCGACTTGTCACTGGAAATCACCATCCACCATTAGAGCCCACCTGTGACGGAATGTACAGGTGAGCAATCGGCGATGAATGGCAGATTGTCAAGATGCACTTCGACTAAGTAAAATAGCGTACTGGTGCCAACCTGTCTTCGGCAGTTGATTTCAGCACAGCGACAGCAAAATTGGGAGCAACCGTTCGGTTTCCCACATCCGAAGGCCATTTGGAGTACAAAGATCAGCATCAACCACATCGATACCCAGGTTTCGAACGCGCTCAATCTCTTCCATCGCCGGTCCGCCGGGAGCACGGCTGTCTACCAGCACGAAGTTCAGCAAAGAAGAAGTAGACGTGTCACCGTCGCCATCAGTTTCTAAGAAGGACAACAACCGCTCGATTCGCTCGATCAAAGTCATGCCGAACGCCTCGGGATCAACGCCGGCGTTGTCAACGTAGATCTTAGGTCCGCCGCATGCCCGCACCGCCCTGCCAACTCCTTTAGGCAAAAAGTTCGCCAACACCGACGAATAAAAGCTTCCCATCGGATAACAAATCAGGTCGGCGTCGCAAATCAACTTGCGAATCTTCTCATCGATTTCAGAGATGACGGGCGTAGGGTTTTCGAGTGAATCGACAAGTCGCAAATCTTTGACGGGCGAACGAATGGGCTCGACTTCCTTGCCGGTCAACAAGTGTTGACCGATCACTTCGGTGCCATCCTCCAACGTCGCCGCGAGGTGTAGATTGCCCGATACGACGGGCCTGACAATTCCACGTACTCCAACGAGCTGCGAAAAAAGAAAAATGACAGGTTCGATGTCTTTCGCATTGTTCAAGTATCCCCCAACAAGCACCAAATTGCCCACGCTCGCGCCACGCAAATCAAAATCGCCGGGCAGTTCCTCCCAAACGTAGCGAAGGTGATTCCGAATGATCTTCTTCATGGGATCTGAAATTTTCGACACGAGCGCGTCCGATCCATCCACCATCGCCTGCAAACGGCGCCGCAAACTCATGGGATTTTCATCCCTCGGCAAACGAAACCTCAACAAATTAAAGACATCCATATGACCTTTGATCGACTGATCCGCCAGCGCCATAAGCCGACTACGAAAATCGCCAACGCCCATAACGTCGAAAGGGCCGCGCAGTTTCGCGGAACTGCCGCCTGAATCGAACGGCGTGATGATGTGAATAGAATTGTGTGTGTATTCCGTAATGGCCCGGCTGAGCGGATTCAGCGCAGTCCCACCGCTAAAAAAAAGCACCCTTGGTCCGAATTCGGGAGACTTGCGGAAACGAGAAAGCCGAAACCCATCCGGCAACCGCACGAGCCGAGTCACATGAATCGGCGTCCCGGTTCGGTTAATGATGTCGGCTGGACGGCGGTCTTGAGTCATCGTCCACTCCTCGCGAAATGCAAACCGCTAATTCTGTGTCTTGGCCGATAAAACAAATTCATCACAAATTTTCTTGGCGAAGTCGAAATCAACCCCACCTTTAAAATGAAGTAAGGGGAAATCGCCGAGTACGTCGAAGTAGTCCGCGTCATCTTTCCCGAAGAATCCCCCGCTGCGCGGCAAGTAGAATGCACCCGGTTGCTTCGAGATAGCAGGCAACAACCAAGAAGCCTCCCGCAAGGACGTTCTTTCAAACTCCGCCCGCCCTCTGCCCACCGACCAACTCAAGACCACCAAACCCCGTATCGGAGCCTGCAAGCGAAAAACGCACCCTGGAAAACAGTCGCCGATCGGCACGTCGTATTTGTCTTCGACCGTCCAGAGTTGCTCCTTGGTCATTGCGGCGTACTGAGCCTGTTTCTCTTCGTGCAAAAGCTGTGTTAAGGAGGGGATACTCAGCATCGTTCCCGGATTCACGCGCGGCAATTTTGGGACACC
>JANQHN010000163.1 GCA_028282665.1 Phycisphaerae bacterium | reverse complement strand
TGCATATCGGCTATTTGCATAGCGGTTTCGAAAAACTCGGCGAACATCTGAACTACAACCAGTATGTGGTGGTCACCGACCGCATGAACTACGTCTCGCCGATGGCGAATAACATTGCTTGGCATCACGCTTGCGAGACGTTGTTCGGTCTTGATCTTACACCGCGTTGCAAAGCAATTCGCACGATCATCGCAGAATTGGCCCGAATTCAGGATCACCTGCTTTGTGTCGGATGTGCCGGTTTGGACTTGGGCGGGTTCACGGCGTTTATGTATCCGTTCAATGCTCGTGAATACATTTACGACATCTTTGAAGATGTCTGCGGTCATCGGTTTACCACCAGCTATACGCGCGTGGGCGGGCTGATGCGGGATGTTCCGGTAGAGTGGGCTCAGAAGATCAAAACTTTTTGCAAGAAGCATTTACCGCCCGCGCTTGCCGACCTGGAGAAGCTCCTCACGCGGAACCGCATTTTCTTGGAGAGAACGCGCGGTATCGGTTACATCAGTCACGATGATGCGATTAATTGGTCGCTTACCGGGCCGCTTGCCCGCGCAAGTGGCGTTCGTCGCGATCTGCGTAAGGATGAGCCTTATCTGTGCTACGCTGACAACTGGGATGGCAATGGCGCATCACCGGTTGAGTTTAAAGTGCCTATCGCGGACGGAGGTGATTGTTACGCGCGGTATCAAGTGCGTCTTGCTGAGATTCGCGAGGCTTCGAATATTATCATGCAACTCGTCGACAACATCCCGGAAGGGCCTGTCGATGTGCTATCGGATCAAAAGGCAACGCTGCCTGGCAAGGATGAGATCTACTTCAGCATCGAGGGGTTGATCCATCACTTTGAACAGATCATGACCAATCGGGGGCACGAGCCACCGATTGGTGAAGCTTACGGCGCGAACGAAACGGCAAACGGCGAGTTGGGTTTTCACCTCGTCAGCGACGGTGGCAATATGCCTTACCGCGCCCGTTGCCGGCCGCCGAGCTTTATTAATTACCAATGTTTCCCGCACCTTGTCATAGGGCACCGCGTCAGTGATGTGATTGCCGTGCTCAGTGGAATGAACATAATTGCGGCCGAACTCGACCGCTAGTTCGAGAGTTAGTCAGGTGTGTCGCTGAACCCTGGATCTGAAAGAAGCAACAAGTGACACGCAAAGCCGCGTTTGGATTGAGCAGATACGGCTCCCATAGGTTCCTAATACCCGTTTTTTAAGGTTCCTAAAGATGTCATGGAAGGTTCTGGACAGAATGACTCCGGCGTTTGACGCCAACGCCGAGCCCCTGATCACGCCCGAAGTACGTGAGAAGATCGAATCGTACTTCCCACGCTACGAGACAAAGCGGGCAGCGCTTTTGCCTGCGCTGCACCTTGTACAAAACACGTACGGGCACGTGTCTTACCAGGCGATGTCGGAAATCGCGGAGGTGTTGGAGATTCATCCTTCCGACGTGCTGGATACGATTACGTTTTACACGCACTTTTGGACGCACAAAAAGGGGCGCAAAGTGATTACGGTCTGTCGCAGCCTTTCTTGTGAAGTGTGTGGTGGGGCTGCCTTGTTGAAGGAAGTGAAAAAACAACTCAACGTTGGTGAACACGAGACCACCCCGGACGGTGAGTATTCGTTGGTGACGGAAGAGTGTTTGGCGGTGTGCGATCATGGCCCCTGCATGCTGATAAACGAAAAAATGCACAAGCGCGTGCGCGTAGAAGATGTTGAGAAGATTCTCTCGGATCCGAACAATGACAAGATCGACTACGAGCGAAGCGATTTGTTCGATCCCCCCGCGATGAAGCCGGCGGAGGTGTACGCGGCGGCGGGATTGCAGGCCCATAAGAAAGATAGTTCCAATAGCGCCGTGAGCGAGAAACCTCAAGGCGAATAGCCATTGCGGCTTGCTGCAAACTGCCATGACGCAGGAGGAACATCAGCCGTCAGCGACCGAGGGTGAACCAGCGTGTGAGCGGGCTGAATTGACTGATTATGCTGGATCGGCCGAGGGGCGAGGAAATGAAGAATCGCTCGCTATTTGGTTGATCGTGGTGTACGCCCTGTTTCTGCTTGCCGTGTTTTGGCAGGTGGGTGTTCCGGACAACCTGTTTGGTCCAGAGCACAACTTGCAGATCGCCGAAGCGAGATCATGGTGGCAGGGCCGGATGGATCTGGGCGGAGATTTTTGGGATTCCGCTTTGGTGGATGGGCGTTTCTTCAGTCCGTTCCCACCAATGTTCAGCCTTATCTCCGCAATTGCTTGGCCGATTTTCGGCGGCGTGCCGCAGGTGCTTGTGATCAGTATCGCAGCCTTGTTGCCTTGGTTGGCGATGCGGGTGTTTGCTGGTTTGAGTGGGGCTTCGCGCCATGGCGCTTTGCTAACGATTGCGCTGCTTTTGGGAACGTCACTGTGGCGTGTGGTTGATAACGCGGTCGTGGATGGTTCGGTCTACCACGTGAACCACCTGCTCGCTGCCGTGGGGATGCTTATCCTGTTGGGCGAGTATTTCGGCCGGCGTCGCGTATGGTTTGCCGGGATCGGATTGTTAATTGCGGTTTTTTCACGGCAGCTCTCCATCTTTTTTGTTTTGCCGTTCATCGTGATGGCGTGGGGCGATGATAGGCCAGGGCGAGTGACGCGACTGGGCGTAGTCGCAGCAACCGTGGCTGTTGCGCTAAGCGTGCCGCTGACGTTAAACTGGTTGAAATTCAAGAGTCCGCTGGACTCTGGCTACATGAGGATATATGAAGGTAGGACCGATGCTCTGGCCATGACGGCCAAGACGCACGGATTGTTTTCGCCTACGTTCCTTGAGCGAAATCTCTACTACGCGAACCTGCATACTTGGCGAATCAAGCAGGTGGAGATCGCCGGTGAGTTGAAAACTTTCGCCGAGTCCGATCGGAATGGAACGAGCATCTGGTGGACCTCGCCGATTTTGCTCTGGATCGTATTCGCATTTGGGAGCGTTTGGCGAAAAGCGAAAAGCCGACAGATGGCTTGGCTGGCGCTTTCTGGGTTTGCAGTGTTTGCGATTTTGATGTGCCACCATTCGACCGGGTACGTCCAAAGAGGCTTCAATCGATTCTCTTTGGATTACATTTTGGTCTTGCTTACGCTGATTACGCCGGTATGTTGTGTCGGCAAACGCATTTGGATCAGTGTGCTGATGGTTGCTTGGAGTGTTTTCTACTTCTTCGTGGTGAGCTATTGGCCCCACGTTGAACTGCCGTAGGTCGGCCTCGAACGGATAGGTATGGCTGGCTCGTGCAGCGTCGGGTTGGATGGACGGACGAATGTCGAAGTTCGAGCCTGTATTGTTGCGAAATCGGGGCGTGAAGGACTCGGCCAGGCTTTCGGTTTATGAGTCGCGCGGTGGGTATCAGTCAATCCGCAAAGTTCTAAATCAGTCCGTCGATGAGGTGATCGAAGAAGTCAAAAAGGCTAACCTGCGCGGTCGAGGCGGGGCGGGGTTTCCTGCAGGTGTCAAATGGGGGTTTTTACCCAAAGATCGCACCAAGACCCTGCTTTGCGTTAATGGTGATGAGTCGGAACCTCCGACGTTTTCGAACCGCGTGCTGATGGAGGTCGACCCGCATCAGCTTATTGAAGGCACGCTCATCGCGGGTTACGCGACCAAATCGCAGGTCGCTTACATCTACCTGCGAGTCGAGTTTCACGAACAGTTCCACATTCTGCAAAAAGCCATCGACGAAGCGTACGCCGCGGGCTATCTCGGCAAGAACGTTTTCGGCAGTGAGTATTCGATGGATTGTTACATTCATCGTGGTGCAGGCGCGTATGTGTGTGGCGAAGAGACCGGATTAATCGAATCGATCGAAGGCAAGCGCGGTTGGCCTCGTATTAAACCCCCATTCCCTGCCGTTTCCGGTTTGTTTAATCTTCCGACCGTGGTCAACAACGTTGAGACGCTTTCCTGCCTGCCGCACATCATCGAACGTGGTGCGGATTGGTTCGCGAACGTTGGCCCATCGCACAGTACCGGACCCAAGCTGTTTTGCATTAGCGGCCCCGTTAAAAAACCAGGGTGCTATGAAGCGGCGATGGATATCACTGTCCGTGATTTGATTGAACGTGAAGACATGGGCGGAGGTATGCTCGACGGAAAAAAGGTCAAGGCGGTTTTCCCGGGCGGTGTATCGATGGGCGTGCTGACCGCTGATGAACTCGACATGAAGATGGACTTTTCCGATCCGGCGAATTACGGCCTACTAGGATTGGGAACCGCCGCTGCGGTCGTAGTCAACGAAGATACGGATATTCGGACCGTGTTGCGCAACGTTGCGAAATTTTTCGGCACGGAGTCGTGTGGTCAGTGCACGCAATGTCGCGAGGGCACTAGTTGGATGTACAAGATTGCGATGCGGATAGAGGCGAACGCGGGCCGTTTGGAGGATTTGGACATCCTTCTTGAAACGTCAAGAAATATGGGGATGATGCCCGGGCTGAGCATTTGCGGTCTGCCTGATGGAGCCAAATTTCCGATTGAGACAGTGGTCAGCAAGTTCCGCGGCGAGTTGGAAGAGCGGATTCGCTCTCAATCGAGCGACGTGAAGGAAGTACTCGAATCGTATCGTTAGCAGCAAAGTACTCAAATTAATGAGGGCTCGTGCGGCGATCGTGAAAGAATATAGATGCCGACGATCATCATTGACGACAAGCCGGTTGAATGTCGAGAGGACGATAACGTGCTCCAGGCGGCTCTTAATGCCGGTTGGGATATCCCGCATTATTGCTACCATCCGTCGCTCAAGGTGGTGGCATCTTGTCGTTTGTGTTTGATGGAAATGAAAATGCCGCACCCCAAGACGAAAGAATTGGTGTGGTCGCCGAAGTTGGTGCCGTCCTGTCAAACGCCTGTGCGTGATGGGATGGAGGTCCGCTTTGATACCGAGCGGGTGAAGCAGAATCAGGAAACCTGCATGGAGGCGTTTCTGCTAAATCACCCACTGGATTGTCCCGTGTGTGATCAGGCGGGCGAGTGTTACTTACAAGATTACAGCTTTAAGTTTGGCAAGGCTGAATCGCGCATGGTTGATCCGAAGCTGGTCAATCCCAAAAAGGATATAGGCCCGCATACTTACCTTTATCAGGATCGATGCGTGATGTGTTCGCGGTGCGTGCGATTTACCGAGGAAATCTCCGGCACGCGCGAGCTTTGCATCGTCAATCGCGGTTCGCGGAATGAAATCGATATCTTTCCGGGCAGGCCTTTGGATAACCCCATCCAGGGAAATGTGGTTGATATTTGTCCGGTTGGCAGTTTGCTGGACAAGGATTTCCTCTTTAAACAGCGTGTGTGGTTGTTGAAATCGGTGAAGTCGGTGTGCCCTGGCTGTTCGACCGGTTGTTCGATCTGGATCGATCACAATGAGAACGTCGTTTGGCGCCTCAAGCCGCGATTCAACCCCGAAGTCAACGACCATTGGATGTGCGACGCGGGACGTTACGGCTGGAAATACATGCAACAGGCAGATCGGTTGAAGCGGCCGGTTCTGCGACGCGGCGGAAATACGAACACGCCGCAGCGGTCCGCACTGCCCGAACTGTTGCGGTATCGTTTCCAGGAGTTTGTGGAAGAGCATTCGGGCGCCGAGGTAGGCGTGATGCTCTCGCCGATGATGTCGTGCGAAGAGGCGTGGCTTTTGGTCCGCTTCATGCGCGAGGTGGCTCCCGGTTGTGCGATTGCGCTGGGACCGATTCCGGTAGAAGGTGAGGAAACAACTTTCCCGGTTGGTGCCGGCGGCCATAATGTGAAATTCACGATCAAGCCGGAGAAGTGCCCGAATCGTCGCGGTGTGGGTATGGTGATCGATGCGGCAGGCGGAACGAAGCTGACGTACGAAGAGTTTGTCGGCAAGATCGGTGACGCTATCAAGGCCGGCTGGGTAGTGGGTGGATACCCGACCGCTTGGGTCGACAAGGACTTCGGCAAAGCTGCGCCGAAGTTCGAATTGCTGGTCGCGCAAGATCTGTTCGCCAATGCCGCGACCGATGCGGCGACGGTGGTGTTGCCATCGTGTGTGTGGGCGGAACGTTCGGGTTCGTTCGTCAATGCGGACGGTGTGATTCAGCCGTTCGAACAAGCGGTGAATCCGCCGGAAGGCGCGATGCGTGACAGCCAATACCTGTATGAGATTGCTGGGTTCAGTGGTTTGTTCAGTGCGGCGAAAGTGCGGCAGATGATGGCAGCGTCGATCGAGGCGTTTAAGAACGTCTACATACCGCCCGAGATGCCCAAGCA
>JANQHN010000076.1 GCA_028282665.1 Phycisphaerae bacterium | reverse complement strand
GCGGTCATCGTTGACGAGGCACACAGTTCGCAATCCGGCGAGACGGCAACCGAACTCAAAGGTGTGCTCGCGGCGAACAGCATCAAGGAGAAAGCCAAGGAGCAGGCCATCGAGGAAGGCTTCATCCTCGACGTGCTCAAGAATTACACGACGTACCGCACCTACTACAAGCTAAGCAAGGGCATCGAGGACGACCCCGAGGTCGATAAGCGGAAGGCTGCCCAGGCGTTGGCCCGCTTCATGAGCCTGCATCCGCACAACATCGCTCAGAAGACCGAGGTGATGCTGGAGCGCTTCCGTACGTTCACGAGGCACAAAATCGGCGGACGGGCGAAAGCGATGGTCGCGACGAGTTCCCGGCTGCATGCGGTTCGCTACAAGCAGGAGTTCGACAAGCAGATACGCGAGAAGGGTTACGCTGACATCAAGACGCTCGTTGCATTTTCCAGGACCGTCGAAGACCCGGACGCCGCCGGTGTGAGCTACACTGAGCCGGACATGAACCGCGACGCCAACGGGAAGCCGCTTCCGGAGAAGCAGCTTCCCGAGAAGTTCGCGACCGACGAATACAGCCTGCTCATCGTGGCGGAGAAGTACCAGGCCGGTTTCAACCAGCCGCTCTTGCACACGATGTACGTGGACAAGCGGCTTGCAGGCATTCAGGCCGTGCAGATGCTGTCGCGTCTTAATCGAACGTGCTCGGGCAAGGAGGACACGTTCGTCCTTGATTTCGTGAACAAGCCGGATGAGATTTACGAGGCGTTCAAGCCGTACTACGAGGTAACGCACGTCGGCGAGGAAGCCGCTCGCGTCAGCTTTACGACCTCCAGGCCAAGCTCGACGAGCGCCACGTTTATCACCGGGAGGAAGTCGAGGAGTTCTGCAAGGTCTTCTTCAAGGCTAAGGCGGTGCAGACGCCGAGCGACCATGCCAAGATAAACGCCATCATCGACCCGGCGGTAAGCCGCTTAAGTGCTCTCGACGAGGTCACGCTCAAGTTCTACCATCTTCAGAAAATCAGCGAAGGAACGATACAACTTGAGCCCGGCGAGGGCGGAGACGCGAAGGGGCCGACGGCTGTCGGTACGGGTTGCGGCGAGGGCCCGCAGGTAGAGCTATCAACGCTCATCGACCTCATCAACGAGCGGTTCGGTACCGACTTCACTCCGGCCGATGAGCTTTTCTTCAGCCAAATTCGCGAAGAAGCGATTGCGGATGAAGACCTTCGTCAGGCCGCCCAGGCGAACACTATTGAGAACTTCCACTACGTGTTCGACAAAGCGTTGGAGAGCCTGTTTATCGACCGCATGGAACAGAACGAAGAGCTATTCGCGAAGTTCATGAACGACAAAGTTTTTCAGAGGATTGCCACCGAGCACCTACTTCGCGAGGTGCACCAACAGATTCGAGAAGAGCAAACTGACGACAACGCCTAACGCAGAGGGTTGTTCGGAAGGGAGCATGCATCACCAGCTACCTTCTCGCTTCGAGTACTCGGAGGTTCCACATTATGGCTCACTCTATCCGCCTCACGGCTCGAACACTTTTTGACAGGTTGGTCCGACATCCGCTGAACGATATCGTACTCCTCCCCGCACGCCTCGCATTCGTAAATAGGTATTTTCGGCATCCTGACGGCGTTGCCGTCAACGCACCCTTTACATATGGCTTCCACCGACCATACTACTGTAGGTGTTTCTCAATTGACAGCCCCGTGCAGTTGGAGACCCTTGACCATGCCTGAAAGCCGCCAATACGCTCGAATAGTCATGTCAACGGCCGGTGTTTGGCGAGCAGACCGTTTGGCCGCTGCCATCCATGCTCTTGACGGTTTGTCGTGCCGCGTTGCCGCCGCATCGTACCTTGCCCAGAAACTTCAAGACCACGAGTACGTCATCTCCAACCTGCGTGTGCTCGGACTCCTCGACAAGGGCACTCCCAAACACTGGGGCGAAGCGGATGGCAGCACTGAAAGCCTAGCACGTAGCGACTATCTTAAGCTAACCACCATGCTTCGCAACAACGGCATCAACGTGGTTGAGACCGATGTGTCTTGGTCACTCCAATTCGCGTTCGACGACATCTTGGAGATTGTCCCGCGAATCAACCGCCTCGAAGTTGAGAGCATCCGCTTATGCTCGCCCGGATTCCTCAGCTTCTTACTTTCTGGTGACCACGCCAAACCAGGCTTGACCGGCCTGTTAACGCACATATTCAATTCTGTGTTCTGGCACGAAGAGACTAAACGGGCTATGGACGCTATGGCAACCAAATTGGAAGCTGAGGCGATGCAGGAATTGACAAAAGCCCTCTGCAAGACGCCTTCCCGTGACGGGCGAGATTCCCAGGTACCCGAAGGAGATTCTCTTCAAATCGACTACGAAAAGAGCATAGATACGCTCGAAGTCTCGCTCCGCAACGCGGCAATCGTTCCCAAAGACATAAGGGAAGCCATCATGAAGCCGGTCGATGCTGACTTGAACGTCCTCTGTCAGCTAAAATGTCAAGGGATGATTCGTGGCATTGCTGTCGGATTCGTTGCTGAAGAAATCCGGCCCGACAAACCCGGACCCTCTGAGGCCACCGATACTGAGGATTAGTGCGATGCCTTTTTACGAGTACCGATGCACAAACTGCAAGTACCAGTTTGACGCATGCCAAGCGATGGCCGATGGTCCGTTGCAGACGTGTCCGCAATGCAGTCGCGACGCTCTGGAACGACTCATTTCCGCGCCCGCGGTTCATACGCAAGGGCCCGGGTTTCGCCTTCCCGATAAGGCTGCCGACCTGATTGGAGAGTCCAATCAGCCTGGAGTTCGGCGGCTCTTCATGACCGCACAGAAGTCTCGTTCGTTGAAAAACCTCGGCCTTCAGACCTTCTCACGCGTAGGAAACAACCTCGTTGTCCACCCAAACCTCGTTGGGCCGCCCCCAGGGAGTTTCGGAAAGACCGGCCAAATCACTTTCTTCAAAGACGACAAGAAACCGTCTCCTAGTGGTGATTAACGGTGCCGATTCATGAATACCGCTGCAATCGCTGCTACTACCGATTTGACGCGCTACAAGAGATTTGCTCCACCCCGCTCAAAAGCTGTCCTGAATGTTACGAGAATTCCCTGGAACGCCTCATATCGGCACCCGTAGTGCATGTTCGTGGCCCAAGCAAATCTCTACCTGACGAAGCTGCCGACTTGACTGGCGAAGGCGCCCGCAACTTTTTTGGGCTACGCCAACCTAGTGGTGTGCACAGTATTAGCAGAGTAGGCAAGAACTGGGTTATTCATCCGAATCTAATTGCCCCACCGCCAGGTAGCTTCGGCATGCATGGTGTTGTTGACTGGATATGCACCACTCGCCCCAACAAGAGTAGCGACTAGCCCCGTGTTGTCGGTGCCGCGTTCGGTTGTTCCTAACGGCTCAAGCCGAATGCGGTAAGTGACTTGATTCTCCTATACACACTTGTGAGATCGACGTCTTTGGCCATAACGTCCTCCACCGGATTCCTATCAGGCGACTTGGTTGGGCGTTTGTGGCGACGAACCGCCTGCCGGAGGCGGCGGGATACCAAGCAATCTTATAGCTGGCGATCGGCCCGATCTAGTCCCGTAGCGTGACTCTTGCATGGCGCGATGTCAAGGGGCAGGAATCCGGGGGACGTGAGGGCGGAAGCTTCTTGCCTCCGTTGGGGATGCCTGAAACGCCGACGGCGTTTGACAAAAAGCGGTCGTAGTCTTCTCGAGGAGAGGCTGCGTGGGCCACTTGCCCAGCCACATTTGTGTGTGGTTGACAGCCAACTGGGCAGCTAGCAAGGTTTGCGAACTACTACATTTGTGCGAAATCGGGGACTACTTGGGGCGATTCATCGACCGATGCAGGTGGAGGAAACCACATTCTGAGGCCGTGATGGCTGTTTTGAAGGGCTGCGAGTACTACCTCGCTCTCTTGGGAAGCTAGCATTCGACCACTGAATCACACCCACAAATGCAGACGCTCCTCCAGCGACTTCAGTCGGCCAATTCTCTCATTCTCCGCCCCACAAACCTTGGTGTTCCATCGCTTCTCGAATCTTGTCGACTTCACCTGCGGGACGGACCTGCCAATGCAGATCCCGATCAATTTCGAAACCTCTGACGTTGACGGATCGCATTTCATCGAGAGACGAGTAACCCCACTCGCTGTTGTCCAAATCGCCATTTAGGATCGCGTAACCGAAAAACAACCTATCCGCAGTACTGTACTCGGCCATGTACCAATCGCATCCTCCCAAGAAGAAGTGCATGTGGATCAGCTTTTGAGCGACGGGGACGTGTTCGGTCGAATAGAGAGACGGCAACTTCTGCAACTCGTCGAGGTTTGGTTCGTTCCACATGCATTCCGGAAGAAACACTCGTATTTATACTTTTTGCTTCAACGCAGGGAGGGCAAGACATTCCAAAAATGCGATGACGCCTTTCCTTCCCGCATTGATCTAAACTCGTCGCGGCTACGGCACGCGCCGTGGCAGTTTGGGTCTTTCCGGTGCGTAGACGTATTCTTCGAGGCAGTTGAGGCTGCAAAAGAACATTTCCGGTTTGAGCGGCACGAGCCCGCGATGCCCGAGCACGCCTTCGCGGATCGTGTAGACATCCGCGCCCAGTTCTATCTGGTGATCACAGGCGCAGCACTTTGTTTGTGGTGTGTCGTCGTCGGTTATTTCTTCTTCATCCATGAAACCATTCACCTCCTTGTAAACAGCTGCTGGGCTTTGCGATTCTTAAGCGTTCAACTGATTTAGAGGGTGACTCGTGGTTGTCATGGTCGGCCCAATGGAGTTTGTCCGGGTTTCACGACCATTTGTCCGTAAAACTTAGCAAGGTTTATCTTCACGGCCCGCTCATCGTTTGCATGGGGATTTCATCGTTCGATTCGTTCGAGGAACTGATGCGTTACCTTCAACAACAGCAGCGTGCCGCCGATCTCCAGGTTCAACCGTGGCAGGAAGCGATTAAGCCCGGTGATTGTTTTCGGCGTGATTCGGGATACGGGTTTTCGATCTACGGCGAAGTGCTCGACAATCCTGAGCCGCGTCCTCGTGAATTGCAGCACTATCGTTTCTGTAAGTGTTATTCAGTGGCTTGTGTTAAGGGAGAGCTTGGGGATGTCCACGTCAGCACGATCGAAGAACTGCTTGAACGCACACAGTTCCAGGATGCCGGAAAGCGTCATTGGCGACCTTGAACAAGTATTGCTTACCGGCGCTGACTATTTGGAGTGAGGCTTTCGGCCGGCTGTTGCTCGCTTCAATGGATCGCACGACCAAATCAGTTCAAGGCCCATATAGAAATGCCTCATCCATGACAGATGGCTCTGACAGAGGTGGTTCGCTGGCTTCGGCAAGGCGAGCGGCGAGCAAGTGTGGTGTTGGCGTTTCGACAGCCCTCTACGGCAACACAACTCGCCGGAAGGGCGGAACTTGATCGGGTGGCATGCTGCGGGACGATTCGAGAGCTCACCAGGGTCGGTATCGTGCGGTGTTTGAACCAATCAGCCCGTAGCAGTCGGGTTTATGGGTTAACGAAATTAGGGCGGGCATGCCACCGCGTTTTGAGTGAGCTTGCGGGTGAACCCGCTTATTGTTTTGAATTTCCCGAGGTGGATTGGGAGCTTTACGGCTGGGTTTGCTATTCGCACCGATCGGCTATTTTGAAGGCGATGGTGACGCCGATGATTCCGGCGCACATCAAACGCCGCGCTCGGGCGAACGATGAGAATCTCCGCATGAGCGCCAACAACGTTCGTGACGTTATTCGCTTGTTTCTGGCGCGTGGATTGGTGGATCCGGTTCGCGTTCGAGGGCGATCTCATCCGATGTATGCGCTGACGGAGACTGGGGAACGGATTCGTGCACTTCTTCTAGCTGCCTGACAGTAGGCAGATACGGTAATCTTGCTTTTGATCGTGGGCGATTGCACCGCGAAGTATCCAAATCGGTTCAACCCTTAAGAACGCGACGCCCGTTGTAGCAGCATGAATTGCGCAGGACCCAGCCGTAGAACCTTAATCCGCGGCTTTGCTGAGGAGAGAACGTGGTAATCGAGAGCCCTTCAACGATCGATCACGCCAATCGGAATACTTTGGCTAATTCTCAGTGCTCGCCGACACGGAATGTGATCCATAACCTGGATGTGCTCGAAGGATTGAAAGGCTTGCCCGACCAAAGCATCGATTGCGTGCTTACTTCACCGCCGTACTGGTCGAAGCGTGATTATTCGTTACCGGTTACGGAGTGGGCACCGGGTGATCGTGCGGTGTTGGGGCTGGAAGGCAATATCGAGTCTTACCTGCGGCACTTACTTCAGGTTTTTGGCGGTATATATCGCATCCTCAAGAAAACCGGCACGCTCTGGGTGGTGCTCGGGGACACCTACGCCGGCAGCTGGGGAAACTACCTACCCGGTGGCCTGAAGGGGAAGCAGCGACCTCGTATGAAGCAGAGGGGCAGATTCACAAGGCCGGGCGTGCTGGATCCACATCAAAGACCGCCGACGTCGCTTAATCAAACGGTTCCACGAAAGAGCCTTTGTTTGCTTCCCGTTCGCTTCGCTATCGCGATGATTGAGCGTGGCTGGATACTGCGTAACGTCATCATCTGGCATAAACCCAATCACCTCCCCGAAAGCGTGAAGGATCGTTTTGCTTCTTCGTGGGAGTATGGGTTGTTCTTCGTTAAGCAACAGCGGTACTTTTTCGACCTGGACGCGATTCGCGTGCCGCATAAGTTCCTTCAAAGGCATCTAATGAAGCACCAGCGTCAAAGTGTAACTCGATTAAGTCATCATCCCAGTAGGGGTAGGTTGCCGCCTTATCACGGCCAAGATGGCGCTCTTCACCCTAAAGGCAAGAACCCCGGTGATTGTTGGGGGATCAACACGAAACCATTTAGCGGTGCACATTTTGCGGTTTATCCAGAGGCTCTTTGCGAACGGCCGATTCTTGCGGGTTGTCCTAAAGAGGTTTGTTCGAAATGCGGCACGCCACAGTCTCCGCAAGCAGTTCGACAATTAAGTCATCGCAAACGACAGGCGAAGTCCAATAGGTCGCCCCACGGAAGCTGGATGGCATTCTCATGCACGTGCATGGCTGGGATGCTTCCTGGTATCGTGCTTGATCCTTTCATGGGGTCGGGCACCACGGCCGTCGTGGCCGGGAAATTCGGACGGGACTTCATCGGTATCGAACGCAATCCCGCTTACGTCAAACTGGCCTGCGAGCGTCTTGAAAACCGGAAACCTCAAAAACTGAAAGGAGATTCCGCCGTCAAGAAGACCCGCGATGATGTTCCGTAGGTAGAACATGGCCCAGGCAGTGACTCCGAAAACCGAAAATCCACGCCGATTGCGCCAACGCATTCGAATCATTTACCCGCCAAAGGTTGTTCCGTTCACCAGTCGGCTGGAACAACGCGCACGGAAGCTAACCCGAAAAGAACCACGTGGTGCGTTTGACGATCCACTGTCTATGTTGGAGCGCAAGATTGCGTTAACGGTCGAGCAGATCGACACGGTTCGCGACCTTCACCATCAACTCGATCAGAGCTTGGTGCGATTCCAGGATTACCTCCATACGGAAATCCGCAAACGGGCGCCACGTTCACCTGCCTATCAGCATGTTAGCGCCCCTGAGTGCGACAGACTGCGTAATCGAATTCAACGGCTCGAACAGGAACGCAGGCACTGGAAACACCGGGAGCAGGATCGAATCCAATCGCTTCACTTGCGATTGCTGGAGGAATTGGATCAGCACACCGTGCTGCGGGAATGATTCATGCACATCGAGGAGATCGCCCGCAAGCTTAAGCCACTGATGCCAAGCACTGTGGCACGCTGGATGCGCGTCAGGGCAACGGCCGAACCCGCGATGAAATTATTGATCGAACGCCGGATCATCCAGGTGGCTCAACGGCGTTTGGGAGATTTGGACAACAAGTGCCTGCTTTCGCTTCCGCCCAAGAACCTGATTGCCGGTCCGATTCATTTAGGAACCGTGCTTTACGACAAGCCGCGATGGTCCGCAGGGCTGCAACCGGGGGAACTCATCCAAAACCTGGCCGTGTTCGGTCGAAGTGGCGCGGGAAAAACCAATGTGGCGTTTCATCTGCTCATGCAATTAGCCAAGCATGGCGTGCCGTTCTTGTTTTTGGATTGGAAGCGTACCGCCCGGCACCTGCTGCCTCGCCTGCCTCGATCGGTGCAAGTCTATACTGCAGGTCGTTCTTTGCTGCCGTTTCTGTTCAATCCGTTCATTCCACCGCCCGAACTCGAATTGAATGTGTTTTTGCATTATCTCGTGGACGTATTGGCGGAGGCCTACACGTTGGGGGATGGAGCCAAGAGCATTCTTCTTACGGCCTTGCGCGATCAATACACGACAAACAAGGTACCGAATATCGATGATCTCGTTCGTTCAATCGAACGTTTTCCCGCAAAAGACCGTGCACGAGGCTGGCAGATGACCACGCTGCGCGCGCTGCGTTCGTTGGAGGCTGCGCATATTGGTGGTGATCCCAAAGTGGGGCAAGTGCAACTCGTGGAACAGTTGATTCAAGGTGAGAGCATCGTCGAACTCGATGCTTTGAGTTACAACGCCAAAAAGTTCCTGGTGCCGATGCTCTGCTTGTGGCTTTACCACGTCATGCTCGGGCAACCCAAACGCGAACGGCTTCAATTGGTCGTTTTCGTGGAAGAGGCGCACCATCTTTTGTATAGGCAGGAACAGCGAGCCAAGGAATCGGTGATGAACAGGCTGTTTCGGCAGGGGCGGGAACTGGGCATGGCGATGGTCGTGCTGGACCAGCACCCGCACCTCATCTCGAGTGCAGCTTTGGGCAATACCTACGCGAGCATCTGCCTCAATCAAAAAGAACCCACCGATGTCAATCGCGCAGCCAAGCTTTCGTTGATTGACGATCGCGATAAGCATTGGTTAGGCCGACTGCCGGTGGGGCAGGGGATCGTGAAACTCCAGGACCGTTGGATGAAACCGTTTCTGGTGCAATTCCCATTGGTGGCGGTCAAAAAAGGGGAAATGACGGATCAACGGCTAGCCGCCTTCGCTCGGTCGAATTCGCACGGTTCCGGACGAACCGGTCGAATTCAAGGATTTGAGGCGGGTAGGGCACTGGTTCCGCCGTCGGATGTCCTGCAGGACGGGAACGCGGTGGCGTTCCTGGAGGATGTGGTGAGTTATCCTAAGGACGGGGTGAAGAAGCGATACCGTCGCCTGGATCTAAGCGCACGGCA
>JANQHN010000005.1 GCA_028282665.1 Phycisphaerae bacterium | reverse complement strand
CCCCCGGGCGGCCCTGATCGGAAAAACTGTCTGCCACGTGCGCGTCGAGCCAAGCCCAATCGATCTTGTCCGCCAAGGCGACAAGCGCGTGCTTCATATTGATGATCTGATCGAGGCGGGCGCGGAAAAAATCGTTGTGCCACGCTTTGTGCTGCTGTTTCGGTCGCATTCCATCCCCCAAAATCAATCCCTTGAGAGAATCACAAAACGACCGAGCCTTAAAACCAACGTTTCTTGCGATCTCCATTAATTCGGAAATCACATTTATCCTGCCCAGTCAGATGGTTCCCAGTTCTTCACCGGCGACCTCCTCTCGTCGCCGTCTATCGAACTGGTCAAGCGGACCTACAGCAGCAGCAAGGCAGAAACATAAAGTCTGAACTACCCTCTACGGCTCTTATGCGCAAACGCAAAAATTCCTTTAGCCGCCCGCAGAATTCAACGGTTGAGCTATTCCACACAGTGAAAAGGCTTCAGCAAGCGAAATTTTTTCGAAAATCTGGAGTTTGCCGTCGATGGTGGCGTCCAATATCCGACGACCGTCCCTCTCAAATGCATGCCGAGACTCAGCGTAGCAACGCTCCATACCCACGTTATCCGGTGCTCCCCACAAACTGTCTTTGAAATAATTGGGGTCGAAATGATTTGGATCATCTCCCTTCATTTTTTCATAAGCTAGTGGGCTGCCGGCAAACTTAAATGAATGATCCACTCCGAACAGTATTACCGGATCCGCGCCCATCCAATACGCCATCTGTAATGCGGAATACGTTACGGTCGGTCCTAACGCGATGTATTTTGATGGGTCCGTGGAAAAGGGCGTGCCGGGCTTCTCGAGGAAGAACTTCGCCTTTTCGCAACTTTTTTTGCTAAGAAAGTGCCGCGTCTTAAAGGAAATGAAGGCCTGATCGTTGACGTCGACGATGGTGTCGCCATGCTGTTTGACCACCACGGTGTTCATGGTCATGACCAAGGTCGGCCGCCACGTAACGCGCGGATACAACATATCGATCTTGTTCATACCAATAGAGGTTACGCTGGCAAACTCGTCTAACGGCGTCTTATTAAGGCTTGGCCCGTTTCCGACTACCAACACAGGATCGCCTTTGGCGCAGTTTTTTAGTGCAGCGAAAGACTGGGACCAACGCTTACTGTCATACAGGAGGCCGTCGAGGCCATAACGCAAACCAAAAGTGGCGTTGCTCAATCCCTTGAACATACGAGAAAGCAATTGGGACACTGGGGTGGATCCTGTTTGACCAATCAACCTTTGGATTATCGTCGCGTCGTCATGCAAATCGCCGGTCGCTTTTCATACAACATTCGCCGCTATCTCTGCCACGGGACCCGACGCGGCCGAAGTATAGATGGATTGGCTCCTGTTACAAGGGCACCGCCGGATGTGTCGTGCCGCTAAGCCATTTTGTTATTGAGTATAACAATTTCTGACATCAGCGTTGCCGTGTAGAATTAACATCGATGACGCTTCGAACCATGCCCGCCGTGGCAGCATGCTATTCCTTGCCACTGTCACACGGTCTGGCCATGACGGGCCACAAGCCGGTGCGGGTGACAACAACGGCGAAGGTTCACCTCAAGCATGACGGCGGCAGTTTTGTCATCCCGCTTATCGAACTGGACATGGAGGAGTCGGTTCCCGGCATGGACGAGAGCGACTTTCAAGAGGCCGCCAAGAAGAACTGTCCTGTCTCGAAGGCGTTGGCGGTCCCTGAGACCACACCAAATGCCCGGCTCGCAACATAACTCTAGCGGTCGTTAGTCTGACCGACGGGCGCGTATGCCCGCCCCCAATTAGGCTCGTACAACCCAGGTCATCGACGGTAGTAGGCAAGCTAGCACATTGCCGATGCAAATGGACGAAACGGAGGACGTTTGATGGAAGACGCGCTGCTACAGGTGACTGGGGGGTGTTATTGTGGGCGGGTTCGATACCAAGCCCGTGACGTCAACCACGACGTCATCGAATGTCATTGCTCTCAGTGCCGCAAGCAATCAGGTCACCGCTACGCCGGTACATTTGCGAAAACGAGCAATGTGGTGATCGAGGGCGCCGGCAACATCACCTGGTTCCGAGCCTCTTCCGACGCCGAACGCGGGTTTTGTTCTACCTGCGGCTCCCACCTGTACTGGAAGCCGTCGGCAGGGGACAATATGGGCATTCTCGCCGCCTCGGTGGATGAGCCCAAC
>JANQHN010000404.1 GCA_028282665.1 Phycisphaerae bacterium | reverse complement strand
CTGATGGCGCCACGTACAAGTTCTCCGACTATGGCGAGAAGATGTGGCTGGCCTACAAAAACGCGTGGGGTATTCACTCGCATATGGGGTTCTATTTCTGGCTGGATGATCCGCAGGCAGACGAGGTATTCAGCGCAACGTTCACTGCATTCGACGATGGCGGGCTGTATACGCCTTCCGATCCGTTCACGTTCCGCTTTGCCGTTCCGGAGCCCAGCACACTGAGTCTGCTGGCAATTGCCAGTGTATTCCTCGCAGGCCGTCGGCGCGTTTGAACGCAAGGAGAATGACGGTGTATCGTAACCCCGCTTATAGTACATGGCGGTGGAGAAAGAACCCCATCACGCGTGCGCGGCGCGGGAACCTGATAGGCTCCTGCGCCGCCCGGCGCGGATTCACACTCATTGAGTTGTTGGTGGTCGTCGCCATTGTCGCCTTGCTGATCTCGATCCTGCTGCCCTCCCTGCGCCACGCTCGTGAACAGGGCAAGCGGGTCGTGTGCATGAGCAATATGCGCCAGATGGGCATGGCAATGCTCTCGTACGCTGTGGACAATCACGAGTACATACCTGCGTCTTCGTGCCCTCTGGCCGAACCGGATATCGAACATCCGGAAGAGCTCTATTGGCTCACCGTCCTTCAGAAGTACACAGGCCAACCACTGATCGGTCGTTGCCGCAATGACAAAACGGACAAGCCGTTTCTCGACTGGGCAAATCCACCGCCGCGCGAGGAATGGACGAACTACCGGTGGTCGAGCTACGCGATCAACGCCTGCTTAGGGCCGCTAAAAAGCGATTTGGCCCTCCAGCGGCTCAATGAAATCAAGACCCCCGCTGCAGTGATCTACTTGACCGAGATCCGTTCAGGGGATTCATACGATTACGCGGATCACATTCACTCCGACCTGTGGGAAGGCTTGGAGGATCCGAAGCAATCTGTCGCATGGGATCGACACCTGGAGAAGTCGAACTATCTGTTCGCCGACAGCCATGTAGAACCGATGCATTGGAACAAGACGTGGGATTTTCCCAAGGTCAACCTCTGGTGGCCGAAACATGCGCCCGGCTGGCCGCCCGAGTTGATCCCGCCGTCACCATAGTTGTGGCTAGAGCAAGCTCTAGCCAGGCGTAGCGTCCGACACCGTGTTTCGTACTGCTGGAAAGTCGACATTCAACGCTACGTTTGGATTGAAATTGCTATAAAAACAAATGACCTCACAAAGGAACATACGCATGAAATCCTGGCAGAGCAGCATCGTAGTTGCGATTGTTATCAGCTACGCGATTGCTACCGGCATACGCGCTGAATGCCCGCTTGATCATTACTTCCTGGGGCAGGAAGACGAACTGTTGTTTGTGGAAAAGAGTCAAGTTTACCGACACGGCGTACCAGGCGAAGGATACTACCCCCTGTCCTGGAGTCCGATTTATCATCGCTGGTCAGTTGGCGAACCGGGCTTCTCGGATACCATCGATCCCGCTTACGGGTTTCCACCTGAGATTCAGCTCGAAGGAACCCCAGGCGCGGATTACGAAATCTGGTTTGAAATCCTCGACTTGTCGCCTGACTTCAAAATTCAGATGAACGACGGCACTTGGCTCGACGCAATCGGAGATCGCTATAATCTCAGCGACTGGACGGAGCACCACGTGCATATGAAGTATTGTGCATACGTACCCGAAAGTCCAACTCCGGACTACCCGTTCTATGTCACCTACCGGCTCGTGGACGACCTCGGACCGTACCAACCTACGCCACCGTTTTCGCTGGTGTTCAACGTGCCGACCCCGACCGTCGAGGTAGCGGAACCGGTGTATCGCGGCGTGTTATCGAGCTTAACAAACGCTGAAATCGCGTTCACATTCCATCGTCCGATCGCCGTTATCGACGGTCCGCCCGTCACGATTACCGATGAAGCGACGCACAGCCACGATTATTACACCGGGTACTTCGACTACGTGATTTCGCCGGATGGCCTAACGCTAACTCTGGCGCAGATTGGCGGTACGTTGCCCAACGAAATCTGGCTGGAAATCGCGTTAACGGACCACACACGCGACGCGGCGACCGATTTCGCAGCCGTCCCATTCACGCACTTCACGCACATCCTATACCTGCCGGGCAACTGCGACGGTGATAAGGACGTAGATCTCGACGACTTTGCGAGCTTTGTGGCGTGCATGGAAGGGCCGCGCACTCCAGTGGGCAGCGGATGCCAGTGCGCAGACCTGGACGAGGACGACGACGCGGATCTGGTGGATTTTGCTCAACTGCAGAAGGCCTTCGCGGGACCACTGCCATAAGAC
>JANQHN010000378.1 GCA_028282665.1 Phycisphaerae bacterium | reverse complement strand
AAGCCCTGCCCAAAATATTCTTGGGGCAGGGCTTGCGGGAATTGCCAGACTGCTATCGCCACAATCAGACCTATCGCTGTCGCCATACTCACAGACAGTCGCAAAAAAGCGCGAATACGCAATGAGTTCTTGGCTCCATAGGCCGTACTGACAAGCGGCTGGATGCCATCGGCAATGCCGTAGATAAGCATCAATTCCAGCAGCAGAACATAGTTGATTACGGCAAACGCTACGACACCATCGACACCGAAACGACGAATTAAAACAAAATTGATAATCAGAATAAAGAAACCGGCGGAAGCGTCATTGATGAATTCCGAAAAACCATTGGCGCAAATTTTCCAAATGATCTTCCAGCTTCCTTTTGGTTTTACAAAATGCAGTTGCCCACGCTTTGGCAGGAAGTGCAGGGGTAGCAAAATCAGGCCGACAATATGGGCGATTCCCGTTGCGGCGGCGGCTCCTTCGATCCCCCAGCCCAGCTTGCCGACAAATAGCCAGTCAAGCAGAATGTTACCAATGGCACCACCAACAAAGCATGTCGCTGAAAGGTAAGGCCGAGAGTCAACCTTGACAAATTGTGTCAGAGAAAAGGCCAGCCCAATCAATGCGGTAAACATAAAATAGGTGCTAAGGTAGCGATAGGCGGCATCGCTGACCACAACATCGCCTTTTGAAAGCAGTCGTAACAGAACTGGGGAGGTAAAAAAACCTGCAATAGCTAAAAAGGTACAAGCGAGAATGATCGTGCTTGTACACTTTGTGAAAATGTTTGAGGCTTCCTGTGGATTATGTTCGCCCAGCTTTTTGCCGCAATGCACCAGCCCACCGATGGTCAGCATCAATACTACCCCGAATATCAGGTGTACGATGGGCATCGCTACCGACGTGGCTGCCAGTCCAATTCCCCCGACGTAGTTGCCCAGAAAATAGCCATCCACTATTGTCGCCGAGGCTACACAGAACATCGCCGCGATATTCGGCAGGACATAGCGAAAAAACGCAAATGTTGGCTTTTCACTAAGAATCAATTTTACTTGCGACTGTTCCATGTGCGTTTTTCTGTGACGAAACTTCTGTATATGACAAAAAGCCTGCCTGAATATTCAGGCAGGTTTTCGCCGTTAATCGTTAGCAGTGGGTTCTATGCCACTGGTTATTAGCTCCCCGATGCGAAGAATTTCAAGCCTTGGGGCAAACGCAAACTGCCGTATTCACACGCCTTGCGGGGTTAACGAGTAGCGAGTAGAGGGTGGCGGGACGAACGCACAGCCTTCCTTGACCCCAATGGTGCGCCGCCTTGGCTGGGGCTGTCAGTCCGAGGCTGAGCCCGCTCGCTGCTGCAGACGCCATCGGGTGCCAATATCAACTAGGTCTTCCGAGGCAACGGGGTCGCACTGCCACCCTTGGTCAAAGTCGATGTCATGAGAACGCGGCAACTTGTCATCGTCCAGATGCCTGATGAGGATTCGGGACGGCAACATAGCCGCTTGCCCGACGAAGATCGCTTCACGTTGCCGGAGACCGGACAGCACCTTCGTCAGCCCCGAGAGAGAATCCGGGAGAATCGAGCGTACATGGGCCCGGTCAGCATCGTTCGTAACGCGTAGGACCAGCCAAGAATTGCATTGCGACAAGACAGTCGCCTCGACCTCGCTTGGACGTTGGGAAACAAGCATCAAGCCGATGCCGTACTTCCGGCCTTCCTTTGCCAGACGACGAATCGCTTCTTGGGCTGCTTCGTATTGGGCCTCACCGCGGTCTGGTACATAGCGGTGAGCTTCCTCACAAACCAACAGAACGGGGCTGCTCTTACGTCCATCAGCCGATTGCCAGAGCTTCATTGAGAATAGAGTCCGCGCGATGAGTGAACTTGCCGCGCCTGCGACCTCATTCGGTACGCCGGAGAGATCCACAACTCGGATGGGTTCTCCATCTCCCATGAACTGCGCCACGACGCCTGAAAGGGGGTCGCCATTGCCATCCCACGGCTTCATCATGAAATCCAGTCTCGCATCGCTCATGAGTGATGCCAGCTTACGTAGCACCTTGTTGAATTCCTCGTGCTGTTTCTTGTCCTTGTTTTTGGGGCGTTGCTTGTTGACTGCTCCGACGAAACCTTCCTCATAGAGCACATCTTCCTTCTTACCGAATGTGTCCAGTCCGGCAGGATCACCAAGAAGGTACGGAATAGGCGAATCGACCGATATGGAATCCTCCGTGACACGCTCCACTTCTTCCGCAGCCTGACGCCGAACGTCAAGCAGGGCATTCTTCACAATGTTCGATTGAGACGTGGCCGCGTGTTCCGTCTTGCCGACAAACAGTCCAACCGTCTCATCGAGAGAGAGCATCCAGTAAGGTAACGACAGCGTTCCCTCATCAGTCGAGAGACGCTGATGACCGGGAAACGCCCGGCCGTACTCGTTGTGCGGGTCCAGCAGGACGATTCGCGGATTCCATTTCTCATAGCCCTGCTTCTCGCCCCGTTCCAACAGGCAGTGGAGTACAGCCGCGACGGTCCCCGACTTGCCCGCACCGGTTGAACCCAGCACGGCGGTATGCTTTCCGAGCAGTTCGTTCATATCGGCATAGCACGGTGTCCCGCCTGCGCCGACATGCTCTCCGATCTCCACCGCCGCCGGACCGCCCTGACCGAAGATGTACGAGAGCTCGGACTTGGGCGTGAGGTAGACCTTTTGCTGCGGAAGCGGAAATGTGGAAACGCCACGCTCGAAGTTCAGTTGCCAGTCGATTGGCGTCGTGAGTTCCGTATATCCCCATTCACCTTCACCGAACAGATCGGCCTCAATGATCCTGGCCGTCGGGGGCGCTGTCGAAGCGATGCCGTGCTCACGGTAGTACTCCGACTTCATCCGGAGGCGGCACACGTACCCGTAGATGATCCGCCGTCCAAAATGAATGCGAACAATCGACCCGAACTGGCCAATCGCGTAGATGTCACCGGCGTAGACGCGTGAGAGCTCGTTGATGTTGGGGTCAAGCTCGGCCACAAGATGCGTGCCGTCCACCTCGACGATGGTGCCGATCGCGAGGTTCTCAACAGGGTCGCCGGGATTCCTCAGTTCATTGCTCATCGTTCACCTCCCAGCAACCGGGTCAGCATCTCAAAGCGCCACCATGGCAAATCGACATCCGAGCGTTCCTCTGTGGTTCCGTGGAAGAAGCCCCGGTTAGCATAGATTCTCACCTGATCTCGAACGTCCACGTCATCGCGCCAGTCCTTGAGCTGGCCCTTCGGCTCATCCTCGTTCGTGAAGGCGATGATCGTGAGCCGCCCATCCGATTCACGCAGTGCTCGATCCAACTCGACGTTCACGTGAGCATCGCCAAAGGAGTATCCGCAGATGGCCAGCACTACCTGCGTGTCCGACGAGGGCCGCAAGCCTCGGCGCATCGCCTCAATGATCTGAGCAAACGGATCACGCTGTGCTTCCCGGTACTTCGTGGAGGCGGGCCAGATCAGGACCGGCTCGCGCGTGTCGCCAACGTCAAGCCCCTGGCGTACACGTCGCGGCAGCACGTCGCTGTCCCAAAGGCACCAGTCGATTGACCCATGCACCTTGAGAATCCGAGCCTGCGCGGAGCCATCCTTATACGCCTCCGCATCCCACCATCCAGTCGCGCCGCCGTTGAAGCCGTCCGCAACCGGTATCCGCTCGAGCGACAGGGCGTCCTCGAACAGCGTGTCATAGTTGAGCGTGTAGTAGTCGACCCTTGTCGGCTGGCCTGCCTTGCCGGATTGAAGTACCTGATGGATGGCACGCACATACTGGCGATGAACAGAAATCTTTGGCTTTGATTGTCCGATCACGTCGGCGATGGTGTTCTTGATCTCGATCAGTGCCTTGGCCAGATCGTCAGGACTGTAGTCCGTGGCGTTGATCGAAGCGTGGGCCGCTGTCGCCGAACGCAACTTACGTCGCTCCGCAATGGCGACGTGGTCCACCAGCTCGCTCATGTAGTCTTCGATGGTGCAGCCTTCGGAGCCATCAAAGTTGTTCTTCAGCCCTTCGAGGATCGCATGCGCCTTGCCTTCTTTGTCCAAGGCACCGAGCACCTTCTGCGTCAATTCCTCCATCAGCGGCAGGCCCGCGCACTTGCTGCATCCAGCGCCAATGACGAATGCCCGCTTGCTCTGCGAGAGCAGCTTCGTCAGTTGCACAACCTGTTCCGCGAAGGGCTCCTTTCGTAGAACCGACAGGTCTTCAACTGCTGCCGATTCTGCAGGCTCTGGTGTTGCCTCGACCATCTGGATGCCTCCACCAGCACGTGTGCCGTTCTCCCGGGCGCTAACCCATCCCCATGCCGAGAGCGGTGAGAGTCTGAGAGTTTGGCACCCAGCGCGCTCGGCGTCTTTGGTTTCTGTGAACCCGTGGGTACTGAGAGTTGGTCGAAGTGTCGGCCGCCACGTGTAAACCACCGGAACACAACGCTTGGCCGGGTCGCGAGTTGCGGTTAATAGACTCGTTCGACTCGGCCGCTGAAACAGAAATGACGTAAGCCGCTTATTCGCAACGACTTACGGCTTGAAACTCCCCGACAAGGACTCGAACCTTGAACCTAGCGGTTAACAGCCGCTCGCTCTGCCAATTGAGCTATCGGGGATTCGGTTGTTAGGCCTGTGGTCGGCGGCGCGGGTGTTTCCTGTTCGCCACAGATCGCGGGCCAGATTCGGAAAACTTTAGCAATCGCGACGCGTAAGTCAAGATGCTGGCTGAAGCAAGCGACGATGCGTGTTCTTATGGGGCAAAACGCCGATGGGGCCGGGGAGGTCGGCGCAATAGCTTTCTTTAATCACTGATCGTCAATGGGTTCTGTTTTGTGACTGGTTGTTCGTCCGCGTCGCGAGGCGCGACTCGATCCGACAGTGATTTGCGCGGCACAGACCATTCAAGCATATCCGCAATCCGTATAAGAATCCGTCTCGTGGGACATACTCAGTCACCTGCCAAGGAAGTCAGGATTCAATAGCACGTCCTCTGCGCGGTGGGTAACATGTTCGCATGGGTTTGATTGTGCAAAAATTCGGGGGCACAAGTCTTTCGGACTCAGAGCGGATTCATCGTGCGGCTCGGCGTGCGATTCGCGCTAAGCTGAATGGTCATCGAGTGGTGGTGGTGGTTTCCGCGATGGGGCGATCGACCAACATGCTGCTCGATTTGGCGAGGGAGGTCTCCGGCGATCCGCCCAAGCGCGAATTGGACGTTTTGTTGTCAACGGGCGAGCAGGTTTCGATGGCGTTGATGGCGATGGCGATCGACGCGGCCGGTCACGAAGCGATTAGTCTATCAGCGGTACAGGTCGGGTTGTTCACAGACAGTGCGTTTACAAGGGCGAAAATTCAACGGATCAGTCGAACGCGAATCGACGAAGAACTCAGTGCAGGCCGCATCATCATCATTCCGGGCTTTCAGGGAACAGATGCGAGAGGAGAACTTACTACCCTTGGACGCGGCGCTTCGGATACGACAGCGGTGGCGCTGGCCGCTGTGCTGGGAGCGGATTTGTGCGAAATATATACGGATGTAAAAGGGATATTTACGGCTGATCCACAAATCGTGCCCCATGCCAGAAAAATCGATACGCTGGGATACGACGAAGTGTTGGAGATGGCGGCGCGCGGAGCGAAGGTAACGCATTCACGCGCGATTGAATTCGGTCGCAAATACGGCGTGCCGATCCACGTTTGCAGCTCTGCTTTGGATTCGGAGGGAACCATGATTACAGCTGATTCGTCGAACTTGGAGACTCCTGCGGTGCGCGGTGTGACGCTCAAAGAGGATTTGGTCATTGTCACTCTATCCGGCAATGCAGACCAGTCAGGCTTGATGTCCAAGTTGTTGTCCGAATTGGCTGCGGATGAGATTGGCATCACGGACATCACTACAGCACAAGCGGTCGACCGTGTGGCTGGAGCGCACTTCTCATTTGCTGTCGGTTCGTCCGATCTGCGCGACGTTCGCATAATATGCGACCGCCTGACGCAGGAAAGATCGGGAGCGCGAGTCAACGTTGAAGAGGGGCTTTCAAAGGTGAGCGTGGTCGGTGTCGGATCGCGGTTTCATGCGAGTGCGACGGCGAAAATGTTGGAGACACTTGCCTGCGCGGGAATCGAACCACGCGCTGTCAGTACGAGTGAAATCATCTTAAGCTGTTTGTTGCCAATGCAGCAAGGAGAAGTTGCGATTCGGGCTTTGCATGAGGCATTCGCTCTTTCGAGTTCACCTCAAGGTTTAAACGCGATCTGAGATTTGAAACATGGGCCGTGCGAAACGAGTAGCACTACCGGCTTCTATCAAGTGGGATCGTCGACCACGAGCGAAGGCGATGGCGGGCTGGTTGTTCTTGATAGTGGGATTGTTGATTGCTGGATTGGACAGATGCACATACACGCCGCGAGGACTTGAGACTGATTTAGCTATTTACCACGGCGGAATATTTCGCGTTGTGAACGTAATTGACGGCGATACGTTTGATATTGACGTTCCGGACGATCAATATCGCCACACACGAATTAGACTTTGGGGTGTGGATACACCGGAGACTGCGGAGAGGGTTGGCGAAGGCATGCACTATGGTCCGGAAGCGTCTGCGTTTGCGAAAAAGACTCTTTTAGGCAAGCATGTGCGCATCGAGCTTTCACCTTTGCAAACTCGCGGAAAATATGGACGACTGTTGGTGTACGTGTACTCAACGAGTACGGACACGATGTTCAACGAACGCTTGATCTTGCTTGGCTTAGGTTATGCGGACCTGCGATTCGATCACGTTTACAAGCCTCAATTCAAAGCGCTGGAAAAACGTGCGCGGCATAGCGGCGCGGGCCTGTGGAAGAACGTGACACTGGCCGATATGCCAGAGTGGAGACAGCGTTATGAGCGATTTTGTGTCCGTACGAAGGCGCCTGTCGAAGAATCCGTATCAACGAATTCTCATACGCCATAGCGAGTGGCCGGGTGTTCGTTGCCATGTGGATTGAGTTGTCGTGGTACTGAACACCTGGGATGAGATGACTTGGTTTGTTCGTCCGCACTGTGTAGAATAAGTGCGTTATCGGAACACGTACGAGACCGGGCGTGACGAAGTCGTAGTCGAGGGGGGGCTTCGTAGACGAAAAGGGGAGTCAGGTCTCACACAATTCCAGGGGTGTAAGGTCAGAATATTCGCTCCCGTCTACTCGACAGCCAAAGTTAGGTGCGCATTGGCGAACCGTAATCAAACTGCGCCCTGAATTTTGGGCGTGGCATACAGAGGCAGAATTTATATTTATTCGTTGCATTCAGGAGGTATTGAGGATGTCGCATCACTGGAAGTGTTTGCTGTTCAATAGGAGGCTTGTGGCGGGAATGAACCTGTCACTCGCGGTCGTGCTTATGGTCAGCACGACCGCCACCGCGCAGATTCGATGGCGTAGTGGCAAGGGCGAGCCCGCAGATATGTCCGGCGAAGAAATTGCCCAGAAGTTAGATGAATTGCTCCAAAACGATTGGATCAACCACATCGTGGTCCAGTTCGACGCACCGGTTACCGATTCGGAGCGTGCTGAATTATTAACCGCCGGCTATGAACTTCAGGGTTATTTGGGAGAAAACGCTTACTTCGCCGTGCTTGATCGTGGCGTCATGAATCAGGTTGGCGTGTCCGCGCCTCCCATCGATTTTGCATCAGTTTCGTGGGTCAGACCCGAATGGAAAATGCATTCGGATTTCTTCAGCGGTAAGACGCCTACATGGGCCTTGGTTGACAACAAGGATGAAAGTAACCTCCGAATTGCAGCTTATGTCATGTTTCACCGCGATGTACTGGTGGAAACGGTGGGTGCAAGGACGGTTAGGGCGTTTGACGGAGTCGTCGTGGATGAACTCTATCCCGTGAATGGGCTCGTCATCGAATTGCCGTTTGACAACGTACAAGCGCTCGCCAAGGAAGATGTAGTCCAGTATATCGAGCCGGCGATGACGCCCTTCGTTCCGATGAACGACGGCATTCGCTTCGCGACTTACGCGAGCGACTTGAATGATCCGCCATACAACCTCAGAGGCTATGGTATGATGGTCACCGTATGGGACGAGGGCGAAATTCGCCCGACTCACCCAGACTTGGACGGCCGCGTGTTCAACTACGAGGACGGCTTCCATTCCTATAACAGCCATGCGACACACGTGGCAGGCACGATTGCGGGCAACGGCACACAGAGCACCGGCAATTTTGCAGGCATCGCGCCGGAAGCTACGATCTGGTGCTGGGAAGCCGATGAGGCAGACGGCACGAACGACGAATTCCTTTACAGTAACCCCGGTGACCTCGCACTGGACTTCGAGACCGCAATCGCGTGGGGCACTGATGTTATTAATGCCTCAATCGGTAACGACCCGGCCTACAATTCCAGCGTGCCCTGTGAATGGGAAGGCGATTACGGTGTGACGTCGGCCCTGATTGACTCGATCGTTGCGGGCGCATTCGGAAATCCGGCCAGGATTGTTTGGGCGGGCGGTAACGAGCGTGGGGTATCACGCTGTGGCAATCAGTACGCGACGATTCCTCCACCGGCAGGTGCAAAAAATCATTTGTCAGTCGGTTCGGTCCACTCCAACAACCTGTCTATGACAAGCTTGAGTAGTTGGGGGCCCACGGACGACGGGCGTATCAAACCGGACTTCTGCGCCCCCGGCGATCAGCAGGGTGGGGATAACGGCATTACCTCGACCAATTCATCGTTATCAGGCGGATACACCGTGAAGGAGGGCACTTCCAGCGCCGCCGCGGCAGTGTCAGGAATTGTCGCTCTTTTGTTGGAAGACTGGAAGAATCATAACCCGAACGAGCCACTGCCGACGAACGCCACGCTCAAGGCTTGGCTTTCGCATACTGCAATTGACATTGAGTCACCCGGGCCGGATTACAAGACCGGTTATGGTGCAGTGCATTCGGTTGACGCATTGGAACTCATGCGGTCGCAGACTTGGACGACTGCGTCGTTGTCCCAAGGCGGACTCCAGCTGTTCGTAGTTCCTATCACAGCAAATGATGATGAGTTGAAGGTGACGATCGCTTGGGATGATCCGGCGGGTACACCCAATGTGGTTCCTGCTTTGGTCAACAACCTGGACCTCTATGTGGTTGGGCCGGGCAGTCAGACTTACTACCCATGGACACTTTCCCCAAACGACCCTTCCGCGCCGGCTGTTCAGATTCAGGCGGACTTCACCAATAACATCGAGCAGGTTCATATTGATGCACCTACTCCCGGCACTTATCTAGTGTTCGTTGAGGGGACGGCGATTGGTCAGGGACCGCAGACTTTCACGCTTTGTGCGACTCCCGATTTGCAAACATGCGCATCGCGTGGCGTGATTAATCTGGATCGTGCTGAGTATCCGTGCTATGGCGGTACTGCGAATGTTCGGGTGATCGATTGCGATTTGAACACAAACCCCAACGCGGTCGAATCGGTCGATGTGATACTCACTTCCGAAACAGAGCCCACTGGCGAAGTCGTTACGCTTACCGAGACTGGTCCGGACACCGATGAGTTTTCCGGTAGTATTATTGTGACTACTGCGTTGAACATACAGGGGCGGTTGTCGATAACCGTCGGCGATACCGTAACGGCGACTTACATTGACGCGGATGACGGCAATGGCGGACAGAACGTTCCGGTCATATCGACAGCTTCTATTGATTGCGAGCCGCCGGTTCCTTACAACATTGAGTTTTTGGACATCACGCCGCGAACGGCTCGCATCGAATTCGCAACGGATGAACCGGCCGTTGCGAATATCTACTATGGAGCGATTTGTGGCCAGCCAACCGGCCTTGTGTACGGTAACGCCTTTAAGACACGTCATTCGCTGACTATGACGGATCTGGTCGATGGCACTTTCTACTACGTGATCATTGAATTGTACGATGAGGCGGGCAATATCGGCGTTAGCGACAACGGTGAGCTTTGTTGGGAGTTTGAGACTCCAGAAATTCCGAACTACTATACGGAACACTTTTCGGAAGATGATTTCGATCTTTCATTCAAAGCTATTCACCTCAGCCCGAACGGCACCTTTGACTTCTATGGCGGTTGTACGGAATCGATTGGTGCATTTCCAACGGATCCCACTGGTGGCACAGCGCTAAATGCAGGCGATGATTCCTCGATCAATGTTACATTAAGTGGTGGGGCTGATGTTTGGCTGTATGGCCAGTCTTACACGAGTTTCTTCGTCGGAAGCAACGGCTATATCACGTTTGGCTCAAGTGATACAGGTTACAGCGAGTCGATTTGGAGGCATTTCTCCAAACCGCGCGTCGCAGGTCTCTTTGAAGATTTAGATCCGGGCGATGGTGGAACCGTCAGTTATAAACAATTGGACGATCATGTCGCAGTTACATGGGACAACATTCCCCACCATAGCAATGGCGGATCGAATAATATGCAGGTGCTTTTGTACTTTGATGGTCGAATCACCATCGCATACCTGGGCATGACAGCCTCGGAGGGCATCGCAGGCATCTCGCAGGGCAATGGGGAACCGCCCGAGTTTTTCGAAAGCAATCTTTCGAGCCTCGGCGAATGTGGTCCCAGGCCTCCGTCCGTTGCGGGGGCGACCTGGGCGACGGACATCAATATCCCGGTGACTATTCAGCTCAATGCCAACGACGACGGCCTGCCGAATCCACCGGGAATGGTCACGTACCACATTGATACGTTGCCTGATGGCGAATTGCGTGATTTTGGGAACGATTACCTTATTGCAGCGGGCGATTTGCCCTACGAACTTGTCAACGGCCTGCGGCGCGTGCGGTATACGCCGCCTGTTGGCTATGAAGGTTACGACGAGTTCGCTTTCTTTGCGAACGATGGCGGCTTGCCACCAGAGGGCGGAGATTCGAACAATGCGACAATCGTTCTCGAAATCGGTGACGTGTCCGTCGACTACTACACCGAATTGTTTACGAATGGAGTGGATCTAGACTATACGACCCTCTTATTCATTCCTGGCAATTCGTTCAGCTATTACGACGGTTGCTCGTTTGAGGTGACTTCGTTCCCGACGAATCCGGCGGGAGGTACCACGATCACATTAAGCGACGACAATTATGAGCTAGTCAGTCTCACTGGCGGGGCTACCGTTTCGCTATACGGTATTTCATATGACCAAGTCTACGTTTGCAGTAACGGCTATCTGACCTTCGGCGGTAGCGATACCGATCACAGTGAATCTCTTAGCGATCACTTCGAGATGCCACGCATTTCGATGCTGTTTGACGACATGAACCCGCCGCTGGGCGGTACGATCAGTTACAAGCAATTGGTCGATAGATTCGTCGTGACCTATGACGATGTGCGCGAGTATGGTACCACGAACACGGCGAGCTATCAGGTCGAGTTATTTTTTGATGGTCAGATTGCGATTCACTATCTAGACATTGGTAACTCCGACGGTCTCGCCGGTTTGTCCGCCGGTTTGGACGAACCCGAAGACTTTGAGATGAGCGATCTGAGTGCAATGGGCGTTTGCGGACCCAGGCCGCCATCGGCTGATGATATCGAGGTTCAAACGCCGGTCGGCACGCCGCTTACTATTGAGTTGTCGGGCTCGGACGACGGTCTGCCCGATCCTCCAGGAGCATTGACGTACATTGTTACGTCATTGCCAAATTATCAATTGAAGGATTTGGCCAACAATCACATCATTACGCAGGGCGACTTGCCGTACACGTTGTTCGGTGGAAGCAGAAATCTGTTCTACACGCCGCCTGACTTCAACGCATTTGATGGGTTTGAGTACAAGGTCAGCGACGGCGGCAATCTGCCAGGCGGTGGTGACTCGAGTATGGCTACCGTCTCCATCACCGTCGGCGGGCCTGAGGTCGTGTACTCGTTCGACCTCGATACCAATCCGGGCTGGTCGACCGAAGGTGAGTGGGAGTGGGGTGAACCGACGGGTGGAGGTACGCATGCAGGTGATCCCTCATCGGGCATCACGGGCGATAACGTTTACGGGTATAATCTCGAAGGTGACTATCCCAACAATATGCCGTTGTACTATCTGACAACCACTCCGATGGACCTCAGCAACGTTACGAACGTTGAGTTGAAATTCTGGCGCTGGCTGGGCGTAGAGTCTTCAACCTACGATCACGCGACGCTGGAAGCCTCTGCGGATGGCACAGTGTGGGTGATTCTATGGGAGCATTCCAGTGGAGCGATTAACGAATCCACTTGGACTCATTATACGTATGACGTGTCCGATCAAGCTGACGGTGCCAGTGGATTCAGGGTGCGATGGTCTATGGGACCGACGGATACGTCCACTACCTATCCGGGGTGGAACATCGATGATATCGAGATTTGGGGTGTGGTTGCGCATCAATCGAACTGCCCATTTGATCTCGATGATAACGGCGCGGTCGGCCCGGGTGATGTCGGTGTGGTGAAGAACAGCTTCGGCTGCGATGTCAATAATCCGGAATGTGCGGCACTCGACTTCGACGAGAACGGTGCTGTGGGACCGGGCGATGTCGGTGCAGTCAAGAATGCGTTCGGGCCTTGCCCGTAGTTGACGATCGCCTAAATGGCTGACAATCGCGTTAGCCGACTTGCGTACATGAGCAACCGGGATGGGTGACGGCAAATTTGTCATAGCTCATCCCGGTTTTTCTTATTGATAGATTTGCGCTGCGAAAAAAGAGGTGCCGGCGACACATCGGCTGTGCGGACTATTCGTGGTCGTACATTTCTTGAAAGGCTGCGGCATCTTCCAAGTCCACATCCAGATCAGCGTCAAAGTCAAAGTTGTTGACGCATTCCACTTCACATGTTGTTACGGTAGGATCGGAGGGATTCGTGCGGGTTTCGGGGCCGGCTAAACAGGTGTAGAACGCTGTATGATCTTCACCGTTGATCACCCCATCGTCGTCGAAATCACCATCTGGTTCTTCCAACTCGACGTTGGTAAATAGCAACGTAAACGCAGTCGAATCCGTGTAGCTTGTCGGACCTGTGTCGAACAGAACAAACGTCGCCTCCCAGACGCACTGCGTAGGATCGAATTCGAGATCATCGCTGTTGATGTGCCATGTGTTGTGAATGTGTAGATTGCTTCCGCCTAAGTAAGTTGTGTCTCCGGGGTCGTGTATAATGACGAAGGCGTTATCGATCAGCCGCAATGCGGGATCCATTTCGATGACTTCGAGGTAGATCGAACTGCCCGTTTCGAGCGGATAAAGGTCGAAAGCCGGTTGATCGCTCGTTATGCGGTCGAATCCTGGGTCGTTGTCAGACCATCCGTTTAGAAAGCCGTTTACCGGGATTAAATACAGGTAGTTGTCGTCCGGCGTAAGCCCCATTGGACTGATGGCCAATTGACCTGACGAGGTTCGGGCAACCCAAAGATCGCCCATGTGCTCAGCATGGGCCACGTGGGCCAGTAACGCGCATCCCAGGAAGGCAATCGATTTGATTTGAATTTTGGGAATCATTGAAAACGCTCCACTTAATTTGAGTCGGTGTTGTTTTCGAATCTTTGAGACTGCAAGCGGGCCCGAACGCCACAAGTGCAGCGTTTGGGCCCAGATCATGCAATCGTATGTGCGTACGTAATAGCCGTTTTGCCCGGCCGGTGGTTTACCTCCTTCGTCGGAGCGCGAGCAGGCTCAGCGATAGCATCACGGCAGTCGTGGGCTCGGGAGCGAACATCAGTTCGTAGGTTTCCGAAGGCAGATAGTTCGTGGAACCCAAATCGACCAGTCGAAATTGTGCGGAAAACGGCATGTTGGCTTCTTCGTAGAGCGGATGAGTCGTATCGATGTGCCAGTGCAAGTGTTCATGCAGCATCTCATCACCCAAGAGTAACTGGTCTCCGGGTGTGCTGTAAGGTCCCGACATACCCGCTCCCCATGCCTGAAACGCCGACTCAAAGGAAATAATTTCGAAATAAACCGTCACGCCGTCGGCCAACGGGTAGAAGTCCTCAGCCGGCTCTGGAGTCTCCAGATGACCAAAACCCGGCGCATGGCCCAAATACCCCTCTATGACTCCGTCGACGTAATCGAGTTCGTGAGCTTCGTCCCAGTGGTCGAATTCAACTTTTAATTGTCCCGTCCCGCTTACGCCCACGACGATATCTTCGTGAGCGTGGTCGTCGGCCAGCACGGGGGAGGCGATCAGCGTAAGAACTGTGAGAATCATGATTGATTTGATTTTCATTTTAGTTTCCTTTATGCCTATCCTAATGAGCAATGATAGGGTCGTATAAGTTGTGCTCCCAAACGATGTTTGGAAACTGAGTTTCATCTTCGTTAATTTTGAATGTTTTTTCGAATCGATTCGCTTCGGCGTGCCCATCCACAAAGCCATAGTTGGCGGTGCCCGCATGTCGTTCGTATTCGACCTCCTGCGCGGCCAGCGTTTCGGGATTCGACCACCACGTTTCAGGATGCACGTGATCCGTTACCGCGAACCCTCCATCCTCCGCGATTTCGACCATTAGAATGGTGCTCGTGGGGCGAGTGATTAAGTGCAAACGGTTGTACGGACCTCGGTTCCCGATTCGGCTTACCGTATAGTAGTTATTCCCGAAGCTGGTTCGGCGATACAATTCCGTATCTCCATACGTTCGGTCCCAATAGTCGCTCTTGTCAGAGGGGCATCGAGCAATTTCCTCCCGTTGCCCGTAGTATGGTTTGAGCGTGTTGAGCCACGTTGCGTGTTCATCCACGCTGCCGCCGTGGGCTAACCCTGCGGTGATGAGGTGTTCCCGGTGATCATTGGCGTACGCCTGTACTGCTGTCCCAAGCGTGCGCAGGTTACTTAAACACACTGTCTGCTTAGCCTGCTCTCGAGCTCGCGATAGTGCGGGCAATAGAACAGCAATAAGCAGCGCAATGATGGCGATGACCACCAGTAGTTCCACAAGCGTGAATGCTTGCGAACTTTTAGCGCGGACTTGCATATCTATGCGGTTCCTTTCTGGTTTGTTCGCATATGCACGTGGAAATCACATGCATACTCCCAGGCGAGAAACGGCAGCAAATGCCGTTGGCGTGTAAACGCATCGTGCGCACACATTCCGAACGTTATATTTGCACAACGTTCTCCCTATGGGCGGTCGTAGCTAGCGGATGGTTGGTAGGTTGAGCTTGCAGATAGGCGGAGCCCGCGCACCATTGGCGGACAATGTAGTCGAAGTCAGGTTATCTATAGATGCCAAAACCATGCGACCAGACGGTGCAAGCGACCCAATGGGCTCTGCAGACGGTTGGTCTGGCTCAAGCGTTTTTTGCAGTGTGGCAAGAATCTGACACAGTGCGCAGCTATCACTTTCATGATCCGGCTTACTATTGCGCGAATTGTCGTTGGAATCTGGCTTCGCCGAACAACTATGCGCACCTTCCGGGCAATGATCGACGGTTTCCAAAGACAGGTGCAGAACCGCCGGCAGGCCGCTTATCGCCGCGCCGTAAAAGGCCAAGAACAGTAGTGGCAGGCGTTTCCTCATTGACAACCCACTTCGTAATACCTCGTATTACGAGGGATTCTATAGTCATTCCTAAAACACGTCAAGATATCATCAATCCGAATGTATGGTGCGGTAATTCCGGGGCTGGCCCTATAAAACGCATCCAGAAGCTTGTCTTTAGTGGATTCAATAAATACGGAGTCCGATCCTCCGAATTTAGCTTAGTCATTTTTACTATACGCCGATAGAACGAATGCTGATCAAAAAAAGTGCATCTCCGACATAGGGCTTTGCGGTGCGTTTGTCGAGGTCAACTACACACGGTGTTCTTGCTTTGGGATACCTGGACCACAGGCAGAGCGATGCGCCTGCAGCCTGTGCGGAAATCGCCGAAGCCATGGTCATGCCTCCTGAGCAGGCGTCCAAAGTGATGCAAGCGCTCGCAGCGTCGAACCTGGTCGACTCTGTCCGTGGTCGTTCGGGTGGCTACGTGCTGACGCGAGATCTTGCTGACATCTCACTGCTCGAGGTGTCAGATGCCATGCACGGTGAATTTACAGACGATCAACACACGTCTTCGAGTAGCTCGTCGATTGCTGATTCCCGGTCTTGCTGTGTAAGCTTGAAATTAGACCAATTGTACGAGGAATTGCGCGGATTCTTGGCCGGACAGTCGCTCGCCAAGATTCTGAGGGCGAATGGCCGCCAAGGTGAATGACAAATCGGGGTGTTTTAGTCGCGCCCAGCATCAGATCTGAGAAACAGAGTGAGTGATGGTCTTACAAGATAGACCAGGGTCGCGGTGTGTCCACATGACGTGGCATATTCTACTAGAGGTGTTCAAGAATGTTTAAAAACATGCGATTAGCATCTAAATTGGGACTCGGATTCGGAGTGATGATCGTGATCGCCGGCGTGTTGGGCTATACGGGGTGGTCCAGCCTTGGCAATGTCGAAAATCGTACCGTGAACGCGGACAACGCGGGGAAATTGATGGAGCAGGCGTACGAAGCTCGACTGTTTCAGCTTAAATTCATGAACAAAAAGGATGAGGCCTATGTCGAACAAAATAGCGAGAAAATGCAGGAAATCTACGGGCAGGTGGATTTAACCAAGTCCCGCTTCAAGGATCCAGTCGACATTCAAACCGCCGAGAAGGTTAAGCAGTTTGCCCAGGAGTACAAAAAGGCGTTTGGGGGTTGGGTTGATGAATGGCGAATCCAGACCGTGGAAGAGAAAAACATGGTCAAAGAGGCGACGGAATTCGTTCGACTATGTAACGACATCAGAGAAGACCAGAAACAGAAGCTGACTCAGGACCGAGAAACGGATGCTGCTACGCGATTGGATAAACTTTGGAAAGCCGACATGGCCAGCAAACTTATCAAGCTTTCCTCCGAAGCCCGTATTGCTCAGCTTAAGTACATGTCCCGTAAAGACCCGGCCTACGTGGAAGAGAACCACAAGGCTATGGATATAATTTACGACGACCTCGCACAGTTGAAAGAGCGATTCCTGTTCCAGGAAGATAAAGATCTGGCAGACGTTGTACTGACCAGTGCACAAGCCTACCAGCAAGCGTTCGACGCATGGGTTGAAGTACAGCACGAACTGGATCGAGGCAAGAAGACCATGATTAAGGCAGCTACGTTGGCTGTCGAGAAGTGTGAGATTTTGGCGAAGGGACAGAAACAGAAGCTGGAGCAGGAAATGGCTTCCAACACGGACACCGCCAAACTGACGGAACGTGTACGCAAATCGCAGAACGCTTCGCAACTTCACCAATACATTACTGATTCCGCTGTCGCCCGTCGTGACTTCATGATCGATCCGACTGATGAGCACCGCAAAAAAGTGATCGATATCAACGAGAACCTGTTCGCCTTGGCCAAGGAAACCAAAGGGCTGATGCAGGATCCGCAGGACATCCAGGCGGTGGAAACTGCGGAGCAGGCGATTCATCAATACCTTGAAGCATTCGGGCATTACGCGGACGGTCGCAAAGCGCAAGATGAAAAAGCTGGCGTCATGGTCGAAAAGGCCACTCTCTTCGTCCAAGAATGCGAGAACATTCGCCAGGACCAACAGCAAAAGTACGCGAAGGCTGCGCAGGAAGGTGTGGAGGCCATTTCTGTGCGAATTCAAAACGCGGACGATGCCAGCTACCTGATCAAATTGTCTTCCATCGCACGGATGGCCCAACTCAAATACATGATCTTCCAGGAGGAGAAGTACTCTCAAGAAAACGCGACGGTTTTAGGGGAAATCTATGACTTGTGTGACACTTTGAACGCTCGCTTCAAAGATCCGATCAACAAGCAGCAAATTCAGGGAATCAAGACGGCCGCGAGTGAATATGAAAGCTCTTTTGGCAAATGGGTCGCAGTTTGTAAGTCGCAGGCAGAAGCCGAAAAGACGATGGTGACCTCAGCCGAAGAATTCGGCGAGGAGGCTCGATCCCTTCGCGAAGGACAAAAAGAAAAGATGCGCGCTGCTTCGAGTTCTGCTTCGACGTTGATGCTGATTTTTGCTGTCACGGGCATCTTCGCGGGGCTGGTCTTGTCTGTCGTGATCACGAGGAATATCACCGGTCCGATCACGCGAATCATCAATGCGTTAAATGATGGCGCGGATCAGGTAAATGAAGCGTCCGGTCAGGTTTCCAGCGCCTCTCAGCAACTGGCCGAGGGAGCGAGCGAGCAGGCTTCTTCTTTGGAGGAGACCTCGAGCGCTTTGGAGGAGATGGCCGCGATGGCGCGTTCTAACGCCGAGAACGCAACACAGGCGAACACATTCAGTGATCAGGCAGCAAAGGCCGCTCAAAACGGCGATCAAACGATGGGACGGCTCAGCGCGGCGATGAACGCCATCAATGATTCTTCGGGCGAGATTAGCAAGATCATCAAGGTGATCGAAGAAATCGCTTTTCAGACGAACCTGCTTGCATTGAATGCGGCGGTGGAGGCTGCTCGGGCGGGTGAACACGGGAAGGGGTTTGCGGTAGTGGCCGACGAAGTACGCAACCTTGCTCAACGGGCTGGGCAGGCGGCCCGTGAAACCACTTCCCTCATCGAGAATTCCGTGGAACGAGCTCGAGAAGGTACGGAAGTGGCTGGTTCCGTCGCGGAGGCGC
>JANQHN010000155.1 GCA_028282665.1 Phycisphaerae bacterium | reverse complement strand
ACATCCAGGGATGTCGCAGCCAACTCGGCCATCCTTTGGTTTACGTAAAAAACTCGACCATTTTTCGCCATGATGAGGATTCCGTCGCTGGCGTTTTCCGCAAGCGCCCGGAAATTGTCAGCGCTGGCTTGCAGTGCCTCCTCGGCCTGTTTGCGCGTGGTTACATCTGCACCCAAGCAGACGATTTCACGAAGCTCGCCATTCACATCCTTTCGACGTATTGCATTCCACATCAACGTGACGTGTTCGTTGGAAGCGGTCACGATGACGGTTTCCATGGCCTCCACATCGCCAACGCTGATCGCTTCATCGAACCGGCGGGCAGTGTCGTCATCCTTTCCGGGACAGAGTTTGATCCAGAGATTACACCCAATGAGATCCTCTTTTGAATAACCTGTGATCGCTTCCGTAGCCGGGTTGACGAAACGAACCGCACCAGTGCGATCCAGTACGCAAATAACGGCATACGCCACACGCACGACTTTCGCCGAGAAATCCCGCTCGGTCGTCAACGCTTCCTGAGTCTGGATACGTGCAATGACGGCACTGGTTTGCGCAGTGAGGGTTTCCAGGGCGGATCGGCTAGTCGACCCGAATCTTAATCGATCGGAAGCGACGTATAAGGCAGCAATTACTCTGCCGGCATGCGACACGGGAAGAATGGCAATGGCACGTGACTTCTCGGGAAACATCGCCGCGTCCAAGCCAAGTATTTCGCCATTTTCTCGATAAATCGGAATGCCTTTGCTGACCGTCTGAGCCAGTTCCGAGTTCGACTCGTAATAACGAATTTGTTCAAACAGGTCTCGATGGCTGCCGTGATAGGCGGAAAGACTTACCCCACCCGTTTCAAGGTCAACCAAATAAATGCCCGCACGATTCACACCTTCCACTTTGAAACCCGCACAAAGCAGCGCTTGCATCGCTTCGGAAATTTCGACGGCGGAACTAAGATCAACAGCCAGTTCCATCTGTGCGCGCAGCGAATGCTCACTTTCCTTCGCTTCCGTGATATCGCGCCCAACCGCTTGGATTTCGATAGTTTTGCCTTGCCCGTCTTTAATCGCAAAATCTTCCCACGAAAACCAGCGCCATCCCTCCTGTGTTCGGGCTCTTTGTTCAAGAACAACCCTATGTGGTGGTTTTTCCAGACCTTTCATCGCCTCAAGTGTCAACGACAAGTCATCTTCGTGAACCAGCGGGTGGAAAGTTTTTCCAAGGAGAGCTTCGCGGTCTATTCCGAACTTGCGGCAATAGGCATCGTTGACGAAAGTAAACTTGCCTTCCGCATCGACTCGAACGATGAGATCCGTTTGCGATTCGACCAAACCCCGATATCGCCGTTCGCTTTCCCGGAGATGCTTAAATGCTTCGCGTTTCGCGGTAACGTCGTGAAAAAACGCTAACAGGCATTCCTTTCCTTTTACCTCTATCCGTCTGGTTCCCACGTCCATGTAAAGAATTGATCCATTTTTATGCAAAAACGGAATTTCGTGGAGAATATAGACCGGTTCGACTTTGTAGCGGTCGAACAAGGCAACGACTTCTTCGCGTTGTTCGGGAGGGTGGACATCAGGCACGCTGAGTTGTGTCATTTCGTTTTCGGAATAACCGAGCATTTCACAGGCTGCGCGATTGGCGTGGAGGAACCTTCTCGATTCCAACTCAACGACCAGCATACCGCTGTGCTTACTACCGTATATCGCTTCAAGCTGGGCGCTGGAATCTCGAATCTCCATTTCGCGCTGCTGACGCTTTATCGACGAGGCGACGACAATAGTGGCGAACTTCAACACCTCCACCTCGGCGGAAGTCCATGATCGTTCACAACGGGTTTCGGTTGCACACATAAAACCGTAGAAAAACCCTTCCACCTGAATGGGGACGATCAAATATGACTGAATGGAAGTTTGATCAAATATTCCACTACGATCGGAAGGAAGCTCGCGCACCAGCCCGTAGATCGATTCGCCGGATTGGAGCACATCTATCCAGGGACCAAAATCGCGAATGGATCGAGCCCATACAAGCCCACAGCGTTCAGAGTCAAACGGTGTTTCTTTAACGCCCGAACATTGTGCTTCATACCGTACCCGCCAGCCTGATGTTTCCCATTCGCACGCAACGAGATGAATGCATCCGCCGTCGAACACTGTGGACAGTCGATTGAGGAGTGAACACGCCGCGTCCTGCCAACATTTTGACGTTAGCATTTCTTCGAGCGGCTCGCGAAGCGTAATCAAAATCGAAGCGTCATGACAAGGAGTCAATTTTGAGTCAGATGGGCCTGGTTTGCGATCCGTGTCCATAGCCGCATTTCTCAGAGGATCTGCTGGATCGTAGATCAGGGTAGGCGCATGTTACTATATATTCTCGATTTTGCGAGAATTGCGTTCCAAAAAACGATTCCTTCACGACGGTAATGTAACCGGAAGTGGTTAATCCAAGATACGGCGTGTACGGAGCGCTTCCAACAAACGCGGTGCGTCAAGCACGTTCATGTAAGGCAGCAGGTCCTCCATCTGTTTGATAACGTAATCCGTAAGCAGTCGGCGAGTCACCTCTACGAGTTCCGCCGCATGCCAGGGTTTGGCGATGTAGTAATGCAGATCTGCTTTGTTCACCGCTTCGAT
>JANQHN010000044.1 GCA_028282665.1 Phycisphaerae bacterium | reverse complement strand
CACCGGTAAAGGTCGCAGTAATGGGGTGTGTCGTCAATGGACCAGGCGAAGCGGAAGGCGCAGACGTCGCGGTGTTCGCAGGCAAACATAAAGGTGTCATCTACGTTCAAGGCGAACAGACCCGCACGGTCGATGAATCGGAAATGCTGGACGCACTGTACGAAGAGACCCTAGCTTTCGCCAAACGGCTCGAGAATGATGAAATAGTGCGGATATAGCCGCCACCGCGGTAGACCTCCGCACCACTGCTAGAGTCAGTAACAGCAAGCAGGCAGAACGCGGCAACAGCCCCATCAACTTCGCGGAGCGTAGTAGGTTTCCGCCTTGAGATTTGTTTCGTTACGGATCATGTCGGCGATGCGATCGATTTCGTCGTCGGATAGCGCAGTAACGGTCTCCTGAGCGGGAACGCGAGCGACTGTGTACACTTGTACGTGATCCATCTTTCCGCCTGCGGCAAGAATCTCTTCAAGCCGCCCTACGTATGCCTGCAGCTCAGCCTCGGACGGCGGGTCGCTCTCGTAACGCAAGAACATTGATTGAATCACGATCGGGCGAACCTTCGCGGCGTCGGCGATGTTCTCGATAACGTGCCATAACGGGTAATTGGGCCGGTTGATGAGTTGGTAATAATCTTCGGTGCCCGCATCGAGCTTCGCCCATATCTCGCCGTTGCAAGAATCCATGACCTCAAGCCCTTCTTTCACTTCCGGCTTGGTCAAGTAGCACGCATCGGTGATCAAAACAACTTTCGCCGACTCCAAACCCGTTTTTCTCTTCAGATCGCTGCAAATGTACACGCATTCGAGAAATTGCTTGCAAGTCGTCGGCTCACCATCGCCGGAGAACGCGAAATCCTTGATCGCGCGCATGTCATCCGGCACGCCGTTGAACGCTTCGTCATCAAACAGTTTTTTCGAGATTGCTAACTCGATCATAGACTGGAGTTCTTCGCGAAGCACCTCCGGTTCAACGCGACGGATTCGCGGCTCGACGCTACGGTCGACCTGGCAGTAGATGCAACCGAAATTGCAGGCGGTGTCGGGGTTGAGGTTGATACCGATGCTCAATCCGCCGCTACGACGCGAAATCACGGGGTAGACATACTTGTTGCGCCGCCAATCGCGGGAATGATGGGCGTACTGCGGCAGTGAGATATTGCGTTTTGACTCGGAAATCTCATTACCTCCACTTGAAAGACCGAGAAATCAGCCTCGTTTCTAGGCTCACATCATAGGCCAAGCTGTAGAGGCTTCAAGCGGCGGGCGGCGGCGGAACGGAACGCCACCTTAAATGACGTCACCGGCAGACGCACCGTGACTGCCAGGGATGCCTCGCCAGCCACTATCGACGGCTTCTCCACATTCCGGACACACGCCGGTCGTGTTTCCCGTCAGGTTGTACTCGCAATTCAGGCAAAAAGGGTAGGGATGTTGAAAACGCTTCAAGTCGGGCAGTATCCCGGATAACCGAGCGCACAGAAAATGGAAAACAACGCCAACGATAACGGGCAACAACAGAATCGACCATACCCTCGTGGCCCATCCCAAACATAAGAAGACAACGCTTAGTACAAAGGTCACGGGGGCCAGACATTTTAAGAGCGCTCCCGCCGCCTCGTTCAGGTTCTTGTACTTCAACTTGTAGATCGCGAACGGCGTACAAACGGATCCCATAAACGCTCCTGCGAACACACCAAAAAACACCGATGCTAACAATCCGGCAAAAAAGATCTCTACCAGTGCGGGACCCTCGACGCCAAACAGGGAAATCGATATCACAACCAGTGCAGACAGGCACGCAATCCATGCCAGAGGAATGCCCACGCCCATGCACATGGCCCATACTTTCATCGCCCTCCCTATCTCGTACTTTGTGCGAAACGTTCTCGAAGTGTGGTCTTCCTGGGGCATCGAAGCAACTTTTCTTTAGGGACGTCCATTGTTTAAAGCAATAGTCCATCGTTGTAGCGAGTAGCCTTTTCGCGCCTGACACCACCCCACCTTCCGATCCGAGAGTCTCCAAAACGGGGCACCACTTCCTGGCTTGCTATTCGAACGCAATCTCGACTTTCTCGCAGCCCGGTTCTACGAACGCGGCAAGTTGTTTGCACTCTTCGCGCAGTTCTCCTTTTGCCTGTTTCGGCACGTGACGAAACGGCGTAAGTGTGACTTTCGCGGTTGATTTGCTCGACTCGATCTTCCAAGTCCCTGCCGCAAATCCGTCCACCAAAAAAGTGGCAAAGACCCGTAGGTTCTTACTGACGACGCGCTGGCGATGTTCGTCGGAAATTACGCGAGAGCGATCGGCGTGCGAGAGGATAAGGTTGTCGAACTCGGGAAGCAGCCTGACCGGTGCCGGTGTATCCCCGGCAGGTCTGGGCGCACGGGGCAGGTCGAACAATTCCCGTTCTTTTTCATCCACAAAGACTTTAAGCTTCGGCCGCAACCGCTCGAACACATCGTTTAGCCCGCTCAGACCGGACCAGATTCGCGCATCGGCCGCCGTCGCCGGACCGAAAGCGGCAAGATAGCGTTTCACCAGCAATTCCGTTGCTTTGTCGGAGGCAGTCATGTCAATCTCTTCAGCGAGCCACGATTCCGCGAGAGCGAAGTCGCAATGGTTGGGGAATCCCCATGTATCATCGGTCGGTACTTGTACGATGGGTAAGTGAGTTCGTACTGCATAGCCCATCGAACGAGCATCGATGGTTTTATGGAGTTTGTCGAGGTGGTCGCGGAGCGATTTGAACGTTGCGTGGCTCTTGCGGAAGAAGGCAGCAGCGTCTTTGACGACACGGCTTAGGTCCATCGCAACCGCACGTTTGCCCAAAATGGATTTCATCCCGGCGGACAGGGCAGGCTGAATCGCACCGCGCAAAGCAATGTAGTCTTTGACGGTCATCAAATGGAGCGTCCCGCGCAACGAAGTGGCACGTACCACTTTTCGCGAATGAAAGAGCTTGATTAAATCCGCCGCAGCAAAGCGTTCCAACCGAGTCCACATGCCGATAAAAGGCGGGCGGGCTTCCTGAGCTTGCATGCCCACAAGTCTTTCGACCACCTTCAACGGTTTGACGCGTTGCCGAGAAAGCAGCATCTGCCGATCAAGGGTCGCGCGGCTCAAGGCTTTAAGAGACAACTTCTCAATTTTCGCCATAGCTACGTTTCCTTGTAATATGAATGATCAAGCTATTTAGTCGTCCCTGAAAAAGTCGGTTTATGGCTCGGCGATTACTTGTCCGCGGTTGGTTCGGATTGGTTCGAGCCGGACCAAGAACCAGAAGCGCAGCGC
>JANQHN010000145.1 GCA_028282665.1 Phycisphaerae bacterium | reverse complement strand
GAACAGGAGGCCGTCTACGAAGAGCACCTCGCCAACGCCGAGATCGCCCGCAAGCTCCACGATCTCCGCGAGAAAGCGGGACTCAGCCAGCGAGAGCTCGCAAAACTCGTCGGAACTTCGGCGTCCGTCATCTGTCGCCTTGAGGACGCCGAATATGAAGGCCACTCCCTCTCCATGCTTCGTCGCATCGCCGCCGCCCTGGACAAGCGGGTGGAGATCCGTTTCGTCTCCGTGAAGGCTCAGACCGCCTGATAAACAATGATCTCGCGCAACGACATCGCAATCATGAGAGTGGTAGATCACTCCAACGCCGCTACCGATTAACGGGCGAGGAAGGAACAACTCGACTGCAGCTTCCAAGAATGAATACCTGGCTATGAATGGCGTTAGTCCAAGGTAAGGTTTCTCGCCCGAAGGTCGGGTGTCGAGGATGTGTTTTCCCGCCCGGAGGGCGGACGATGTTAGCCAGGGGCGCAGCGAAGCAAGCCCCTGGTTAGCGAATGTTATAAAAAAACACCGCCCGGCAGGGTGGACGAATCGTTCGTAGAGATTGAGGCATCGCAGTTAGGAGAGATTCGCGCATGCACGTTGGTTATTGGTTTAATTCATATACGAGGTCCGGATTGTCCGGCAACGAGCGGAGATGGTGAAAGACCTGCTATCAAAGGGGAAGAGATGTTTTAGTGGAGACATCTCTTTACGTATCTGCGGACCGCCACATCCATCCGCCCTATTCGACAACCTCAGACGACAAGTGAGCGGCGTAGGCAAGTACATCAATACATGGAACAGTTGCAATCTCCTGAAGTGTAGCTATGAGTCGTAGCAAGAAGAGCGCCAATGATGCACTTGAGGTCTCGACCGTAATCGTAGCGGCGTCGTTGGGGGGATAATGGACGCCAAAAACACCGTGTCGAACGGCGCATCCCAAGTCCAGCCGCCCATCACACAAAGTGCCAGAAACGGCTCGTTGAAAAGCCTCCCCCAATGGGGGGGTCCAATTGCTCTCCAGGGTAACCAGTCCCGCGAGGATCGGGTGCAGTGGCTTCGCAGGATATTCACCGCCCGCATGTTTGATGGGAACGCTTGTCCGATGAAGCTTGCGAACACTCGCAGCTCTATTGGCCGCACACCGCACATTCTCGACATTCAACGTTTGCTTGACTTCAAGAACTGCATAAACGCTCTCCGCCGGTATGTAGAGTACTTCATTCAAATTCAAAACGAAGGGCGAGTATTGTCGGTCATGTATGACGACATCAATCTGCTCGCTTTGTGCTCCGTTTGAATCAATAACAATGGCTCGGTTCACTTCATAGCGTTTGGGTAGGTAATCACGGAACATATTGATCCAACGATCTTCGCACGCGGTCCCTAGGGTGGGTGCGTGATTGATGGTGCCTCTGGCGATTCCAAGTTCTGACTCAATTTTGTTGTGCAACCCGCTAAAGAGGTTAATAAGAATTTGATTGCCTTCCATTGGTAGCTCCAATCGTATCTGCGCTATATCCCTCGCCAAACGGCGGAGTCGGAGAGACGGAGCGCGCGATCTCGATTGCGCGCTTGCCAGTGATAGGCTGCTCCGGAAAAGCATCAAGCACGATGCTCGGAATCAACCGTTGCGTAAGATCTGAATATGTGAATCCGTAAGCACGTTGTTGAGTGCCCCCTGTGGCATCAGCGACAGCCTCAAGCTCGGATTCAGTTAGGCCGCTCCCCAAAAAAGCGTCACGCAGTACGCTCAGCCGCTGCGCACGCTTAGGCCGATGGAACTCGAACACTGCGGCGGCACGGCGCCGAACGGCAGGGTCAATAGCAGCTAGTCGATTTGTACACATGATGATCGCAATCGGGAGTCGCCCGGCTGCAACTTCGTCGACGCCGCGAATGAGGGCATTAACACCAGCGCGGTCCTCATGGTGCATCTGCGCCGCTTCACGCGATTGAGCCAGAGCATCAGCTTCATCTATGAGCAAAATGATGGCACGGCGAGATTGCCCGTGTTGATCGCGTGACTTTGCAACTTCGTCCTGCACCTGTCGAAATGCTGCACTAATGAGGCGGGTCATTTCGCCAACAGCGCCGCTGCCGCGGCTGTTCAAACTCATCGCGTAAAGTCGAACCTGCACCCTGGATCTCTTAGCAACCTCGTTACCAAAGGATCGCGCCAGCGCCGTCTTCCCCGTCCCAACGTCCCCCGCAAGCAGGAATAGCGGAGGGCGTGCCTTAAAATAATCCAGGGCATTCAACTCACTTCGATGATGCTTCTGAGCCCATCCCTGGAGAACACGCGGATCAACGAGAAGCAACGTCTCTTTGACTAGTCGTTCTTTGTAGGCTTCGAGACCGACGAGGCGATCGTAATCAGTTTGGCCCCGTGGGTCAGGCAGAGCGATTACGTCCTCAAAAAAACCAAAGTTCTCCATCAGGCCCCTCCGATCGAAGCACGCCTTAGGCCACAGCCGGCCGAACTGTAGGTTTTATCACGAAGCCAGTCACCGATCCGAATTACAGGCTCGGCCCCGGCGGTACGGTCAAACGGCAGCTGACGCTTGATGGCGTCACGTTCGTGGTGGCTAAGCTTATACCATTTGTCGGTGTACGACATGAATGAGAACCAACTCGCCCCTGAAATATCCACGCCACGTGGAATGGAACCCGATCTGTCGTCAGTTGATAAGTTCCCGTACATGTCTGCCGTGTACTTCAATGCCAAAACCCAGGCACCATCCCGCCGATAGCCGTAGCTGACCTCTCCCACGTAGCCGTCGGCCAGCAGTACGGTTAGTTCCGCGAGATAATTTTCAATCAACCCCTCAGTCGGCTGGCCGTAGGCCTGACGTATTTGGCGCAGATCAGCGGCGACCTTCCCTGCGACATAACGCGCGTGAGTTTGGGACCATGTTTCAGTTATCGTGTAGGTCTGACTCATGTTTCATCCTCTGAACGAATTCCCCAGCACAATCCGCCACATCTTGACGGCGTGCCCTTTGGTGGCGGCAGTGTGAGCTTCATTCAGGGCGTCAAGGGCGTCCTGCGCCGCGGTCACGATCAGCCGACGGTTTTCTTCGGTGTATTGCGAGGCCGTGTTATTCTCCGGGTTGACGGGGTCGAAGATCTGGATCGGATCAGGCAGTGACTTTGGCAATTTGCCAGCCCCGTAGTAGTCGCTAAAGGAAATCCGGTCCTGCAATCCAGTACTGACGATGTAGTTGAAGAAGACTTCGAGGCCTACGCGGTAGTCGGAAAAGTCTTGGCCGTTGTCCGCCAGATGGGCACAGACCAACTCAACGATGAAAGACTTCAAGCGAAAGGTGGCGTCCGCCCCTTTCTGTTCAGCGGCCCACCACTTTGCGATCCGAACGAGCTGGACGAAATGCCGCGGCTGGGCATCCTTGCGCTTTCGTATGAATGCGAGGTGCATAGGGATGCTGGTCATCATAAACCGCCCTGTTTTCTTTGAAACTAGCCAGCCTTTGTCATCAGGGTCGCCCTCGTAGAAGACTGGCACGATGTCAATGTCGACACCAGCCCCTTTGATGGTCACCTTGACGGAGTACTCTTGAGGCTCGATCTGGTCTGGAGACATTTGAGGAAACGCTTTGCGGATACGTTCTGCAATCCAGCCGGTGAGATTCCGGTCGCCACTGCGTTCGCCACCATGCTTGAGATACAGCGCGACATCAACATCGCTCGACACGCTAAGTGCAGTGCCCTTCGCAAGGCTTCCGGAGACATAAGACTTCACAAGGCCACTATCAGGATTTTCCTCGATCCACTTCCGCAGTCGCTCCCGAAAGTCTCGAACGTATTCTCGCCGTTTTTTCGCACTGTCCTGCGGCAGGTTTACGCTATCTTCGGCAAACCGGCGAACATCTGATTGTGAGATTGGCGGGGCAATCGTAGCTGAGTTGTTGTTAGCATTCATGCCGTACAATCCACGCACATCGCGTGCCAAATTCTACATTACGGCTGTAGTGTTGTAAGTGTATATCAAAAAAGGTAGTTAAGCGTTGAACCTAATCATTTCTCAATTGTGGTAGGTTGCCATTCTGGCACAACATGCTGTAGCACCTGCCAGTTTGACAGTCCCCATCAAAGCTAGTGAAAAATGGAGGGCAAAAGTTTTGCACGACGCCTCACTCCGCTTCGGATTGGGGGACTGACAGACTGTTCGCTTGGTGACTAAGTGAACTGCCGTTAGGGATGTCGAAGTTTTACTTACGCGTTTCGATTTCATTTTCTTCTTCGCCTGCGGCGGGTCGTCGATCAGTTCCAGCATGTCGTGAAATGGCACATCGAGAGTGCGGCAAAAGACTTCGACATTGCCCAACGTCGGTGTGTAACCGAGACGGCTGCCGATCAAACGTAGCGTTGAATGTGCGATCCCAGTCAATTCCGCTAATTTTTCGTACATCATTCGCTCGTTTGTTATAAGGAAATTCATATACGAAGGTCCGGATTGTCCGGCAAAGTTCGTCCGCCCTACCGGGCGGGAAGAAATTGTTGGGAGACACTCGGTCCAGGGGCTTGGTCGCTACGCGACCCGCGCACCCTGGCTAACGTCGTTCGCCCTACCGGGCGAGGAATGAACCTCCCGAGACAAGCCTCAAAGAATGGACGTGGCCATTGAATAAGACGGTCAGACAGGGCTCGCCTCCCGGGCGAAGAGCCGACAGCCGAGGTTGGTTTCGAGGGATAAACGTAGAACATAAAACAAGGTGGATCATTGCAAATCACGACCTATAGCCTGAGTCGATAGAGCCCACTGTGCGAACTGGATAACACGAACAATCTGCGTTGATATTCGAAAAGACGAATGCATTCGCCCAGGATGCATTTCCGCCCGGAGGGCGGACGAATCGTTCGTAAAGATTGAGGCGCTCTATCGATTGAAATTTACGCCTAATCACACTTATAGTGTGTAGACAGTATCGAACTCCTCCCATACTTTCTTCAGCGCGCATCGGGTGGCGCTCGTTTCTTTTTGGTTCCACCCCTTTACGACAACAACAAAGGCAAATGATTCATCCGCCGACGGCGGAAGGCGCGATCGGTTTGCGCGGATTGCGTGTGCATCGTTAAACGACGGTTAAAAGACGAGAGGAGGCTTTCGTGGACGACAGGAGTCAGGAACAGAAAAACGTGTGGATCGGCGGGCGGTCGTGGAAGTTGTCCAAGCGATTAAGTGGTGGCGAACATCTTACGCGCATGCCGCAGATTTGGATGACCGAGATGGCCCACGAACTGCTTTACCTCGGGCTGTACTTCCGGGCCATAGGCCTGTTGCTCCAGGCGCCCGGCGGGCCGAAGTACCAGTGGGTCGACGACGA
>JANQHN010000083.1 GCA_028282665.1 Phycisphaerae bacterium | reverse complement strand
CATGGCGATGAGTATCGTATTGCTGTTTTCTTTTCAAGTGCTCTATGGTGAAGTTTACGAACGCATCGGACTTCTTATCGCATTGTTCATGGTCGGTTTGGTGGCGGGTGCTCTTTTGGTTGAATGGTTTAGCCTTCGCGAATTGTCCGATGACGACCGGGGCGTTCGTGCGGTCACGTTGCCTCTCGGTCGGTTGTTCCAGACGGATCTTTTGCTGTGCATGCTGGCGGCCATGATTCCGTTGATATTACGCGTATTTGTTGGCTCGAACGAGACTTGGACGATGACTTGGGCGGGGATCGGTATTGGGCTGATGATGGCGATGGCGGGGTTGTTTGGTGGCGTGTCATTTTCGTTGGCGGCGATTGTGCGACGCGCAAACCGTGTGCGGGAATCCAGCACTGCGGGACTGCTGTTCGGTGCGGACCATGTCGGGGCTGCCATCGGTGCATTGATGACCGGGCTTGTTTTGATACCCGTATTCGGCCTGCCTGCCGCAGCCATAGTGGTTGCGGTGTTGAAGTTGGCTTCGGCAGTTGCAATCGGACTTCAGCTTCGAGGGATCACATGCGTCAACCGAAGCCATGCTTGAAAAGCTTGAGGATTTCCTGAACTGGGTCAATTACCTGGAACGTTTCAGCACTGCCAATTGTGTGGCGTTGACGGGGTACGAGCGTACCTTCGGGATCGCCCCTTCTCCGCCGGTTTCGATTGGTTGATCTGATCGGGTGGACACCAAATCGAAGATGAGGTTGCCGCGATGCAGTGTGTATCGCACGGTCAACATCGCGCCGCTAACATCGAATTGGCTGCAAAGTGAGTCGCCGAACAGGTAGGAATCGATAACGATCGAGTTTTTTTCATCGATGCGGTAATGACCTTTTTCGGCGTCGACGACTACGAGTTCGTAAAGCCTGATTTGTTGTGTTTTCCCTTCGCCGTAGATGATCTTCCACGTGTAACGGTTTTTATCCTCTAGCGGTTCTATGTGTAGTTGCATGGGAAAGGAATTCTTGACCCCATTGTTCGTTATCGCGTTGCAAGTACCTTTCCATTGGCCGACCCAGTCGGAGGGGAAGGGGGGCTCGATTCCTTTGTTGGTCAAATTGTTAGAAACGGGCTTTCCCCCCGCCCAAGCGGTCAGCAATCCTTCACCGGCTATGAGCAAAGCGGCGAGCAATAGAACGGGTGGAATGGTTTTCTTGTGAGAACGCATTGGTGGCTCCGTTGTTTGAACAGCATTGAGAGTTTTGTGGGCAATGCTCGTTGCGTCTGATCTGTCTTACTCGAATAACGATTGCATTGCTGTGTAATCGAAAAGGTCCACATCCTGATCCATATCGACATCGAATCGATCGCAGGCGTGGTCGAGGGAGCCTGCCGCTTGCGGGCCGGTTATGCATTCGAAAAAGCAATTGAGGTCCGTCAAATCAACGATGCCATCGCCCGTGCAATCGCCCTCTGTTTGAGCGAGGTGGTAATACAGGAAGTTGCCTGTCGATCCGTCCCAATTAGAAATCGCCATGTCCAATCGGATCGAGTATTCGAGGTCGACACGCAGCGACTCCAGCGGCGCATGGTCGAGCACGATCCAGCCTTGTTCATAGTGTAGAAGGAATTCGTGCGGCAACAGTTCGACGCCGTCCGTGTATACTCCCAGTATCCGTTGAACGGGCATGACCGACAACTCGAAATATTTTCTTTGACCATCACCCGGATGCATCTCCACTCGGCGCCGTAAGCCGTCGTTGTCCACGTCTCCAAACACGATCTTCTCGATTACGCTGGTCTGTGTTGATGTGTAATCGGGATAGGAGTTGAAAGTGCCTGCTTCGTTGATGAACAGTTTTGCATTGGACCACCAGCCGCCGACGGCAAGGTCTAACAAGCCATCTGCATTAACGTCGCCCAGGGCAATCGCTGAACCGTATTGATCAAAATACGACCAGGACGGCGTGGTTTCGAAATACCCTTCCTGAAGAGCCGTGTAACGCCTGAATAAACCACTGCCCTGGAATATCTGCGTATTGTCCGTCACGATTAGATCACGCAATCCATCGTCGGTCACATCACCTGATGCGGGCATGATGCCGAACTGATTTGGATTGTCGGTTGTCGTCCAGGACACAGACGGCGACAACAATCCATTGTGGTTGCGGTAGACGGCGTTATTGTGGTTTGCGCCGGTCATCAATAAATCCTGGTGTCCATCGCCGTCGGCGTCGAGCCAAAGCGGCAACATGTAATCCAGTTGGTCGGAGGAGACCCAGCTTGGTGTCGTGTCGAAGGTTTCACCGTTTCCGGGATACACATAGTTGGAGTAAGTGTCCGGGTTGCTGTAAGGCCAGCCGGTTGCGATGGCGAGGTCCGGTAACCCATCCTGATCCATATCCCCGATGGCGACGCCGAACGCATTGGCGAGTGTGGGAGAGATCCAATCGGGCGAGGATGACAACGTCCCCGAGTGGTTGAGGTACAATTTAGCGGCTGGTTCGATGAATCCACCAGTTCCCAGGTTCGCGACCGCCACATCAGGGTAGCCATCGCCGTTTACGTCACCTATGTCCAAATGGCCGTGGTAAGCGATGTCGCTGGATGACCAGTCAGGTAAAGCGGGAAACGTACCGTCTCCCTGATTGTAATAGACGGTGATTCGCTCACGGGCGATGTCATTGCCGTTCGCAACCACCAGGTCAAGCCAGCCATCAAGATCCAGATCAATCAGGGCTGCTCCAGTGCTCACCGGATCATCGGAAGATTCCCAATCCGGAAACGGCGCGTAGAACTGGCCGCAGGCTGCGCTTGCCATAAGTGCAGTGAGAACAAAGGTTTGCCAGCTTTTCATTAGAATTATCCCCGCTAAAACTTTATGGCACATGCGTCGAGCAGAAACCGATCTATCGTCCGCGAATGGTCACCGTCCCCATCCGCGAGGTTACCTGCCTGGGGGGGGTGGAATCAAGGTTTTTGGCGTATTTCCGGTTTCCAAAGCCTTGACGTTTGACGTGAATTGGATACATTTGCCCGTCTGCACTAATTCGAGTGAGTAAGAAAAGCGACGGTAGTCCAATGCCCCAATGCAAGATACGTAGCTATATGGCCAAAAAGGGCGATCTTACACCGGCGTGGTATCATGTGGATGCCACGGATCAGGTGCTCGGTCGTCTTGCTGTAAAGATTGCCACGGTCCTTATGGGCAAGCATAAGCCGACCTACACCCCACATGTCGACACGGGTGATTTTGTGGTCGTGACCAATGCCCAGAAATTCAAAGTGACCGGCAACAACAAGGTGGATCAGATGTCGTACGAGCGTTACTCGTACTACCCCGGTGGGAAGACCGTGGTGCCGTTTAAGCGCATGCTCGAGCGTCATCCCGATCGCATTATCCGCGAGTCGGTCCGCCGCATGCTGCCCAAGAATGCCCTTGGTCGCCACATGTTAAAGAAGTTGAAGATCTATGCGTCGGATTCTCATCCGCACGCCGCCCAGCAACCGGAACCATTGAAGTTCTAGTAAAACGCGGAGAAGCGAACACGTGTCTGAAGAAGTCAATGCTACGCAAGATGCCGTGAATCCCCCGAGCGATCAGCCCCAGCCTGAGTCGCAGGTAGGTGAGCAATTGATCGCCCCTTCTTCTGTGGAAGTGGCTACCGCTCCCGCAACACCTCAACCTGCTCCGTCGAGCCGGGGTGCGCGTAAGTTCAACAACCCCTACATCTGGGGTACCGGTCGTCGCAAAGCTGCGGTTGCTCGCGTTCGCATCAAACCGGGCGAGGGTAAGTTCATCGTCAACAAGAAAGAAATGACGGAGTTTTTCTGCGTTGACGTTCATCGCGGTCAAGTCCGCGAGCCGCTCAAGGTCACCGAGACTGAGAAGGCGTTTGACGTTTTCGTGAACGTCCGAGGTGGAGGTATTACCGGCCAGGCCGGGGCGATCACACTCGGTCTTGCTCGTGCCTTGGCAAAATCCGATCCCGCTCATGAGCCCAAGCTCCGAGAGCAGGGCTTGCTTTCCCGCGATCCTCGTAGGGTCGAAAGAAAGAAGTACGGGCAGCGCGGCGCTCGTCGGCGCTTCCAGTTCTCGAAACGTTAAATCGCTGACGAGTCGATTCGTTTACACAACAACAATTCACTCCCGATCCTTGTGATCGGGTTTTTTGTGCGCATCGCACGATCCCTTGAAAACGTAATGCTGTGAAGATGAGCATTGCTTTATTATGTATTGCATTATGTGACGCGGGGATTTTGAATTTGTGATGCGTACTAGCCGCTTACATGCGGAGGCATACAATGCGCCTATTTGCTATAAACCCTTCCTGGAGATAACGCGGTGACTCGAATCAAAGGCGACGATTTCAAGGATGTTGTGAGCAAGCTGCAAGATGACGAGCATCCGGAGTACGAAGAGGCTCGGTCACGGTTGATGGCTTGGCTGGATGAAGGGATGATCGATTCCGCAGTTCAATTCGAATTGCGGGAAGCGTTGACCGTCTCGTATCCCGATGACGATGACTTTTTCTCGTCCACACGACTGTTGTTGTTCGAGGCACTGGCAGAGATCTCGGACGAAACGACTGTGGATTTCATCGCGGATCTCTATCCCAAGATGCCGGATTATCCCGAAGTCCGGATGGGGGCGCTCCAATGCCTGGCTATGATCGGTTCGCCCGAGGCGATCAATCTTCTCATGGAATTGTTGATCCGTGCCGGGGACGATATAGA
>JANQHN010000372.1 GCA_028282665.1 Phycisphaerae bacterium | reverse complement strand
TGCTAATCGCAGCCTCAATCTCGCGCCGGTTAACGTTCATCGCCTCCAAACGGTTGATGGCCGTGTTGAACTGCTCGCGTCGTTCGAGCACTTGTTGCGGTGGACGAGGCATTCGAATCTCAAGCCTTGTATTTCCGACCGGTCGCCACTCCAAATTCTTTTGCGAACCAGGGTCTACGCGCTGTTTGAGAATCTTCATAACGCGTTCGGCCAATCCGCGTTGCTCTACAGTATCCAGGCCTGTGGTGTCGATATCGAAAAGCAAACTCGACCCACCTACGAGATCGATTCCGCCCTTCAACTTTTGCTGTGGCGGATAAAGAACGGCAATGGCCACCGCCACCAAGACGACGACAGCCACCCACTTGATGGTGCGATTCTGATCGTTCATAAGAAATTCTCCTCCAGATGAGCACGGGTTCGCACGAACCCAACGCCCGCATTGGTCAGTGTTTCGAAGCGCGGATAACGAGCCGACTTTGAATCTTGCTTAGTTGAGGGCTTCAAATGCCACAACCACGACGTCAAACTGCCGACTCAATACACGCGCACTAATCTGTTTGTCATCAAAAAAGCGAACGGCTGGAAAACGATGGGCATGGTGGTGCCTGTGGCACAATAGGCCTGGCAGTGATATGGAGTTTGACGCTTTCACAGCGACTTTGCTGTATGGCCCGCCCCAAACGGTTGGGAATGAAATGCGGCTTTGGTGAAGCCTTGGTTAAATCATCGTCCTGACTGCCGCCACTACGCACTTTTGTAGGCTGGCGTAAGACCCTCAACTGCCCATCAGGAGCCCAGGAGGCAAAATCAAGGTTTCCTCCCTGAGCGGGAATCGACTCCGGATGGTCTCCATCTTCCGATTCTGATTCCGGTGTGATCGGTTTGGTGCAGTCGGCGAGAACATCTTGCACTTCAACGTTTACAGCAGGAATGTAGCCAGTCCACATCACAATGGGAAGAGCGAACAAGCCAACCTGTAAAAACGTTTTAGAATGCATAGAACGGCAGATTATACAGGCCATTCGCAAACGTTCAATGCGTGTGATTTCGAATCTGCGCTGGCTACCTTACCTGTGAAATTCTACTGGAACAATGCCTGACGTCAGTCGAGCTTGCTGATTCCACTAGACAGCAACTTTCTTGTATCCTCTTTCATAAAAAAAGGTTAAGATAGGACAATGTAAAGCTAAAAAAAGCATTCACGCACAGATTTATTCATGGAATGTGGTTTGGTGAGCGTTATAATGCTAGTTCGCTGACAGCTTGTCGCACATAAACAAAGACCAAACATTGAGGATATCGAGGATATCGTGGAACGAGGACAAACTAGACAGAGAGTTGACGATCTTCATTTTTGCTTATACCAGCGTGCTATTCATCCGGAATTTTTTGGAATTCACCAAGTCAAACGGATTCAGCAAAGGAAATATAGCGCCGAGATCTGGGTGATAGGCCTGTCGCACGTCGTTTCTTTGCAACACGAAGACAGCGTCCTTACCGAACTGATTACTGACGATAACGACTCTTTGCCGAAGGTGGGTTTAGCAACGTCTTTCCGGTTCCGTGGCGAGCGCGATCACACACAATCGTTTTCTCAGGGTGGCCGCTATCTCTTGTCGACCCAGGTCGAACGAATGACGCCCCAGCTGTTTCCCGCGACTCACCGCGACTACCTGCATTATGGGCGGAATCGAGGCATTTTCGTCCAATTCGAGCATTGGGCTCACGATGGGATGGTACCATTTACGTTCATCGATTACGACGCTCGTGACAGCGAATTCCATGTACACGCATTTCACGTCTTCCCTGAAGAAATGACGCTGCTAAAAACGCAGTCGATCTTCGAGATTAATGCGCGTCGCGACGACGATTGGTCTTAAGTCGCATCATACATTGCCACGGGATCTACGAGGCTGAATCCCCTGCACTGGGTTCTCAGCCTCGTCGCATTTTTCAGTCACATCCCTATTTGCCCCGATTCGCCGGTTCCAACGGCACAGCCTCCAAGTCTCCCCACAGGTTCAGCCGATACAACGAACGAGGGCTTTGTTGACGTGCGCAATTTGAGCGCAATTCACATGCTCGTGGCTATAGCAGTTTCAATCCAAACGTAGCGTTCAAAGCCGACTTTCCGGCAGCACGAAACACGGTGTCGGACACTACGCCTGGCTAGAGCTTGCTCTAGAATCGAGACAGGCATGACGAACGAGGCGCCCCTGATGGCGGATTACCGAACAGACAGATGCATGACCACCCGGCGTGATTTCCTACGGTTGGCCGGTGCAGCGATTGGCACAAGTTGCCTGCAAGCACCGCTGAAAGCCGATGAATCCAAAGAACCCCCGCTGCACGTCGAACCAGGGCAAGCTCCGACGCGAGTAACGCGCGCTACTTTTCCTCATGCTGTTGTCCAGACGACAGTCCACGAACCAATCTGTAGAGAAATGTTATCCCAATCGCTACGCCGGCTTATGCGTACGGACACGCCTACTCAGGCATGGAGAAAACTCCTCAAATCCAATGACATCATTGGCATCAAGTTCAATCGATCGGGTCAGGAACAGCTCGCAACGAGCCTCGTACTGGGAAAATTGATCGTCCAATCCATCATTGAGGCTGGCTGGCGCGAAGAGCAAATCGTCTTGATTGAGCCTCCCCCCGCCCTGCCGTTGCTGTTTGAAACAAGGGCACCGCTCGAAGGATTCGAAGAGTATGAGACCGACTTTGGCAGCGGTAAGGACAACCTGACGAGAATTATGGGGCAAATCACCGCATTAATCAACGTTCCGTTTCTGAAGACGCACAACATTGCGGGGATGTCCGGCTGTCTGAAAAACCTTTCCCACGGATTGATCAAACACCCGGCCCGATTTCATGACAACGGCTGTAATCCATACGTCGCTGACATCGTCGCCTTGCCGCAAATCCGCAACAAACTTCGTCTTTGCATCGTGGACGCGCTGCGCGTCGTCTTTAAAGACGGCCCTATCCCGAACGATGACAACGTCGAAATCGCTAATACCTTATTGCTTACCCAAGATCCCGTAGCAGGAGACTCGATCGGCTTGACTCTTCTAAACGGAATTCGAAAGAAGCATCGCCTGTCAAGATTGCCTGACCACGTTGAATACTTGCTCCAATTGGCCACTGCACACCGAAAAGGGCTGGGGATGGCCGTGTTGCGTAGTATCGACGTAGAGCAAATTCTACCCTAATCACCTATTCCACCCATTAATCTTAAACTGCTCATTTATTCTCTCGTTGTCATTCTTGCGAACCGACTACGCTGGAATCACTTAACCGGCGTTAAAAACATCGACAAAACATTGACATTCCTTACAAGTCCGGGTAGACTGATTAACGGTTGGATAGGTAGAGGACGTCTCTGCATGCAATCGCATGTGGTTAGGCGGAGCGAGCAAATACCATTGATATCGCTATCATAATCCAAAATCAATAAACTCGATCGCTCTCATCCATACCAGCCTCCGCGTCCCATCCGTTTAACCGACCGACATTCTGAACCTGCATCCATCCAGAGCGTTTTGATATCGATCCGGGTGGTGCTGGCACGCGTTGTGCAACTATTAGGACGTTGTGCGTGTCGTCGGCGCTAGTGACACTGGCACGTTTCAGCACCCTATTAAGTTGGTTTTTGGTCTCTTTGTATTTCGTATGCAAAGTCGTTTGGGCTTGTGCGCTCGGGGATGCGGCAGGTCCGAAGGTTAAGTTTCGTAGTGGGCAAGGTACGTCGTACTTTAGTGGGTACGAAGTGCCGTTGATCCCGCAAGGTGCCTGAAGTTTTGCCATCCAACGTAACTTGGGGTGGGCTGGATGGAACTGGACATGGATTGTTCGGTTGCGCAACGCTGCGGGCGCTTTGCGGGTCAACAAAACAACGTGTCTCAAGGACACAGGAGGTTTCGCCGTGAGGCGTAAGAAATTTGGTTTTACTCTGATTGAGCTGCTGGTCGTGATTGCGATCATCGCATTGCTGATCTCGATCTTGTTGCCGAGCCTTTCGCGCGCTCGCGAGTTGAGCAAACGTTTGGTTTGTGCCGCAAACCTCAAAGGTATCGGCACTTCGGCTAAGCTGTACGCGAACGACAACTTCGAGAACTGGATGATTCCGGGTTTCAAGGACACCCTGATCGATAACGGTGGTATCGAGTACCTCAGCGTCGTCGGCCAGCCCAACATCCGTCGTGCCCAGAGCCTGAAGAACACCGGCCAGATTGGCGGTTCAACGACTCTGTCAACGACTCGTGCGTATTGGATGCTAGTTCGTAGTGGCGATGTCACCGTCAAACAATTCGTTTGCCCCAGTAGTGGCGATGAACCTGATCAGACCGAAAATCTCGATCTGTACTACGATTTTGAAAGCTGGGGAACTATCAGCTACGGCTACCAGGTTCCGTTTGGCCCTAAAGATACCCGCGCGCGTGAAGGTGCCGATAACCGCCAGGTACTCGCCGCGGATAAGGGACCGTTCTATACTCTCACCAGCAACCCGAACTGGGATATTGGGCAGGATGGCCCTCTCGACCTGGATGACTCGCCCAAGCGTTGGCGCGGGTTCAACAGTGCCAACCACGGTGGTACCGGCACTGGCGAAGGTCAGCAGTGCCTCTTCGCCGACGGTCACGTGACTTTCGAGCGTATCCCGTGTGTCGGTATCGACAACGACAACATTTATACCCTGATCGATGGCCAAGCCACTTGGGATCAAGATGGTTACAACCGTATTCACGGTTTACCTCCGGGAGAGGCTGCGGATCCTCCATATCCGGGTCAGGATGTCTTCGGCAGCGGTCCGGGCTACCACTCGTCGACCGACTCGCTGATCTATCCGTAAGCTCGGATAATCAACATCTAAAAACTTAAAAGAAGCGACGGGGTTCCTAACGCGGACCTCGTCGTTTTCTTTTGGTTTCCCCAGAAACCCTGCAACTATCGACCACTATCCCGCCCCCACGAACCCCACGTAAAAAACCACGATCCTCTACACGTGAAACATCTTTTAAAAAGCACTTTAAAACCCCAAAGCTTGCCCCTACGAAGACGGAGCGGGCACTCCTCGCGTTTGTCGAGGATGTGCGCAAGGATCAATGGCCGTTAGTCCAATGCAAGGTTTCCCGCCCGAGTGTCAGGTGTCGAGGGTACGTTTCCTCGCCCGGAGGGCGGACGAATCGTTCGTAGAATTGAGGCGTTCGTGATTAGGAAAAATCCGTATGCGTTCGTTTGTTATGAGGAAATTCATAGATGAACGCCTGACGGATGCCCCACCCCGTTTCGGGATGGGGGATGGATGTTTGTCATGGGTGAATTCGTATACGAACGTTCCATTGATCCGGCAACGTTCGTCCGCCCTCCGGGCGGGGAGGAATTTTTGTGAGGCACTCGATCCAGGGGCTTGGTCGCTACGCGACCCGCGCACCCTGGCTAACGTCGTTCGCCCTACCGGGCGAAGAGGGAACGACTCGAGTTCAGCCGAAAAGCATGATTATAAAACAAAACGGCCAGGTAGGTTTCGAGGGATAAACGTACAGTCATGAAGCAGGGTCGATCATCAAAGATCACGACATACAGCTTGAGCTGGTAGGCGCCGCTGTGTGGACCGGATAATGCGAACGATCTGCGTTGACATTCGAAAGGACAAATGCATTCGTCAACGATGCGCCTTCCCGCCCGGAGGGCGGACGATGTTAGCCAGGGGCGCAGCGAAGCAAGCCCCTGGTTGGCAAATGTTTTTAAGAACCCACCGCCCGGCAGGGCGGACGAGTCGTTCGTAGAGATTGGGGCGATCGTAATTGAGAGAAATTTACATGCGTTCGTTTGTTATGAGGGAATTCATAGATAGATACTCGGCCGGGTGCCCCACCCCGTTTCCGGGGTGGGGGACGGATATTCGTTACGGTTGAATTTATATACGAATGTCCGATTTGTCAGGCGACGTTCGTCCGCCCTAACGGGCGGGGAGAAAAA
>JANQHN010000363.1 GCA_028282665.1 Phycisphaerae bacterium | reverse complement strand
AAGTTTTGGAGCGAGAATCGGCTCGACCTCGGGGATAAGGCGGCGATGTTCATCTTTGGGGGCAAGAAGGACTTGATCGCCCACGGCCAGACCTTTTTTCACCTCGGCCCATTCCGTTCCGGTCGCACCGAGTTGAATTTCGACAGGCGTGACCTCGCCATCGTCATAGGCAAAAACAAATCGGTGCCCCAGTTTTGAATAAACGCATTGCGTAGGGACCGCGACGACGTCGCTGACTTCCTCAATGAGGATCTCGGTGTGTGCTGTCGCACCGGGTTTAAGCGCCGAATCCGCCTCCGTCAATGTAACCTCGGTTTCATATTCTTTAAGGTCTGGGTTGAGCCAGCGATTCTGCGAATCGGCGAGTTGGGCGATTTTCGTCACCGTACCCGTAAATTGACGTCCGGGGAGACCTTCAACCGTAATCAATACCGGTTGTCCGATGTTGATGCGTGATGTCTTAGCCTCGTGGATTCTCGCGCTCACGACCATGGTGGATGTGTCCGGCAGGGTGATGAGCACCTGCCGTTCGTATACTGTGGCACCTTCGCGAATCTGATTGTCCCCACGCCAGTAACGCATTTCGCCAGCTTCACCATAAACGACAAAACCCTGTGAGGGCGCGACGATGGTGCAGTTTTTTTTCTGGCGTCGCAATTTGTCCAACTGTTCCCGTGTGATTTCGAGTTCGCGACGTCGTGCGGAATGAGCGCCGACCTTTTGAGCTTCTTGAGCTTCCGCGTTTTTCTTGATTCGTTCGAGCTCTTTTTTGGCTTCCTCGACGTCGGATTCCTTCTGACGTCGATCGGCAATGTGCGTATATAGTTCGAGAACATCCTTGGCTAGCTTGGCCTTTTCAAGATTCCATAACGCCTGCTCATAAGCGAATTCGTCCGCCTGATATTCAGCATTCGTGATGTGGTTCCCCGCGAACAATTTTTTGGCGGCCTCGAAGTCCTCCTGGCGTTGTTCGAGCTGGCTTTTCGCCTGATCGATGGCGATCTGTGCGTCTTTTTTGGCCTGAATGTAGTCACCCTCGTCATATTTGCGCATTGCGAGTTCCGCGAGTTCGACCTGGAGCTGTGCTTTGCGGATGTCGCTGGCATTGCGATCGCGCTGAATCTCCAGATCGGTTTCAGCGGATTCAAACGCAAGCAGTTTTGCCGCCTCGTTTAGCTCCTGCTGCTGGATGCGATCGTCAATTTCATCGCTGGCGAGTTCCACCAGGAGATCGCCTTTCTCGACGCGACTGCCTTCGGGGATCAAAGAGATGATCGTGGAACGTCCCTCGACTTCAGACTTCACCTGCTCGGAGTGGGCCGCTTTGAGTTCGCCTTTTTCTTTTAAGGAGACCGTAAAGCTGCGTCGACCTACGGTGTGTTTGTCCACCATCTCCTGTTCTTGCGAAGCCTGTACGCGTTGGTACGCGTAGTTTGCACCAAACCCACCTCCAATCACCAGAATAGAGACGATCAAGATGATCGTTCCCACGGGCTTGCGGCGTTTAGATGCGGGCGACACATCGATGCGCGTTTCGACGTTCGATTGTGTCGAAGTTGGTGGTGGCGTGGTTGCTGTGCTCATGGGATCTCCGACTTGTCGGCCTGCTTGGGGCCTTATTTCCTGTGAATGCGCCTTAGATGTTTCGTTGACCGAAAGATGAGCCTAAAACAGGATAACGCCGTTACTGACCGGGCAACAATCACGCGCATGTAATAAAATGTCCCGTCTTGTACGCCATCCGAGAATCATAGATGCGCAGATCGGCTCGATGTTATGCATCAAGCGCTAATCGTCGTCATTCGCGTCTTCGATCGGTGGTATGAACTCCGTGGTCCATCGCCCGTTTTCATCAACGCGAAGCGTTCCCGTATCGCGACGAAATTCCAAAATCGCCTGACGATAAGAGGCGACCGCCCCAGCATATTGATCGCGCGCCCGCAACAGGTCGTTCTCGGCTTCAATGGCGTCACGGTTCGTAATTAAGCCTTCCCGGAATCGAGCAGTCGCTGATTCGAATCGCTTCTCGTTGTTTAGCACGTCAATTGCGCGAATCGTTTTAAGATTTTCCTGCTGCGCGATACGGCGTAATGCACGACGGACGTCAAGTCTGACGTTATCAACGAGTTCGTTGTATCGACGTTCCGCCCGCCTCACGTTGATCAGCGAAGCGCGATAATCGTTGCGCTCATTCATGCGGTCGTCTATGCGCAGTTCGATTGAGCCACGCCAGGTAGCCCGCTCTGTGTTGTAAGAGAGCGAATCCGACTCATTGGGATTGGTGGCCATGGATGCGCTACCCGTGATGTCGAGGTCGGGCAGGATGCGGTTCTTCGTGACGAACACGCCGCGGCGCGCATCATCGACTCGATCGTTGCTGTTTAGCAGGTCCAGGCGGGCGCGAACGGCCACTTGCGTAGCCATCTCTTCCACGACATCCACGAGCAGATTTTCGATCGAAGCAGATTCCTTGTCCTCGTCTTGATCGACGACGTCTATCAACTCTTCGACGGCCATTCCCAGGCGAATCTTGAACCGGTCAAGCAAGGTGGCGTAGTTTTCCTTTGCGCTCACTAGCGTCGCCTCCGCATCGAGGAAACTTGAGTAAGCGCGCGGCGCTTCCAATACATCGGTATATCGTTTGCCCTGAGCTTGTCGGAACGCGAGGGCTCGCTTGAAATTGTCGTGACGGGATTCGTAGCTCTTGTAAGCGTTGGTGATGTTCGCTTTGGCGCTTTGCAGGTTGAAGTAGTCGGCCGCGATGTTGACGAGGAATGACCTGCGGAACCGTTCGTAGGAACGTACTGCGTAAATTAAGTCTCGCTCTGCGCTGTAACGGGATTCCAAGGCAACGCGGCCGGCGCCGCGCAAGAGTGGCAGATTTGCGGTGAGGATGAATTGTCCTGTTTCGCCGGAAGTAATGTGCCTGCCAAGGTCTCGCATTAACGTGTTGACGATTTGGGCCGAAACTTCGCCCCCATAAGGCAATCGCTGAGAAACCGACGCTCGGGCGACCGCGCTCATCGCCTGATCGAAATCGCGAACTTGACCGTAATTGGCGTATTCGGATTGAATGCTGCCGACCCATTGAGGTGTCCATAGGTGTCGCTCAAGCGTGAGGTCCAGTGCGGCGAGGTAAAGGTCTTCCTTGGCTTCTTGAAGTTCACGCGCGCGAGCATTGGCGTAGGCAAGCACGTTACTCAGACCCATAACCGTTACATCCGTGAGTTCTTCATCCGAGAATATGCGGTCCGACTGGGCCAACATTTCATCAGGGTCACCAGCGAAGAGTTCGTCGAGGTCGTTAATGCCTCCAGATGGCGACTCGGACTTGGAGGGAACTTCGGTTTCTACTTTTTTCTCCGATGGTTGAACTACCGTTTCGGTCGGCTGTTCAAGACTCATTGACTTAACCGAATCGGGCGCTTTTGACACCGGCGGATCATCGGTTGCGTTGGACCAGTCTTTGGGTTTATCTTGAGCCGCTTCCGGCGTCATAGGGTCTTTGGTCAGGGGTTTCGAACGAAACTCTTCCGGCAGCGTGGAATCCACTCGGCTGGGCACGTACTCGTACATTTGCCCGGAATGGGCAATTCGCCCATCTTCATTGCCCACGTATACGTCACTGTTTTCACCAAGAGCGTCTTTTTGGCGTTGTTCGATAAGGGCGTACACTGAGCGATCGGATGCATCGATGATCGTTCGCCGGCACCCTTGCACGAGGGCGAGAACGCCGACAACCAGCAGGGCAACCGCCATTCGCGTCTTCAATTTGTCTACCACGCTGATTTGCTTCCTAAGCCGCGCCGAAGTCGGTTTTCTGTTTTCCATGATCGGATAGACCGTTCGCTAACGAGGTGCTGCTAAGTACGGCGTCCCAATTGGAATTTCCGTTACAAAGATCCAGTCGAAAGATACCGCTGTTATTTACTCAAAACCGACATGTGAGCGATAGCTAACGAGCCACCGCCGACGGTTTCATGTCCTAGAGAAACGGTGAAGCAACTTGAAAGGGTTTGCAGTGGCTTGTCAAGATGAAGTGGAGATGGAATACACATTCGCACAGATCGAAGCTCGGCCACGAAACCTGCAGATGTCGAGTGAGTTTTAGATGTGATTCGCGCCCTATGTGTAGCTAGCGCGAGGTTCCAGCAGTAGCTCGATGGTCCCATGTTATGTGATACACTTTGGATATACGGATTGTCCATTTGGAAGGTGTATTTTATCGGCGTATTTTTAGATACGTTCGGCCTCGACGACCGCGAGGAAGTTCCATGATCTTGTCACAAGCACGGAAGGATGGCGTGCGATGCAAAAGAGGGTCGAGATCGTAAAGGGTGATATAACGACACAGAATGTGGACGTCATCGTGAACGCGGCGAATACCCATTTGTTGGGAGGTGGCGGTGTTGATGGTGCAATTCATCGTGCGGCGGGGCCTCAGCTTCTCGAAGAATGCCGTAATCTTGGAGGATGTCCCACAGGCGAAGCGAGAATCACGCGGGCTTACGGTTTGCCTGCGAAGTACGTGATCCACACTGTGGGACCGGTTTGGCAGGGCGGTGATGATGGCGAGCCGGATTTGCTTGCCAGTTGTTATCGATCCTCGTTGACACTGGCCTCGGAGCATCGCTGCAATTTGATCGCGTTTCCGGCGATTAGTTGCGGCGTTTACGGTTATCCTTTGGAGGACGCTGCAGCGGTCTCGCTGGCCTCTGTGGCGGGCTATTTGCAGGAAAACGATTTACCGCGCATCGTCCGGTGGGTCATGTTCGAAGCAGCCGCGCATGACGCGTGGACCCTGGCCCGGCGGGCGTCAAACCTGAGGTAACTACCTTTCTGGGCAAGATTTCCGTGCACTAAACTCAGCCTACAACTTGACAGGTCATTTGCCCTTTCCAACAATAGTATGCGACGACGGGGGATTGCCCCCCGGACAATCGCGGGAAGTAGCCTTGCTCCATTTCGTGGGGTCAGGGTACGGTACATCCGAATGATGGTGTCATCCTCGTGGAACGTGACTTGCCGCAACAAGAACAGGCCGCGTTCTTCCTTCCAAAGATGCTGGGGCGATTGCGTCACGGCACCGCGGATCTCCGGCGAAGGCCGGGGTTAGTTTTTTGGTCAAGTGAAAGGTAGATTGCTCATGGTCCGTACTCGTGGCTTTCGGTCAAGTCGGCAGTGGTTCATTCGCGCTGGGGTCGCGACGCTTTTTGTCGCCTTTCTGATCGGCACCGCGCAGGCGGATGACCCCGTTTACATAAAGCCCGACGGTTCGCAATATCGCATGGTGAAGTCGGATTCCGAGCTTGCGGTCTTTCTTAAGAACGTGTCCGAGACGGAAGGCACGGCGCGAAGGCTTTCCACGACGCGGCGCGGTGTGCTCGAGAACATCTGGAGCGATCCGGGGGTGGGCCTTAAAAAGCTTATTGTTGCGGATACCGGTATTGAGCGTCGCGAGCGCATTTCCGCCGATGAGAACATCGAGGAAGTTCGTCCGATTTACTACTTCGAGGGTTACGACGATACGCCGGTAATACCTTCCGGTCAGCTGGTTTTCCGGCTCAAGAGTGATGCGCCCGAGGGAACACTCGGTAACCTCATTACACAGTACGGGTTAATCGATGTTCGCAAGGGCCAAGGCGTTCCGAACATGTATCTCGCCGACGTGAACAAGCTTGGTGACGAGATACCCTTAGCTCAGCGGATGAGCAGCGAACCGCACGTCAAATGGGCACAGCCGAACCTGATTTCTCCGATTCGCAAGCACCAATTTGCCGGTGCGCAGGACGAATACATTGACGAACAGTGGCACCTGGAGGTCATCGAGGCCGATGGCGCTTGGTTAACCGCCGGTGGTCAGGACGTCTTGTTCGGTATTTTTGATGACGCTGTGGATGTCTTTCATGAAGATCTTCGCGACAACTATATTGGTGAGGGACAGGACGCATCCCTCGAAACCAACGCGGAAGGTTATACCGATCCGCGCCCGAAGCTTATTGGAGACCGTCACGGTACATCAGTCCTGGGTCTTGCGGTTGCAGCCTCTAACACGTTTGGTGTGCGAGGCGTTTCTCACCAGGCTCGTTTTACTGCTTCGCGCGGCCTGTCGCAGCCATTGACGGACTTCGAGGTCGCGAGTGTCTTCACGTTTGCCCGTCAGCAAAGCGTCGACGTACACATCAATAGTTGGGGATTGCCCCGTCCGAATCCAAGTGTGGTTGTCGATGCGATTGAAACCGCTTTCAACGAGGGACGTGTGATTGACGACAGGCCGTACGGCATGGTGATTCTCTTTGCGACCGGTAATGATGATGTTGAGAACGATGAGGGATCCGATCTTTCCAGTTTACCGACAGTGATCGGCGTTGGAGCCAGCAACAGTGCGGACAGTCGGGCTTCGTACAGCAATTACGGCCGGTTTATCAACATTTTGGCTCCTAGTGGCGATGAGGGCGATTTAGAGTTCCTCGTGACAACCGACAATACCGACGCTTTCGGTTATGCGGAGGACGGTTACAACCAGGCAGGTTTCGATGATTTCGGGTTTCCCAACCTCGATTCCGAAGGCCGGTATACCAACGACTTCAGCGGGACTTCGGGCGCTTGCCCAGTGGCCGCCGGCGTTGCGGGCTTGATTCTTTCTAGTAACCAACTGCTTACGGCGACGGACGTTCGACTCATCATCGAGCATACCGCTGACCAGATTTCGCCTGAGGATGCCGGTTATGGCAGTATCACGAGCCGAAGCGACAAGTACGGTTATGGGCGTATCAACGCCCGCCGGGCTGTCGAGGCTGCTCGTGAAACCATCACCAATGGCGGATTCACTTGGCCGGAGCGTGTTTCGGGCGTAGGGATCGTAGGAACCGCTGATGGGAACTTCCTGACGTTTACTCAGCAATATGGAACGGATGAGTTTTTGATTGTCGAGGGCGACAATGAATTCTCTTTTGTCCCGCAGGACGAGGAGTGTTATTCCAGTGAGCAGTCCGGTTGCGGTTCCCAGGCGTTAACCGATCTACCCGATGGCGTCCGAGTGATTTTCACCGAATGCGCGATCGGTAACGAGGGCTGCGAAATAGGAGCGAGTCACAGCCTTGAATTTGACCCACCAACGAGTGGTCTGAAATACTTTGGCATTTATTCTCGTAACCTGGTCGGCCGGTATGCATTCGGCGTG